>DASXBS010000224.1:0-18455 GCA_036491555.1 Casimicrobiaceae bacterium
TTCCTCGCCTACGACCTCAAGCGCTACAAGCTCGAAGCGCGCGCCCAGGTGCTGCAGCAATCGCTTTATTGGGCGGGATGGGTCACCGCACTGGCGCTCGCGATGTGGCTGGTGTTTCACTTTCTTCTGACGCGGCGCACCGCGCGCCTGGTGCATGCCGCCGAGCAGCTTGCCTCGGGAAATCTGACGGCGCGCAGTGACCTCAGAGGCAACGACGAGCTCGGGCGTTTGAGTCGCGCATTCGATGCCATGGCGCTCGCCATCTCCGCCGACATCGGCGAGCGCCAGCGCTCGGCGGAGGCATTGCGTCTCTCGGAAGCGAGCTACCGCGAGATATTCGACGCTGCCGAGGATGCGATTTTCGTCCACGACACCACGGGCGCGATCATCGATGTCAACCGCAGGGCGTGCGCGACCTTCGGTTATACCCGCGAGGAGTTCCGTCGCATCGACGTCGGCGCGCTGGGTACCGGCGAACGTCCATACACCCAGCAGGACGCGACGGCGCTCATCGCGCGCGCATTCAACGGCGAGCAACTACGGGTGGAATGGCACGGAAAAAGCAAGGACGGAAGCCTGCGCTGGCATGAAGTGTTCGTCAGGCGGGTGACGATCGGTGGACAGGATCGCGTCCTGGCGCTCGCTCGCGACATCACCGGCCGCAAGATCGCCGAGGCGGCGCTGCGCGCGAGCGAGGAGCAGTACCACGCCATGTTCAATGCATCGATCGACGGGCTGGCGCTGTGGAACGCCGCGGGCGAGATCGTGGATACCAACCCCGCGCTGTGGCGCATGTACGGCTATGGCGACGGCGAATTCTCGGTGCTGATGGCGGGGAGCTGGAGCGGCCCGTCGTTCCGCCCCGAGTTCCTGCGCGCGGTCGCCGCCGGTGAATCGCTGCATTCCGAGGTGACCGAGTTGCGCAAGGACGGATCCGCGCTCGAGCTCGAAGTGCACGGCATTCCGATGCAATACCAGGGCAAGCCGCACGTGCTGACCATCGCGCGCGACATCACCGATAAAAAGCGCTCGGCAGAAGAGCTCGCCCGGCAGCGCGAATCGCTGTACCAGCGCGAAAAGCTCGCCGCCCTGGGCTCGCTGCTCGCGGGCGTCTCGCACGAGCTCAACAACCCGCTCTCGGTGGTAGTCGCGCGTGCGGTGCTGCTCGAGGAACAGGGCGGCCCTGCGACGCAGGCAGCCGCACTCAAGATACGCACCGCAGCCGAGCGTTGCGCGCGCATCGTGCGCACCTTTCTCGCGATGGCGCGGCAACAGCAACCGGCGCGCGGGCAGGTGGCCGTGAACGAGGTGGTGACCGCCGCGCTCGACATCGCCGGCTACGCCATCCGCACCAGCAGCATCGAGGTGACTCTGGACCTTGCCGGCGACATTCCACCGATCCTCGCCGATGCCGACCAGCTGCACCAGGTCATGCTCAATCTCATCATCAACGCGCAACAGTCGCTGCAGGACCAGCCCCCGCCGCGCCGCATACGCGTGAGCAGCCGTTTCGACGCGCGTACCGACCAGATTTGCATCACCGTGGCCGACAACGGACCCGGCATCCCGGCGCATCTTCGCGCACGCGTGTTCGACCCGTATTTCACTACCAAACCGACCGGGATCGGCCTCGGCGTCGGACTCGCCGTAAGCCTGGGCATCGTCGAAGCGCATGGTGGAACGCTGAAGGTGACGTGTCCTTCCGAAGGTGGCGCGGTGTTCGTGGTCTCACTGCCGGTTGGCAAGGTGGGGACCGTCGTAGCCGACGAGCCACCCCAGGCCAGGCTGAGCAGCGGTCGGCGCTCGGTGCTAATCGTGGACGATGAGACGGAGATCCGCGAGACGCTTGCCGAAATCCTGACCGGTGCGCGTCATCGCGTGGTGACGGTGGCGTCGGGACGCGAGGCGCTGGCCCGGTTGGCGAGCGAGAGTTTCGACGTGATCCTCACCGACATGCGCATGCCCGATCTCGATGGACGCGCGCTATATCACGAAATCGAGCAGCGCTGGCCCGGCCACGGCGGCCGCGTCGTGTTCGTGACGGGCGACACGCTGGCGTCGAACTTACGCGAGTTCGTCTCCGAAAGCGGCCGTCCCGTGATCGAAAAGCCGTTTCTGCCGGGCGAGGTTCGGCGCGTCGTCTCCGAGCTGGCTTCGATATCGGGCAAGCCGCCGGCACGGGAGTAAGGACACCTGGGATGCTCGAAACATACGATACAAAAGGCAGTATCGGCTGACGTCCTGCTGTTGCATTCCCTGGCTAAAGTTCGGTGTCCACCCGGACATCGGGTCAACGTCAAGGAATCGAGCATGAATGACTACGTACCGAGCACGCCGCGTTTGGCACTGGGGTTGGCGGCGTTCGCAATGACAGCGCTCACCCTGACCGCGCTGGTCGTGCTGCCCGCAGAGTTCGAGATGGGAAGCATCGACCCAAGCCTGGTTTCGGCGGCCTATGCAGTGACAACCGAAACCAATCCGGTTAACGTTTTGCCTTTGAGGAAGCACGCAACCACCCCTGACGACGATGCGCATGTCGCGACGATGTGCGAGATGCCGGACGTGCCAGCCCCACGCGCGAAGCGCGTGAAGTCCGGCGCGCAGAGTTGAGCCGCGCCGGGGCGCGTACCCCTCGGACGTGACATGACAACTGAGAACAACGGAGAAACCATGGCCGAGACTTACAAGGGAAGCTGCTTCTGTGGCGCTGTCGAACTCGCCGTGACCGGCGAGCCCGCGGCGGCCGGTTACTGCCACTGCGCGTCGTGCCGGAGCTGGGCCGCCGCGCCGGTCAACGCGTTCAGTCTGTGGAAACCGGAATCGGTGAAGGTCACCAAGGGTGAAGGCAACATCGGCACGTATTACAAGACCGAAAAGAGCCACCGCAAGTTCTGCAAGACCTGCGGCGGTCACCTCATGACCGATCACCCGATGTGGAACCTGGTCGACGTTTACGCGGCGACGATTCCCAGCTACCGACACGACCCGAAGGTTCACGTGAACTACGGCGAAACCGTGCTGCGAATGAAGGACGGCCTCCCCAAGATGAAGGACCTGCCGAAGGAAATGGGCGGCTCGGGCGAGGTGCTAGCGGAGTAGAGCGATCAGGGTGCGCGCCGGCAGCATTGCGACGCACGCTCGGGCCGCGGCCGCGCGCACCGTGCCCGCGAGCAGCGCACGCACTTTCACGCGCGCTCGGCGTCGACTACCATGCGGCATGCGCAAACTCGACACGCCGCAAGCAACTGCCGACGTTTCTGCGGGGGCAGACCTCACGCTCCTTCCGTCGCATCGCGACCTGTTCTACGGCGGCGCCTGGCATGCTCCGCTGTCCGGACGCTATTTCGAGCTCACGAGCCCGGGCACCGGCGAGGCGCTGGGCAAGGCGGCTGACGGCGCAGACGCCGACGTCGATGCTGCCGTCGCCAGCGCGCACCAAGCCTTTCCCGCCTGGCGGGACACGCCGCCGCTAGAGCGCGCCAAGGCGCTGCGCCGCTTCGCTGAGATCGTTCGCGACAACACGCGCGAGCTGGCGATGCTCGACGCCATCGATTGCGGCAACCCGGTGCGCGCGATGCTGGGGGACGCCGAGATCGCGGCGGCGCAAATCGATTTTTTCGCCGGACTGGTCACCGAGATGAAGGGCGCATCGATTCCGATGGGCTCCGATCGCATGAACGTGTCGGTTCGCGAGCCGCTCGGCGTCGTCGCCCGCATCATCCCTTTCAATCATCCATTCATGTTCGCTGCCGGCAAGTCGGCGGCACCGCTGGCCGCGGGCAACACCATCGTCGTGAAACCGCCCGAGCAGGCCCCGCTCTCGGCGCTGCGATTGGCCGAACTCGTCGCCGACGTCTTTCCGCCGGGTGTCTTCAACGTGGTCACGGGTCAGGGCCGAGAAACCGGCGCGGCACTGGTGGTCCATCCGCACGTCGCCAAGGTCGCGCTGATCGGCAGCGTCGCCGCCGGACGCGCAGTAATGCGCAGCGCTTCGGATACCCTCAAGCCGGTGCTGCTCGAGCTTGGCGGCAAGAACGCGCTGATCGCGTTCGCCGACGCCGATCCGGCGACGGTGGCCGACGCGATGATCGCAGGCATGAACTTCGCGTGGTGCGGGCAGTCGTGCGGATCGACCAGCCGCGTTTTTCTGCACGGCACCATCCACGACGCGGTGCTCAATGAGCTCAAGGCGAGAATCGGCGCATTCCGTCCGGGCAGGCCGCATATGTGGGAGACGACCATGGGCGCGATCAGCAGCCGCGCCCAGTACGACCGCGTCCTCGGCTACATCGCGAGCGCAACGAAGGAGGGCGCGACGCTGGTGTGCGGCGGCAGCTCACCGCAGGCGTCCGAGCTGGCAGGCGGGCTGTTCGTCGATCCGACGGTTTTCGCCGATGTCACGCCGGCGATGACGATTGCGCGCGAGGAAATCTTCGGGCCGGTGCTTTCGGTGCTGAAGTGGACCGACGAAGCCGCCATGATGCGCGACGTCAACGCGGTCGAGATGGGACTCACCTGCTCCATCTGGACCAACGACCTCAATGCGGCATTGCGCACGGCGAGCGCCGCGCAGGCGGGCTACGTCTGGGTGAACGAGGTCGGCCGCCATTTCCTGGGCGCACCCTTCGGGGGCATAAAGCAGTCGGGCGTGGGACGCGAGGAATGCCTCGAGGAATTACTTTCGTTCACGCAGGAAAAGAACATCCATTTACGGTTCGCACCCCGGCCGCCGAGGACATGAGGCCGCTGGACGCGACGGACTCGCGGCGATCTCAGGTTTGCGAGCGCAGCCGGTCGTCCGCGTCGAAATGGCGCCGCGCGAATTTCAGCAGCTCGCCGTCGGTCGGATGGTCTACCGTCTCGAGGCTGACGACGCGGGCTGCGACAGCCGGTGCATGCGCCTGCATGTGCTTGAACAGCTCGATCTTCGCAGTCGACGGGCCCACGATGAGTATCTCGCCGGCATCGCGGATAGCGTCGCATACCGCCTGGTAGTACGCGTGATCCTGCGGAGCTTTGCCGGATCCCACAACGCCTTGCTTGTGGTGCAGGTGCTCGTGCTTCGATTTCGGATGAATCACACTAGCTTCGGCGTCGTTAGGATTGAACTCGATGACGTGCGCTTCGCGGTGATCTATCCAGACGACGCAATGGTAGTGGCTCATGTGCTTGCCTGCGTGATGAAGATGGGCCAGTATAGCTTCGTGACTTCTGAGCGCGTATCGCGCGGTATTGATTTGGGTCAAGGCGCGTCGCATGTGCCGAGCTAATATGCGCTGCGTCCGTCCCGTCGCGAACTTCCGCGACCACGCGCAGGGGACCATCCATGCAGGCAGTCCGCACGATTCTCGACGAGCACCGGTCGCTGGCGGCGGTGCTTCACGGCATGCTCTACCTCGTGCACGACATCCGCGATGCCCGCAGCAAGCCGAATTTCGAGGTGCTGGGGGCGATGATCTATTACATCGACGCGTTTCCGGAACGCTACCACCACCCGAAGGAAGACCGATACCTTTTTCGTGCACTGAGGCGACGTCGCCCCGAGGCAGCGCCGCTGCTCGACGGGCTCGAGGTGGAGCATCGTGCGGGCGCGGAAAAAATCCGCATGCTCGAGCAGGCGCTGGCGCGCTACCAGCAGGGTGGACCTGCGGAGTTTTCGAATTTTCTCGCCGCGGTGGAGGCGTATGCCGACTTCCACTGGGAACACATGCGTGTTGAGGAGAAGCAGGTGCTTCCGCTCGCGCAACAGTATCTTACCGAAGACGATTGGAAAACCATCGACGAGGCATTCGCCGGACATGCCGATCCGATGCTGGGCGCGGAATCGGGGCGCCAATTCGATGCGCTTTTCACGCGCATCGTCAACCTCGCACCTCCTCCCATCGGCGTCGGTCCGGAGGCGCGGCGCTCCTGACACGCTGCAGCGCGCCTTTCATCGCTCGCGCGTCCGACGCCGGAATTCGATAGCGGAACGACGCCATGCGGGCCATGGAACTTCGAAGCGTGCGCAGCCCGCTGATGCCAGTCGAGCGCGACGACCCCAAGGCCGGTCCCGGGCAAATCGTCGTTCGCGTTCACGCCTGCGGCGTTTGCCGCACCGATCTTCACGTCGTCGATGGCGAATTGCCGCACGCCCGCTCGCCCGTCATCCCGGGACACGAAGTCGTGGGAACCGTGCTCTCCACGGGAGGGGGCGTCGATGAGTTCGCAGCAGGAGACCGCGTCGGCATTCCATGGCTGGCATCGACCTGCGGAGTGTGCCGATACTGCCGATCGGGGCAGGAGAATCTTTGCGATGCACCGCAATTTACGGGCTACACCGTCGATGGCGGCTACGCCGACTTGGTCGTGGCCGACAGCCGCTATTGCTTTCGTCTACCCGACGGGTTTTCCGACATCGAGCTCGCGCCGTGGATGTGCGCAGGATTGATCGGGTATCGCGCCCTGCGCAAAACAGGCGATGCGCGACGTCTGGGGATCTACGGATTCGGTGCAGCCGCACACATCATCGCCCAGCTGGCGTATCACGAAGGGCGCGAAACCTTTGCCTTTACGCGCGCCGGCGATTCGACGGCACAGTCGTTCGCGCGAGAGCTGGGTGCCGCATGGGCAGGCGGTAGCGATGAAGCCACGCCGGCGGAGCTCGATGCGGCCATCCTGCTCGCGCCGGTGGGTGCGCTGGTCCCGAAGGCGCTGCGCGACGTGTGTAAAGGCGGCATCGTCGTATGCGCTGGCATCCACATGAGCGACATCCCACAGTTTCCATACGAGATCCTGTGGGGAGAGCGACGCGTGTGCTCGGTTGCGAATCTCACCCGGCGCGATGCCCGTGAATTCATCGAGCTCGCGCAGCGCGTACCCGTGCGGACCGCGGTCATCCCCTTTCCGCTGGCGCAGGCCAACGAGGCACTCGCGGCGCTGCGCGAGGGGGCGATCAGCGGTGCCGCCGTTCTGACCGTCTGAGAGCGCCTAACGCGCTCTGGACGCGCGCTTGTTCGAAGCCGATCGCACCAGCAACACCGGGACGCCCGTCTCCCGTAGCACGGCCTCGGCGTCGCTTCCCATGACCAGGCGACTCAAACCCCTGCGTCCGTGCGTGCCGAGCACGATGAGGTCGGCGCGTGACTTTTTCACTTCGGCGAGAATCGCCTGCGCGACGCTGCGACCGAGCGTCTCGGCCAGCAGCGGCTTGATCGCCTGTCCCTCCTTTTGCGCCAGCTTCTGCGCGGCCGCGAGAACCTTGCGCCCACCGCTGCGCAGGCGCTCGACGAGCCCCTCGACGTAGTCCGCGGGAACGTAGACGCCGCCGTCGAGTCCGAGGGCGATCGCCATGTCGTCGACCACATGCACGACGTAGAGCGTGGAGTTCTGTTCCTTCGCCAGCGCGAGTGCGATCTTGAGGCCGCGGTTCGATGTCGGGCTGCCGTCGGTTGCCACGAGGATTCGCTTGAACACGGTCGTTGCTCCGCTTCGGGTCGAGAGAGTGCGATGAAAGTAGAGGTTTATCGGCGACGGGATCGAACCCATTGCCGGCCGATGGTCAGATGCTGCGTCGTTTCGACGACCGTGGCGTTGACGTGTGTCAACCGCCCAACCTCAAGCGTCTGCGGACCGCGACTCGTCGGGGGCGCTGAGCACGGCGCCGGAAAGCGGTTCTACCCAGATCATGTGGTCGTGAATTTCCTTCACCCCCGGAATATTTTCCACGACCACGCGCAGCGCCTTGCGCTCGCGTTCGTCGAAGAGCGTCCCCCACAGGTCAACCTTGCCATCGTGAACGATTACGTTGAAGCCATAGCGAGGACCCCACGGCTCGCGCGCCACCTCGTCGAGAATGCGACGGCGGATCGTCGCGTCGGAACCGGTCGAGCCCGACATGGTCTCGCCAAAGGCAGCGAGCGCCTGCAACAGATTGGCCCTGGTCACTATGCCAACGACCTTGCCGCCGCGCACGACGGGGACGCGCTTGATGCCGGATTGCTCCATCATCGTCACCACGGTCTCGACAGCGACGTCTTCCGTCACCGTCGCCACTTTGTCGGTCATGACTTCGTCGATGCGCCGCCCATGGATATGCACGTATTCGTCCGCGAGCCGGCCCGGGGGCAGCAGGAGTTCGAGCCAACGCGCGCGGCGTCTCGCGGTGCTGGTCTCGGCGCGGCGCAGCAGATCGCCCTCGGAAACGATTCCGCACAGCTCGCCAGCGTCGTCGATGACCGGGAGCCCACTGACACGGTTCTGCGGCATGAGCTGGATCGCCTGGGCGATAGTATCCGAGGGGCGGACCGAAATGACTTCCGCCGTCATAATGTCGCTGACTTTCTGCATTCCCTAACCGTAGAGCTGGACGCAGGGAGCTTACCCCCGACCTCTGGCGACGCTTTGATATCGCGCAAGGACTCCGCTAAATTGCACGGCTGTACAAAATTCGGCCGCCGCTTGCACTTTCCGGCACAGACCCTATCTAATAACGCTGTTCCCCCGTGACCGCATGACCTCCGACACCACCTTCCACCCCGCCGTCGAGCACTGGTTCCGCAAGCAATTCGCCGCGCCCACGGAGCCGCAGGCGCGAGCCTGGCCGGCGATCCAGGCCGGACGCAACGTGCTGGTGGCCGCGCCGACCGGGTCCGGCAAGACGCTGGCGGCGTTTCTGGCAGCCATCGACCACCTCGTCCGCCGCGGGCTCGAGACGCCGCTGCCGGATGAGACGCACGTGGTCTACGTCTCGCCGCTCAAGGCGCTGTCCAACGACATCCAGAAAAATCTCTCCGCGCCCATCGCCGGCATCCGCGAGGAGCTCGCTGCGATGGGACTGCCCGATGTCGAGATCCGCACGCTGGTTCGCACCGGCGATACGCCGCAATCGGAGCGCGCGGGGATGCGCAAGCGCCCTCCGCACATCGTGGTCACGACGCCGGAGTCGCTTTACGTGCTGCTCGGCTCCGAATCGGGCAGAACGATGCTGGCCACGACGCGCACCGTCATCGTCGACGAAATCCATGCGCTGGCCGGCAACAAGCGCGGCAGCCATCTCGCGCTGTCGCTGGAGCGACTGGCGGCACTGACGCCTAAGCCGCCAGTGCGCATCGGGTTGTCGGCGACGCAAAAGCCCATCGAGGACATCGCGCGCTTCCTGGTAGGCGAGCGCGCCGGAGATCAGCCGACCACGCCGTCCGACTGCGTGATCGTCGATGCAGGTCACGTCCGCGCGCGCGATCTCGCGATCGAGGTGCCGTCGTCGCCACTGCAGGCAGTGATGTCGCACGAGGTCTGGGATGAGGTCTACGCTCGACTGGCCGAGCTTGCGCTCAGCCACCGCACGACGCTGGTCTTCGTCAATACGAGGCGCATGGCCGAGCGCGCCGCCCGGCACCTGTCAGATCGGCTTGGCCCCGAGCACGTCACCGCGCATCACGGCAGCATGGCGAAGGAGCTTCGTCTCAAGGCCGAGCAACGCCTCAAGTCAGGCGAGCTCAAGGTGCTGGTCGCGACGGCGTCACTGGAGCTCGGCATCGACATCGGCGATGTCGAGCTGGTGTGCCAGCTCGGGTCGCCGCGCTCGATCGCGACCTTCCTGCAGCGCGCGGGACGCGCCAGCCACCAGGTCGGAGGCGTGCCCAAAGCGCGCATTTTTCCGCTGTCGCGCGACGAGCTGATCGAATGCACCGCGCTGCTCGATGCTGTACGCCGCGGCGAGCTCGATCGGTTGATGATTCCGCCCAAGCCGCTCGACGTACTGTCGCAGCAGATCGTTGCCGAGGTCGCAGCGCAGGACTGGACCGAAGAGGCGCTGTTCGATCTCGTGCGCCGGGCGTATTCCTACAGGGATCTCACACGCGACGAGTTCCTCAGCGTCGTGCGCTCGCTCGCCGAAGGCTTCAGCACACGGCACGGCCATCGCGCCGCGTACGTGCATCGCGATGCAGTCAATGGCGTGCTGCGCGCGCGCCGCGGTGCACGGCTCACCGCGCTCACCTCGGGCGGGGCGATTCCCGACAGCGCCGACTATGACGTGGTGCTCGAGCCCGCCGGCCAGCTCGTCGGCACCGTCAACGAGGACTTCGCGGTGGAAAGCCTCGCCGGCGACATTTTCCAGCTCGGCAACAGTTCTTATCGCATTCTTCGCGTCGAGGCGGGCAGGGTGCGCGTCGACGATGCGCATGGGCAGCCGCCGACGATTCCGTTCTGGCTCGGCGAAGCGCCTGCGCGAACAGCTGAGCTATCGCACGCGGTGTCGCGACTTCGCGACGAAATCTCCTATAGGCTCGACCAGCCGGCGGGCAAGCAGGACGCGTTCGAACAGCTGATGCACGACGTCGGGCTGTCATCGCCCGTCGCCAGCCAGGTGATCGACTACCTGGCCACTGCCAAGACGGCGCTCGGCGTGCTGCCCACGCAGCAGGTCATCGTGTTCGAGCGTTTTTTCGACGAGTCGGGCGGCATGCAACTGGTGGTCCACTCACCCTTCGGCAGCCGCATCAACCGCGCATGGGGGCTCGCGCTACGCAAGCGCTTTTGCGTGAAGTTCAACTTCGAACTGCAGGCCGCGGCCACCGAGGACGCCATCGTGCTCTCGTTATCCACCAGCCACAGCTTTCCCCTCGACAGTGTCGCCCGCTACCTGAACGCGAAGACGGTTCGGCCGCTTCTCGTCCAGGCAATGCTGGTCGCACCGATGTTCGGCGTGCGCTGGCGCTGGATCGCCGGCACCTCGCTCGCGCTGCCGCGCTTTCGCGGCGGCAAGAAGGTTCCGGCGCCGCTTCAGCGCATGCGTGCCGAAGACCTGATGGCGGCGGTATTCCCGGACCAGATCGCATGCGCGGAGAATGTTGTCGGCGATCGCGAGATTCCGGATCATCCGCTGGTTGCGCAGGCGGTTCACGACTGCCTCTACGAGGCGATGGATATCGACGGGCTGGAGCACCTGCTTGCCGATATCGAAAACGGGAACATCAAGGTGGTGGCGCGCGACCTCACCGAACCTTCGCCTCTGGCGCTGGAGATTCTCACCGCGCGTCCGTATGCCTATCTCGACGATGCGCCGCTCGAGGAGCGCCGCGCGCAGGCGGTGATGAGCCGGCGCTGGCTCGACGACGCCAGCGCGGCTGATATCGGCCGTCTCGACATCGCGGCGATCGAGCGCGTGCGCACCGAGGCGTGGCCCGAAGCCGAGAGCGCGGACGAGCTGCACGACGCGCTGCTGGGACTCGGCTTCATCACGCGCGACGAGCTCGCGAAGCAACCAGCGTGGGAAGGACTGCTGGCCGATCTCGCGAAGCAGCGTCGGGTGACGCACCTCGCGCCCCGCGGCGACGATCTACATCGCGTGGACGGTGAGCGGAGCAGCGAACTCGCGCTGTGGGTACCCGCGGAGCGTCTGCCCCAGTTCGCCGCCGTGTATCCGGACGCCCGCCTCGAGCCGCCGATCGAGGCGCCCGCCGAATTCGCGCAGAAGACATGGTTGCGCGACGATGCGTTGCTCGAGATCGTGCGCGGGCGCATGGAAGGGCTCGGACCGGTGACGGCCGACGCGATCGCGCTGTCGATGAACGTTTCGGCGAGCGAAGTCGATGCCGTGCTGGCGAGGCTCGCCGGCGAAGGCGTGGTCATGAGCGGACTGTTCATCCCGGGCGCGGCGCAAACCGAATGGTGCGATCGCGCGCTGCTCGCGCGCATCCATCGCTATACGGTCAAGCGGTTGCGCCAGGAGATCGAGCCGGTATCGAGCAAGGATTTCATGCGCTTCCTGTTTCGCTGGCAGCATCTGACGCCGGGCGAGCAGCGGCAGGGGCCCGACGCACTCGATGCGATCATCACGCAGCTTCAGGGATTCGAGGCGCCCGCCGTGTCGTGGGAATCGGACATCCTTCCGGCGCGGCTGGAGGATTACGAATTCACCTGGCTGGACGATCTGTGTCTTTCCGGACGCGTCATCTGGACGCGGCTGAGCCACGCAGCGAACGCGGGCGCGGGCGGACGCGGACCCAGCGGCCGCGGCCCGATACGCACGACGCCGGTCACGCTGTTGCCGCGGCGCAGCGCCGCACCGTGGACGCGCGCCGCGCCTCCACCCGCGTTGGCGAAAGAAGCGCTGAGCTCGCGCGCGCAGGCCGTAGTCGAGTTGCTGCGCACGCACGGAGCCTCGTTCTACGACGAGATCGTCGCTGCCACGGGATTGTTGCGCACGCAGGTCGAGGATGCCCTCGCCGAGCTGGTGGTTGCAGGATGGGTTGCCTCGGACAGCTTCGCCGGCTTGCGCGCGCTGCTGACGCCGTCGGAAAAGCGCAAGCCCCTCGGCGCGACCCGACGCCATCGCCGGGCGCCGCTGTTCGGCATCGAGGACGCCGGGCGATGGTCGCTGGTCAAGCGGCCCGTCGCGGGCGAGGCGCCGAAGCGCGCGTACTACGAGCCCGATCACGACATGGTCGAGCACATCGTCTTGGCGCTACTCAGGCGCTACGGCGTCGTGTTCTGGCGCTTGCTGCAGCGCGAAGCAGCGTGGCTGCCCGCGTGGCGCGACATGCTGCGCGTGCTGCGCCGACTCGAGGCGCGTGGCGACGTTCGCGGCGGCCGCTTCTGCGCGGGCGTCTCCGGCGAACAGTTCGCGCTTCCCGAAGCGGTGACGGCGTTGCGCGATGCGCGCCGCGTCGCCGACGGGCAGGTACTGGTGTCGGTGAGCGGCGCCGATCCGCTGAACCTGATCGGCGTGATCACGCCGGGCGCGAAGGTGCCGGCGCTGCTCAGCAATCGCGTGCTCTATCGTGACGGCGTGGCGATCGCGACGCTGGTCGGCGGTGAGATTGCATGGCTCGAATCGCTGACGCCTGGCCAGATGCGCGCCGCCGAGGATGCGCTGGTGAAGCGCCTGGCTGGCTCGCCGCTGCTCGCGTATCTGCGTTGACGTCCGGTACGCCGGTGTTGCGCGCCGGCGTATGATCTCGCCGTGAATAGTCGTGCGCGCGAGGAGTAGCCGAGGGCATTCCGCATGGACAGCGACATCACCGAGCGCTGCGCAATCCGCGACCTGATCGAGAACTGGGCGCTGTGGCGCGACGCCGGCGACTGGGAGCGCTTTCGCACGGTATGGCATGACGACGGCGTCATGATGGCGACGTGGTTCCAGGGGCCGGCCGAAGAATTCATCCGGGTCACGCGCGAAGGCTGGGCCAGAGGTGTGAGCATCCTGCATTTTCTGGGCGGGACCTCGATCGACCTGGCGGGACCGCGCGCGATCGCTCAAACCAAGATGACGATTTCGCAACGCGGCGACGTGCAGGGCGTGCTCTGCGACGTGGTGTGCACGGGACGCTTTTACGACTTCGTCGAGAAGCGCGATGGTCGCTGGGGTGTCGTGCTGCGCCAGCCGATCTACGAAAAAGATCGCGTCGATCCGGTCGATCCGTCGGCGCGCCTGGTCATCGATCAGGCAGCGCTCGCGGGTTTTCCTAAGGGATACCGGCACCTCGCGTACATCCAGACGCAACTCGGCTACGTGGTGAAGCGCGACATGCCGCAACTGACCGGCCCGGAGGTCGACGCGCTCTATGCGCGCGGCAAGGCATGGCTCGCCGGAGCAGCGCTCGCGCCAGCCTTTGCATGACCACGCGATGTCAGCCGCCGCCCCTCGCGCGGCGTTATCGCAGCTGAGTACCTGTTCAGGAGAACGATGATGAAATTGAAGGCTTCGATCGCGGCCGCGCTGGTCGCAAGCACGATGGTGGGGACGGCCGTCGTTCCCGTCCATGGCGCAACCGTCTACATCGGCACCCCGCCTCCCGCTGTGCTCGTGGAGCCGGTGCCACCGCCGCGCGGCGGATACGTGTGGGCACCCGGCTACTGGCGCTGGAACGGCGCTCACCACGTCTGGGTGCAGGGCCATTGGATCGTCGCCCGTCACGGCTATCATTACGTACCGGACGAGTGGGTCGCGGTGAATGGCCGCTGGGTATTCCGTCCCGGCCACTGGGTGCGCTGAGCGGGTCCGGGAACAACGACCGCGAACGCCTCCGCCACCGTTGGACAGTCGATGAAGGAGGTACGATGAGCATCAGGCTCACCAGCGAAGATGTCCTCGAGAAAGTGCGCAGGGCCTTTGCGCCCTTTCATGTGGTCGCCGAGCTCCAGGATTACCACCGGGAACTCGGCTTTCGCGTCTATGGCGACCACGATGTGATCATCGGCACCTTCGAAGGCAACGTGATGGAGGATCTGCGCGCGCCCGCGAACCTTAAAAAGCTCTTGCTCGACACTCGTGCCCAGATCCAAAGTGGCGGACATCCGCTCAACGGGTGGACATTCGAGTCGGGTTGAACCGGTGCGCGGGCGAGGCGATGCCGGCTCGATGGTTTGATGCCGTGATGCGCTGACGTGGGCGATCCGCGGCTCGTCGTCGGCGGCGTCGTGGGCGCGTTCGCGCTGCTTGCCTTGCTTTTCACGCGGCTGTCGGCGCGTTGCCTGCGCGGAAGACGCTACGGCGCATCGGCAATGCACGGCATAGCGTCGTTGGTCGCGCTCCTCGCCGCCATCGCGGTCGCGATCATCGGCCTCGACCTGCTCACCTATGATCGCCTGACTCACGAGCAACCAGCGGCGGAGATCGCTTTCAACGCGACAGGAGAGCAACGGTTCGATGCCGTCCTTGACTATCCGACGGGCACGAGTCAACGCGTGGCGCTGCGCGGCGACGAATGGCAGATCGATGCACGCATTCTCAAGTGGACTGCTTTCGCCAACATGCTTGGTTTTGACGCGGCGTATCGGCTCGAGCGCATCAGCGGCCGCTACGCGGACGTCGAGCGCGATCGCACCGCGGTACGCACGGTGCAGGCTCTCAATCCTCCCGAGCGCTTCGACA
Source organism: Casimicrobiaceae bacterium (assembly GCA_036491555.1). Taxonomy (GTDB): domain Bacteria; phylum Pseudomonadota; class Gammaproteobacteria; order Burkholderiales; family Casimicrobiaceae; genus PALSA-1003. The sequence goes on from DASXBS010000224.1 coordinate 14,858, forward strand.
CCTGGCGTGCGCTGCGCTTGTGGCAGCGCTATGTTCCGGGAGTCGATGCTTTGTACGGCACGGCGGTTTATCTTCCCATGAGCGACGGCGCTCGCTACCAGGTCTTCGTTTCACAAAGCGGGCTGCTCGCGCGTCCCTTGAATGATGCTGCACGCCAGGCAGTGGGCGAATGGAAGCCGCTGTAGCCTGAATTTACGCGCGGGGACGCGGTCCAACGTCCACTCCAACCAAGAACCCAAAGGAGCTCAAATGCCGACCCCCAAAGGCACCTCTGTTCGCGCTGCTCTGGCCCTGGCGTTTTGCCTGGGTTGCGCGCCGCACGCGGGCGCGCAGCCCAGCGCGACGGATACCGACCGCGTCGTACGCTCGTACGTGTACCTGACCAACGCGGGCAGCGACAAGGTGCTGGTGTCGACGCAATTCTGGCGCAACGATCCGAAATACGACGACCGCGCTTTTCACCGTTTTCTGGACACGCTCGCCGCGCTCGAGAAGCGCGGATTCCATCTCGATGAAAAAGCGACCATCGACGATTGGGAGAAACCCGAGCCATTTGTGCGCTGCTACATCTATCTGGAGGACCTGCAGGCGGCCCGAAAGGGAGGAACCACACCCAGCGGAAGCAGGGTCTGGTGCAGCGACAACGGCGCTTCCGAGCACGAGCTCAGTGGATCGGACACCCCGAAGCACCTGGATCAGCTGATGGCATCATTCGACGCCTACTTCAACCGCGCGAAGAAGAACGTGCACCATCGAGGGTGAAAAAAAGGACGGCGCAATGCGCCGTCCCCCTTGTTCCGGCCTTTGAGGTCTGCCAACGCTCAAAAGCCAAAGAACAAGCTGATGCCTGGCGAGGGCGCCGGGTCGTAGACTACCGGAGGCGGACCGTACGCGTAGTACGGATCATGATAGCGATAGCCGTAGTAGCCCCGAGGGTAGTTATAGTTTCGGTAGGTGTAATGGGGTGCCGCGTGATAGCGGACCTCCGGCGCGTGGTGAGTGTAGTGACCCTCGTGATGCACGTAGCGGTCGCCATCCGCGGCCATCGCCGCAACGGCGAAGCCGGCCGTGGGGAGCGCTGCAGCCAGCGCCGCCACGATGCTTATACGCCCTCGCTTGTGCGTGCGTAAGTTCCGATTCATCTCGATCTCCTTTGGATACCCGAGTCAGGAGGGTGTCGCTCGCAGCCTCAGCTGCCCTTCGTCGAGCCGCGGGTCGCGGCCTGTGCCTGCATGCGTCCGCGGAACATCTGATCGGCATTCTTTTGCTGAGCCGGCGACAAACTGTCATAGAGCGCCTGGAACGCGGGCACGAAGTTCTTCAAGCCCTGCGCATGCGCATCGGCAAGCTCGCTGTATGACCTAACGTCCTCGACTGCGGTCATCCTCGACGCATTGTCGAGGCGCGTCTGCTCGATCGAATCCAGGTTCTGCGCGTTCTCGCGCATCACCTGGGCGAGCGCGTTCCACCGATCTTCCTGAGCCGGGGTGATGCCGAGCTTCGAGTGCAGATCGCGTATTCGCGTTTCAACGCGGTCGGCGTGCGATGTCGAATTAGCCCTCGGCGCAGACTTTGCCGCACTCGTGCGCGTCGTCTGAGCAGCGGTCGCTTTCGAATCGTCGGCGTTCGCTGCAGAAGCGCCGAACGAAAGTGCGGCCGCAAGCGCGCAAGCCGCGCCGACCACGGCCACGCGGCGGGTGACTTCAAGGGAGTTGGTCGCGGACGTCATGCCAGATCTCCTCGTCGTGTTGATAACGCGAGCCGGCGAATGTTTCGCCGACGGATGCACCATTTTCCGCAGACGCTGCTCGGGGGGCTATCGGACAACGCCTGATTCACGAGTAGGTGAGGCGAGACAAGGAGATACATCGAGGGACTACTACGGACGCGAGACGAGCTTCAAGAACGCGATTTGTAGGTTACACCAGTCAGCGCTCGGATCGAACCGGAGCTTCTTCCGGAGGACGAACCGATCGAAAGGTCGCCAGCAGCAGCAGGTCATAGACGATCTTGATGCTCCCACCGATGACCAGCGGCCATCCGAAGGTCGACGCGCCCAGCAGGTAGCCCGCGAACAGCGGACCGATTGACGAGGAAAGACTCTTGGCGACGGCAGTGACGCTCGCTGCAGCCGCGCGCTCGCCCGGAGATACCACGGCCATCACATAAGAATTGCGGGTGGGCACGTCCATCTGCGACAAGGCGCTGCGCAGCAGCAGCAGGACGATCGCCCAGCCCAGATCCGGCACAAACGCCACCGCGATGAGCAGCGCACTGGATGGCAGATGCGTGAACACCATCGTGTTGATCAGTCCGAAACGGTTGGCGATGCGAACGGCGGCCAGATACGAGAGCGCCGAGACGGTGCCCGTCCAGAAAAAGATGGTCCCGGCGACCGCGATCGAGAGCTGAAAGCGCTGGAACAGCCACAGTGCGAGCAGCGATTGCACGATGAACCCGCTGCCGAATGAATCCAGGCTGAACAATGCTGCCAGCGTATAAACGATGCGCTTTGAGCGATGCAGGGGCGCGCTCTGAGCTTCGGTCTCGACGCCGGCGGCGGGCGGCAACCTGCGATAGACCAGCGCCGCGACGAGGCCGAGCGCGCCGTAAAACGCGAACATTCCCTTGAGCGCCGTCAGCGTTTCGATGTGCGCGACATCGTGCAGCATCTCCGGAAATCCTGCGAACAGCGCGCCGCACGCGCCCGCAAGCGCGCCGACCAGGCTGTAGCGCGCGAATATCGATGTGCGCGCACGGGCGCTGGCAAGGCGTGCGAGGAGTGCTTGCTCCAGCGGCAGGAAGATGCTGACGTCGCCGCTCGATGGATTGAGCGTGCCGATGGCCGCGATCAGCAGCAGGGGCCAGAAATCGCGCACCATCGCGAAGGCGAAACCGGTCGCTGCCATCAGCGCCGTCGCCGCCAGCAGCAGCGTGCGATAGCGAAAGCGAAATGCATGGTGGCCTATCCAGAGGGTGAGCATCCCCGATCCCAGCAGCGTGGCGGTGGCGATCACGCCCACTTGCAACGGCGTAAGGCCCAGCGCGATCAGATACAGGGGCAGCAGGAGGCTGACATATCCGTCCGCGAATGCGCGCAGCGCGCGTACCACGAACAGGCGTCGGATGTCCGGCGATGTCTCGAGCGTAGAGATGATGCTGCCCGCGTCGGTCGGCGTACGGCAGGAGGTGGACGGGGCACCGTCTTGGAGGGATCGTCCCGGGGGTCCTGCACACCCCCGCCATCAACGTACACGATTGCCAGGCAGCGCGCAAACGGGGGCCGGCAGCGCTCTCGACGGCGTGCCGCGATGCTCGTCGGGCGAACCTTCCGAGGCGCAGCTTCGCTTCGGTCATGCGCGGTGCGCATCGCCCACTGCGGCGCGTGGGAGAGCGCTTCAGCGGTTGTCAGTGGCTGCAGGAGGGCTGCGATGCGACCGGTTCCACCACAGAATCCCGCCGCCCGCGACGGCGGCCAGCAGCACCAGGCTGTTACCGGCGACAAACACCGCGTCACCCTGCAGTGCGCTGTAGGCGATGAATCCGCTCGACGCAGCAATCTGTCCGGCGAAGAACCAGCGTCCGATGCCCTTGGTGG
>DASXBS010000225.1:0-2571 GCA_036491555.1 Casimicrobiaceae bacterium
TGATTTCGGGACTGGCCTGCCGGGTGCGCCGCCGTGGAAGCGGCAATTGCGTTTCGTTGCTGCATCGCTGGTATTCGAGGACCGTCAGGCACAGCAGCCATCCGATGATCAGGCAGCTGCGACCGTCGACCCGCCAGAAGGCCAGCTTGACACCGCGAGCGAACGACAACAGCGGCAAAAGAAAGCACAGAAGCGCCACGTTACCCGCGGCAGGTCTATGCCCGGCGGAACGGACGCTGCGGACAAGGAGCAGCAGTGAGACCGCGGCACCGCAGGTGGCGACGGCCTTGCCGCTGGTAGTCGGCAAGAAGGCGATCCACAGGGCATTCAGAACGAATGCGCCCAGCCAGAAAAAGCTGACGTCGGTCACGTTGGGCTAGATTGTATCCGGGTCACGCCCCGTCGTTTCGGGGGCCGCTGACGGCCTGAACATCAAACGGATGCGGGAGAACGGTCAAGCCGAGCCGGGGCGGTATAGTAGGTGCACCAAAAGCTGATGCGATTCAATCTTCGCGCCATCGCGGTGTTGGCCGCTGCGGTCGGCCTCGTCGCGCTGTTTCTGAACAACGTCGATCTGCGGGGCGTTGCGCGCGGCGTACTCGAAGCGCGGCCGGGATGGCTGCTGCTCTCGCTATCGTGCGCAATGCTGAGTCTGGCGATTCGATCGCTCCGCTGGCAATTCCTGCTCGAGCCGCTTGGTGGTGCGTCGCTGGCGAATTCGTTTCGCGCGACGGCGGTTGGGTTTGCCGCGAGCGCGCTGCTGCCGGCACGCGCCGGAGAGATTATCCGTCCATATTTCCTGGCGCGGCAATCGCGTCGTGGGTCGAGGCCGATCAGCGCAGCGGGCGCGCTGGCAACTGTCATTGTTGAGCGACTGCTCGATGTGATTACCGTCGTCATCCTGTTGAGCACATATGTTTTCGGGTTCGGGCGCGACCTCGCGCTGCAGCAACCGCGCGCGTTTGCCGCGGCCCGCTGGAGCGCCGGCGTCTTTGGATCCGGCACCCTGGTCCTCCTGGCGATCCTGTTCGTGGTCGCGGACGACCCGTCACGCCTGACGCGCGTTGTCGCGCGCTTGGCGCAGATCGTCCCGGCCAAGCTGTTCGCCGCCCTGTCAGGCGTGGTCGAGAAATTCGCGGTTGGCCTCGGCGTGGTCAGACGTCCGTCGCGGTTGCTCGGCGCGCTGGCCTGGTCGCTGCCGTTGTGGTTGTCGATTGCGATGATGATCTGGGCCGTGGCGATGGCGTTCCGCTTCGCGGTCCCGTTCACAGGCACGTTTCTGCTGATCGCGTTGCTGGTCATCGGCGTCGCAGTGCCTACTCCAGGATCGATTGGCGGATTTCACGAAGCGTTTCGCGTCGGCGTGACCACGTTCTACGGCGCGCGCAACGATGCTGCCGTGGGAGCCGCGATCGTCCTCCACGCATTCTCGATTGGCCCGTCGCTTCTGCTCGGACTGTTGTTTGCGGCGCGCGAGGGTCTTGGCTTGAGCAGCATGCGCCAACTCGCCAATGACGCGGCGCGACAGACGGCCTGATTTATGAAGTGTCCCTACTGTAGTCACCTCGGCGACAAAGTCGTCGATTCACGCGAGTCGAAGGAGGGCGAGGTCATCCGTCGCCGGCGCGAATGCCTCGAATGCGGCAAGCGATTCACCAGCTACGAGCGGATCGACGAGATCCCGTACATGGTGGTCAAGAAGGACGGCACGCGCGAGCGGTTCGATCGACAGAAACTGGTGAACGGCATGCTGAAGGCGTGCGAGAAGCGCCCCGTCAGCGTGGCGGCACTCGAGGCCGTCGCCGATCGCGTCGAGGCCACCCTGCAGGAGCGAACCGAGAAGGAGATTTCGACATCCGACGTCGGTGCGTTCGTCATGGAAGAGCTCAAGAAGCTTGATAAAGTGGCCTATGTGCGGTTCGCGTCCGTGTACCGGCACTTCCGTGACATCAACGAATTCGCGGACGAACTCAAGCAACTGCTGAACCCGAAGGAATGACGCCCTCCTCCTCAATTCTGCGCGCAGTTGCGATTGTCGTGGCGCTGGCCGTGGTGGCAAGCGCTGACACCGTGGCGCCGGATCTTCGCGTGACCCCGATCGAACGCGACGGACAGGTGCTGGTGTCGTTCGATTTGAACGACGGCTTCACGCCCGACGTCCGTGACGCGATTCAGAGTGGCCTCTCGACCAGCTTCTCGTACGATGTCGAGCTTCGTCGCGGCGCACCCCTCTTCGATCGCACGTTGGCGGCGGTTTCGATCATCGCGACCGTGCATTTCGACAACCTCACCCGGCGCTATCAGATGTCGCGCTCGCTTGACGGCCGCGTCGAGGACGCTCGACCGACCGACGACCAGGATTCGGTTCGCGGCTGGATGACCCATTTCGAGCGGGTGCCGCTGTCGATGACCTCGGCGCTCGAGGCGAACACCGAATATTACGTGCGGGTCCGCGCCCATACCCGTCCACACAGCGGGTGGTTTTTCTGGCCGTGGGGCGGTATCGCGCTCGGCCTCGCGAAGTTTACGTTCATACAATAGAGGCTCGGGAACAGGGCTGGGACTTGGCGT
>DASXBS010000226.1:0-6998 GCA_036491555.1 Casimicrobiaceae bacterium
TAGCGCAAACCACCGAGGACCGAGAACGCCGGGAACGACCATTCGGCCTGCGCGTAAACGTCGTTGTCGCTCACGTTGTCCTGCTCGTCGCGACGCAGATCGCCGAGCTGTCCAAAATTATTCACGTAACCACGACGGTGCTGATGCTGCGTGTCGTAGGTGGCGCCCACGGTGACACGCAGCGGCGCGCCCGCGGCGACGAAGCGCGTCGCCACGCGCGCGTCGACGCCGCCGTAGGTGTTGTTGAGATCGGTTACCCCGCCCGACGAGGTCGGCGCTACGCCGGAGAGTGAGAGGTACTGGCGTACCGTGCGCGTTCCTCCATAACCAGTCACGCGCAGCGTCGTGTCCTGTGTGAGTTGCTGGTCCCAGGTAGCACCGCCCTGCTGCTGGTTGACCGTCTTGCGTGTGTCGAACAGCGTCGCCGCCGGATCGGCCTGTCGTGGATCGGCGTACCACTGCGCCTTGGTCAGACCGAGCGGATCCTGCGCTTCCGGCTGATACAGGGAATTGCCGATGAGCGTCACGGTGCCGGAATCGCCGACCGCGAAGCGCAGCTTGGCGTTGGCGAGATCACGCGTCGCTTCGCTGTGGTCGCGATAGCCGTCGATGTGAAAGACGTTTCCGGCAAGCACGTAGTTGAGCGTGGGCGACGCGCCTTCGACCTTGACGATGGAATTCGACGTGCCGTAGCTTCCCGCGACGACCTGCGCCTGCGCGATCGGCGGCGACGGCCCATCCTCGGTGAACACCGCGATGACGCCGCCCGAGGCATTGCCGTACAGCGTCGAAAATGGGCCGCGCATGACTTCGATGCGGCGCGCCGAAACCAGGCTGAACGAGCCCGTCTGTCCCTGTCCGTCGGGCATCGTCGCCGGGATGCCGTCCTGATACAGGCGCACGCCGCGCACGCCGAAATTGGCGCGCGCGCCGAAGCCACGCACCGAGATCATCAGATCCTGTGCGTAATTGCCGCGATTCTGCGCGACGATGCCAGGTACGCGCGCCAGCGACTCGGACAGGTTTTCCTGCAGCTGGTACTGCTGGATCTGCGGAGCGTCGACCACGTCGATGGACACCGGCAGGTCGAAGGCGCGCTGGTCAGTGCGCGTTGCCGTGACCACCACCGGATCGAGACGCTGCGGCTCGGCGCTCTGCGCCGACGCAAGCACCGGCAGCAGGCTGGCAGCGCAGGCGAAGCAGCGCACGCGCGCAACTTGGCGTGGCGGGACGCGCTTCACGTGCAACGGCTGCGCTATCGAGGGAGTGGCCATGAATCGGCGCCCGGAGAAGTGGTGTAGCATAGCCGATCGCACCTGCGACCTACAATCGCCGCGTGCGCGTTCCTTCAACTGCTGCGCCGCGCGTTACTGGCCGCCCAACCGACTAGCCACGATGCGAAATCTGTTTCGATTGTCTTGTTTGCTGCTGAGCGCGTGGATCGGGTCCGCGTCGGCGGCACCGATGGCATACGTCTCCAACGAAGGGTCGGGCTCAGTGTCTGTCATCGACACCGCTACCGACAGCGTCGCGACTACGTTCAAGCTCGGCGGCAAGCCGCGGGGCATCGCGCTCGCCGCCGACGGCAAACGCCTTTACATCAGCGATCAGGCGAACAACGCACTCCTCACGATCGATACCGGCACCGGCGCGGTGATCGAGCGTACTCTACTCGGCGATTCCCCCGAGGCGATCTACCTTTCCGCGGACGGCAAATGGCTCTCTGCCGCCATCGAAGAGAACGATCTCGTGCTGCTGGTCGACACCCAGAGCGGCAAGGTCGAACGCCGCATCAAGATGCGTGGAAAGAATCCCGAGCACGCGGTATTCAGTCCCGACGGCAAGTGGCTCTATGCGAGCAGCGAGGAAGCCGACAGCGTCGACATCGTCGATCTGGTAAAGGGAGAAGTGGTGAAATCGGTCAAGGTCGGCGATCGTCCGCGCGGCATCGGCTTTCTGCCCGACGGCAGCCGCGCTTACGTCGCCGCCGAGAACGCCGACACCGTGAACGTGTTCGACACGGCCACTCAAGAAGTGATCGCGCGCATCAAGGCTGGCAGCCGCTCCAACGGCGTGACGGTGCATCCGAACGGAACGCGCGTCTATGTGAGCTCGGGAGGCGAAGGCAGCGTCCAGGTCATCGACACGTCCAGCAATACGATCATCGCGCGCATTCCCGTCGGCAAGCGTCCCTGGAACATGGCGATCACCGCCGATGGCAGCAAGCTGTACGTGGCGTGCGGACGTTCCAACGCGGTCGCGGTGATCGACACCGCGAGCAATCGCAAGATCGCGGACATTCCCGTCGGCGAACTTCCATGGGGCGTGGCGATCCGCTAGTGTCCACCACCTGCGTGCGCGTGCGCACCGGGTAGAATGCGGGCGATGCATCGTCGCGAAGTGATCCGGCGCTTCGGCGCGCTCGCAGTTTGCGCATTCGGACCCGCGTGGGCGGCGGATGACCGTAGCGGCGCCGCGCCGGATAGCGCATGCGCATCTGAGCCGCGTGGCCGGCTGCTCGTCCCAGGGGTCGACGGCTTTCTTGGCCGCCTGTCGCCAGGCGACGATGTTCTTACGGTGGAGGCAGTCGACCTGTCGCCGGTGCTTGGCAGGAGCGTGCCCAGGCTCACCGCGGGCTATGTGGCCACGCATCGCGGCCGCCGCTACCTCAATCCGACGCTGCTGTTGCGCAAGGGACAGCGGTTGCGCGTTGCGTTCACCAACCGCATCGCCGAACCGACCATTGTTCATTGGCACGGCCTCGCGGTCGACACCAACAACGACGGCGGCGGAACGTTCGTCGCCGCACCCGGCGAGCGCTACAGCTACGACTTCGAGGTGCGCAATCGCGCCTCGCTCTACTGGTACCACCCGCATCCGCACGGCTTCACCGCGGGTCAAGCGTACCGCGGACTGTTCGGCATGATCGAAGTGGACGACACCGACGAGCAGCGCCTGCGCCGCGAGCTCGACCTGGTGCCGGGGCGCTCCGAAATCGCACTGCTGCTGCAGGACCGGCGCGGGCCCTCCTACGCGCCCACCGAGACCGACCGCGTCCACGGGTGGCTCGGCGATACGGTGCAGGTCAACGGCAGCAGCTGCCCGCATCTCGATGTGTCGACGCGCATCCACCGCTTGCGCATCGTCAACGCGTCGAACGCGCGGACCTATCTGCTGGGCGTACGCGCGCAGGATGGCAAGGCGCTGCCCTTTTTCGTGATCGGCGGCGACGGCGGATTGCTCCCCGCGCCCGTCGAGTGCGTCCGCGCGTTTCTTGCCTCCGCCGAGCGCCTCGACATCCTGCTCGATCTTTCGCGCGCCGACGTCGGCGACACGCTGGTCATCGAGACCCAACGCTTCGATCCCATGCACATGGAAACATCCGGCGCTGCGAGTGAACCTGCACCGATTGACCATTCGATGCACGGCGCGTCCGCCGATGCGAAAGGCGCGACCTCCGCGCCGGTCGATCATGCCGCAATGGGCCACGGCGGTGGCTTTCCCGAGGGCGCGCCGCGCGAGCTGCTGCATCTGCACGTGCGTCGGCGCGTCGCGCACGGTGCGCAAATACCGGCGATGCTCAGCTCGATCGTGCCGATCGACGTGACATCCGCGACCGAGCGTCCGCTGCGGCTGGGCTTCGCCAAGGGGCGCTGGCGCATCAACGACCGCGTTTTCGTGATGGGCGAGACGCCGATCGAAGTTCAGCGCGACAGCGTCGAGACCTGGCTCATTCGCAACTATTTCACCAGCATGCCGCACGCGATGCATATCCACGGCTTTCATTTCCAGGTTCTTTCGCGTGAGACTAGTCCGGACCAGGTAGCGGCGCTGAAAATCGATGAGCACGGACGGCTGGCGACCGATCTGGGCTGGAAGGACACCGTGCTGGTGTGGCCCGGAGAAAGCGTCAGGATCGCGATCGATTTCGCGATGAATTTCGCCGGGCCGCAGACTTACATGGTGCATTGTCACAATCTCGAGCACGAGGACGGCGGCATGATGCTCGGCATGAAGGTCGCCTGAGATGTGCCTCGTTCGCGTGGTCGGTTGGTGCGGGATGCTGGCCTGTGCGTCTTTGGCGCAGGCGCAGGAAGTCAATCTGACCCCGCAGCGCGTCTCGGAACATTGCTGGTTCTTCCAGGGAGAGGCCGGTGTGGCATCGCTGGCGAACAAGGGCTTCATGTCGAACGCCGGATTCGTCGTCACGGGCGATGGCGTAGTCGTCTTCGATGGATTGGGGACGCCCGCGCTCGGACGCGCCATCGTCGCGGCGATCGCCAAGGTCACGCCGCAGCGCATCCGGCGCGTCGTCGTCAGCCATTATCACGCCGACCACATCTATGGCCTGCAGGCGCTGAAGGCGGCCGGCGCCGAAATCTGGGCGCAACGCAAGGCGGCGGAATATCTCAATTCGAGCGTCGCCAGCGAGCGCCTCGCGCAGCGCCGCGCCGAGCTCGCGCCGTGGGTCGATGAGCAAACGCGCATCGTGCCGCCCGACGTGTGGATCGACGGCGACACCGATTTCAGGATGGGCGCGCTCACCTTTCGCCTGATCTATTCGGGCGGCGCGCATTCGCCGGAGGACACGCTGATGTACGTGGTCGACGATCGCGTGCTCTACGCGGGCGATCTCGTGTTCGCCGGACGCCTGCCTTTCGTCGGCAACGCCGACAGCCGTGGCTGGCTTACAGCGCTGGACAAGATGCTGGCACTCCAACCTGCGCCGGTAATCGTTCTGCCCGGCCACGGCGGCGCATCGCGCGACCCTGCGCGCGATTTCGCGATCACGCGGGACTATCTGGTCTATCTGCGCGAATCGATGCGACGCGCGGTACGTGACCTCGAGCCTTTCGACCAGGCCTACGCGAAAGTCGACTGGTCGCGCTTCAGCGCGCTGCCCGCGTTCGAGCAGGCGAATCGCACCAACGCCTATGGAACCTACCTTCTGCTCGAGCAGGAAGAACTCGATCGCGCCAGGCGCTGAAGACGCGGTCGTGCCTTCAGTCTTCGCCGTGCGTCGTGAGCGCTGCGTCGATGGTCGCGGCGCTCGTCGCACGCGGGCGTGGCTGCGCGGGCCGCCACGCGATGGCCAGCAGCGTCACCGTTGCGATGGCGCTCATGACCAGAAGCAGCGTCGAGAAGCCTGCCGCCTTGACCACCGGACCGAGCATCCACACCGCTGCCGAGCTGACACTGAACGATACCGTCAGCCGCATGCCGCTCACGCGCGAGCGCATGCGGTCGTCGACGTAGCGAACGATCAGCGCGTCGGTGAAGGGAATGGCGCCGAATACGAACACCATGAACGCGACTTGCAGCGCGAACAGCGACCAGCCGGTGGCCGACGCGGCCAGCGCGAACAGCGGCCCCTGCAGCGCGACGATCCCGATGTAAAGGTACTTGAGAGGATAGCGGTCGATGAGCAGACCCACCGCCACCTGTGCGAACGACGCGATCACGTAGACGCATGCCAGGAGCAGACCGAGCAGCGCGGGGTCCTCGACAATTCCGGCGAGGCGCTCGCGCAGCAGCTGTCCATTGCCGTTGGTGGTGAAGTTGAACAGCAGGCTCGACGAGATCGCGGCGATGGTCATCACCGCGAAGACGCGCGCCAGCGTCGCGCTGCTGTGCTCGGACGCCCGGCGAGGTGCGTGACCGGGCGCAGCCGCCTCGCGCGGGGCGATGCGAGCGAAAGCGATGCCGCACGCGAACGCGATGAGCGCAGGGACAACGAACGCCGCGCGCCATCCGGCGTACTTGACCAGCACCCCCGTAGCGAGCGCCGCCACGGCGACGCCGAGATTCCCCGAGAGCCCGTTGACACCGATGGTCAGTCCCGGCCGCGGCGACTCGCGCACCAGCATCGGGATGCCCACCGGATGGTAGATCGCTGAAAATGCGCCGAGCAGCGTGAGTGCGCCCGCGAGCTGCCACGCATTGCGGGTGAACGCCGCCAGCAGCGACGCAGCGGCCATGCCGAAAAAGAAAATCAGCATCATCCGTCGCCGTCCCCATAAGTCGCCCAGCCGCCCTGCCGGCAGCGACCCGAGACCGAAGAGCATGAACGCACCAACGCCATAGGGCATCAGCGACTCCCAGTCAGCGAAGCCGAAATCGGCGGCGATGGCGCCAACGGCGGTCGCGAAAATCAGGAGCAGCATGTGGTCGAGCGCGTGCGCGACGTTCAGCAGCAGTGCGGTAGTCCCGGTGGCTCGGTTCGTCATCGTCAGCGCCGCCGCCCCTCACGCGGCGGCGAGCTCCTCGAGCTGCGCGGCCAGCGGCGCGGAAATCTCGACGCCTTCGCGCGCGGCCTTGTCGGCGAGCGCGCGCCTGCGCGAGCCCGGAAGGCGTACGTCCGGATCCTTCTGCATCTCGGCAATGAGGATTTCGATGCGCTCGAGATAGGTCGCGCGGCCGGCGAGCGCGCCGGGGTCGATCACCAGGAACGCCTGGCCGATGCGCGGACGATTGCCTTCGTCGACAAAAAACGAATCAGCTTCGAATCCCATCGCCGCGCCCGTCAATGCGCAGGCGAGGAGCTCAACCATCAGCGCCAGCATTGCGCCTTTGGTCCCGCCCGTCGCCAGCATCGATCCGGCGAGCGCGGCCTTGGCGTCGGTGGTTGGCTGCCCAGCGGCGTCTAGCGCCCAGCCCGGTGGAATCGGCTTGCCGTCCTTGGCCGCGACCATCACCTTGCCGCGCGCTGCTTCCGAGAGCGAGAGGTCGATCATCAGTGCTTCGTGTCCTTCTCGAGGAAACGCCGCCGCGATTGGATTGGTGCCGAATATGGGATGGCGTCCGCCGGCCGCCGGCATTGCCGCCGGCGAGTTGCCGAAGGCGAGACCGACCATGCCCGCCGCAGTCACGGGCTCGAGGTGATCGGCGGCAACACCGAAGTGGTGGCTATTGGTCACCCCGACGAAGCTCACGCCGAAATCGCGTGCGCGACGGATCGCTTGGTCGACCGCGAACGCGCAGGCCACGAACGCAAGCCC
>DASXBS010000227.1:0-10707 GCA_036491555.1 Casimicrobiaceae bacterium
GCGCCGGGCGTAGTGGTGCGGCGACTGGCGCATGACCTGTGCGGGCTTGTCCCAGTGGAAACCACCGAGCTCCTTGGCGAAGAACTTGTAGCCGTCGGTGGCCATCATGCTTACCCAGTCGTAGCACCCTGCGTGACAGACGAACGCGCGATAGCGATCGGTGTGCCCGTTCATGTACGCGACCATGAAGCCGCCGTAGCTGCCGCCAGCGGCGACCAGACGCTCGGGGTCGATGTATCCCTGGCGCAGCATGAAGTCGGTCGCGGCTTCGGTGTCGGCGAATTCCTTCGCGCCGTAGTTGGCGGTGATGGATTCCAGCCATGCCTGGCCGAACCCCGACGAGCCGTGGTAGTTCACCGCGACCACGACGTAGCCGTGCGCGGCGAAGACCTGCGTGTTCCAGCGCCAATGCCAGCTGTCGGTGTGTGCCGCGTGCGGGCCGCCATGAATCGTGTGCAGCAATGGCCATTTCCTGGCGGGGTCGAAGTTCGGCGGATAGGTAACGAATATCTGCACCGGTTCGCCTCCCCACCCGCGAACGGTGAACTCGCGCACTTGACCGAGTCGCACGGCGTCCATGAGCACGCGGTTGGGCGAGACCAGCGCACGCTCGGCGCTGCCGCCGGGCGTGGCGGAAAACAGCGCGGGCGGCGACGAGGCGGCGCAGCGCCAGAACACAAGACAGCTGCCGTTGCGCGCGATGTCGAAGCTGTCGATGTGCCCGCCCGCCACCACCCGCGTGGGCAGCGCGTCGCGCAGCCCGAGGCGATGCAGGCTCTGATGCCCTCGGTCTTCGAAGACCAGATAGATCGTTTCGCTATCGGGCGCCCACGCCAGCCGGCCCACCGAACGGTCCAGACGCGACGCCAGCCGCCGAGTGCGTCGAGAGCCGCGCTCGAACAACGTCAGACGGCCCTGATCGTTGAACGCCCTCTTGATGTTGTAAGAGCGCCAGACCAGGAAACGTCCGTCCGGCGAATAGCGCGGCTGCTCGTCGCTGAAGCCGCTGCCAGCGGTGAGCGTACGCCGGCGTCCGCTGCGCAGATCGACAGTCACAACGTCGCATTCGTGCATCATCCCCGGCTCGGAAGCGAGGTCGACGCTGAGCGCGAGCTCGCGACCATCCGGACTGATGTCGTAGTGGTCGGCGGATGGCGACCACGGTTGGAGCGCGAGTCCTGTTGCCGCGAGAAGGTCGCGCGAATGTCCGGTGGCCACATCGACCGCCATCACGTGCGGCTCGCGGCCATCGGTGAGCCAGCGATCCCAGAAACGGAATTCGCTGCGCTCGGTCACGTGCGCCTTGACCTTGGAATCCTTGCGCTGCTTCATTCGCCGCGCCTGCGCCTTCTCGCCGGCAACGCCCGGCCACACAAAGGACACGAACGCGATCCGTTTGGAATCGGGAAACCAGCGCAGCGCCGACGTGCCTGTCGCCAGCTGCGTCAGGCGTTGCGCCTCGCCGCCGTCGGGGGCGATCACGTAGATCTGTGGCTCGTCGTCGTCCTTGCGCTTGGCGGTGAACGCGATCCAGCGTCCGTCGGGCGACCAGAGAGGCTCGCTGTCCTTGTCGCCCGCGGTCAACCGCCGTCCCGCCGTGCCATCCGTCGGGAAAAGCCAGAGATCGGTGGACGCCTCGTTGCTTTTCATGTCGTAGCGCGTCACGGCGGCGCAGGCGCTCGATCCGTCGGGCGCGATCGACGGCACGCCGACACGTTTGATCGACCACAGATCGTCGACGCCAAGCGCTCGCTTTCGTTGGACCATGAATGGATTCCGGGAGACAGGGGGGAAGGCGCGCGATTCTACGCCAGCCGCGCGCGATGCGCCCGCTGCGATGCGGTAACATTGCATATCGCCGCGCTCCTCAGGCGCGGTCTGATCGCCATGAGCAATCCACTCGAGAGCTGGACCGAGGAGCAACGCTCCGTACTTCTGTATCACGCCTGCGCCGAGGCGGAGCTAGGCACGCCGCGCGGAGAGCTGTTCGCGCGCCTCGCCGGCGAAGCGCAGGCGCAGGCGGCGATCTGGCGGGCGCAGCTGACCGCGAGCGGAAAGCCGGCGCCCGCGCCGTACCGGCCGGACCTGCGCACGCGGCTGGTGATCGGGTTGGTCCGGGTGTTCGGGCCGCGGCGACTGCGCTCGGTGCTGGCCGCGATGAAGGTGCGCGGCATGGCGATCTACTCGCGGCGCGAGCCCGGAGGCCACGTCGCCCCGGCGGTGGGGACGATGGAGCGACGCCATCGAGGACTCGGCGGCGTGGGCAATCTGCGCGCGGCGGTCTTCGGCGTCAACGATGGACTGGTGTCAAACGCGAGCCTCATTTTCGGGATCGCGGGCGCGAATTCGACCAGCTCGGTGGTCCTCCTCGCAGGAGTTGCCGGCTTGACCGCGGGCGCATTCGCGATGGCGACCGGCGAATACGTGTCGGTGCGCTCGCAGCGCGAGCTTTTCGAATACCAGATCGGCCTGGAGCGCGACGAGCTCGCCGAGTATCCGGACGCTGAAGCGCAGGAGCTCGCGCTGATCTACGCAGCCAAGGGTGTCCCGACGCGCGAGGCGCAGCGTCTGGCCAAGAAGCTGGTCGCCGATCCCGAGCATGCGCTGGACACGCTGGCCCGCGAGGAGCTGGGACTCAATCCGGCGGAGCTCGGCTCGCCGTGGGGCGCGGCGATCTCGTCGCTGCTCTCCTTCGCGCTGGGCGCGGCGATCCCACTGATCCCTTTCGCGCTGGGTAGCGGCGCCAATGCGCTTTTGACCGCGAGCATCCTCACCGCATTTGCGCTGTTCTGCGTTGGCGCGACCTTGTCGTTGTTCACCGGACGCAAGGCTTTCGCGTCGGGCGCGCGCATGCTGCTGCTCGGGGGCCTCGCCGCTTCGGTCACCTTCGGGGTGGGTCGGCTCTTCGGCATCGCTGTCGGCTAAGGCGTTGGTGGCCATTGCGCGCGTCACGCTCAAGCCGGGACGCGACAAATCGCTGCGCCAGCGCCATCCCTGGATCTTCGCCGGCGCGATCGACCGCGTCGACGCCGAGCCGAAATCCGGCCACAGCGTCGCGATCCACTCGGCTGACGGCACATGCGTGGCGATCGCGGCCTGGAGCCCCTCATCGCAAATCCGCGCACGCGTATGGAGCTTTGATGCGCACGCCGAGGTCGATGCGGCGTTCTTGCGCGAGCGCATCGCGCGCGCGGTCGCCGCGCGCGCTTCGCTGCTCGACGCGCGACATACCGGCTGCCGCCTCGTGCACGGCGAATCGGACGGGCTGCCCGGACTGGTCGCCGATCGCTACGGCGATGTGCTGGTCGTGCAGATCCTCGCCTGCGGCGCCGAGCATTGGCGCGAGGTGCTGCTCGCGGCGCTGCAGGACCGCACCGGCTGCAGCGTGGTCTACGAACGCTCCGACGCCGACGTACGCACGCTGGAAGGGTTGCCGCCCCGCTGCGGCATCGTCAGCGGCAGCCTTCCCGATCGCGTTGCGCTGGTCGAGGACGGGCTCGAGTATCGCGTCGACGTTGTCCATGGACAAAAGACGGGGTTCTACCTCGATCAGCGCGACAACCGCCGAAACGTGCGCGCGCTGGCGCGCGACCGCGACGTGCTCAACTGCTTCTGCTATAGCGGCGGTTTCAGCATCGCGGCGCTCGCCGGTGGCGCACGCTCCACGCTGTCGATCGA
Source organism: Casimicrobiaceae bacterium (assembly GCA_036491555.1). GTDB lineage: Bacteria > Pseudomonadota > Gammaproteobacteria > Burkholderiales > Casimicrobiaceae > PALSA-1003. The sequence continues at coordinate 3,679 of DASXBS010000227.1, forward strand.
CAGTTCTGCCGATGCGCTCTCGCTTGCACAGGAGCATGTTGCGCTGAACGCACTCGATGCGACGCGTGCACACTGGCGCGACGCCGATGTGTTCTCGGAGCTCAGACGCCTTCGCGACGCCGCGCAGACATTCGATCTCATCGTGCTCGATCCGCCGAAATTCGCACCCACTGCGCACCATGCCGAAAAGGCGACGCGTGCCTACAAGGACATCAACCTGCTCGCGCTTAAGCTCTTGCGATCGGATGGATTGCTTGCGACCTTCTCGTGCTCGGGTGGTATATCGGCCGATCTTTTCCAGAAAGTGGTCGCCGGAGCCGCGCTCGACGCACGCGTCGACGCGACCGTCGTCAGGCGCTTCGCCGCGGCCGAGGATCATCCGATCGCGCTCAACTTCCCCGAAGGCGAATACCTCAAGGGACTTCTCGTGCGCAAGCGCGCATAGAACGCGACGGCGGTGGTCGCCGCCGTCGCTATCCATTGCTACGCCTTCTCCTTTTTCGACAGACACGTTTTCATGAAGTCCTTGCGTTCGGCGCCTTTCTTGCCGGTCGCCTGCTTGGAGCACAGTCGCATCCTGTCCTGCTGCGACAGTGCCACCGGGGCGGCGGATGGCGCGGCAGCCGCGGCGGGTGGCGGCGTACGCGCTGCCTTGGGCTTGGCAACGGGGTCGTCGGCATGCGCCATCGACGCGCCCAAGCCGAGAAACGTCGCCAGCAACGCCGTCATAATCGTCTTGGTATGCATGATTGTCTCCTTCCTGGTGTGTTGAGAAATGCGGCCCGACGGGTTTGTCGAAGCCACATCGCATTAACGCCGACGGATGGAGCGCGCACATCAGACGCTTGGCCGATGCACTCGGACGATGGATCGGTGGACCAGTCTCGCTTCACAGCGCGCAGCTGTCGCGATCAGAGAAGACAATACAAAAAACAAGGCGGCTGCCGGACTGCTCCGGTGCCGCCTTGTCAGTGCGGCCGGGTGGACAGGAGATCACCCGACCGGATGCGAAACGCTTAGCTTGCCTTCATGCACTCGCTTTGCGCCTTGGCGCGGTCATCCTTGTTCATACCCGCCGTCTTCTTGTTGCACATCGCCATCTTGCTCTCCGGCTTTTCCGCCACCGCAGGCTTAGCCTTCAGACAATTGTTCACATAATCCTGACGCGCCTTGCTCTCGAGCTTTTTCTCGGTGGCTTCGGCCTGGCAGGTCGTCATCTTGGTCTGTTGCGAGTTTTTGGTGGTGGTGCTAGTTGCGGTCTTGTCGTCCGCGGCATAGGCGCCGCTCACAAAAAAGCCCAGCACGACGAGGGTCAGTAGCTGTTTCAATATTTTCTCCATGATTGCGGTTTTGTAGCCATCTGCAGCTCGCCTCGGGTCGATCTCGCCTTCGGGCATTAGCCGGCAGTCTACGGGAGGCCTAACGCCCCAGGCAATGAAATCGTGGACAGCGGGCGGGGGGCTGTCGCATATTTTTCTAGTGCGTTGCAGCATCGGCTTGCCCCGTTTCGCGATAAAATGGGGCAAATTTATGAATTTACTAGAAAAAACGCTCAAGCGTAGGCCCGCATGATCCTTATTCTCGAACCGAATTCGTCGCCCGAAAGTACCGACTACAAGATCCTCGAGGCGCACCTCGGACGCCTTCCCAGCATCAAGTACCGCGTGCACCGGGAAGTAGGGGCCGAGGTCACGCTGACCGAGATCTACCTCATCGGAAACACCGGTGCATTAAGCGTGGAGCAGATGGCGGTGCTGCCGTGCGTGGCCAAGGTGGTCCGTGTGTCCGAAGCCTATCGCGTGCTCGGTCGGCATACCTTAGGGGACGATCGCCCCACTTCCTTCGACTATCAGGGAGTCAGGTTCGGACAGGACACGCTCAACATCTTCGCCGGGCTTTGCGCAGTCGATTCGCCGGAATCGGTCGAAGCGATGATGAAGGCGCTCAAGGCGAACGGGCAGGTGTGCACGCGCATGGGAGCCTACAAGCCGCGTACCAGTCCTTATGCCTTCCAGGGTTTCGGCGCGGCGTGCTTGCCCTATGTCTTCGAGCTCGCGGGCAAGTATGGCATCCGCGTGATCGCTATGGAAATCACACATGAATCGCACATAGACGAGATCCGCGCGGCGCTGCGTGCGACCGGCAACCCGACGGGCGTGATGCTGCAGATCGGCACGCGCAACACACAGAACTTCGAGCTGCTCAAGCTGGTCGGCAAGCAGCAGGAATTTCCGGTGCTCATCAAGCGCGGCTTCGGCATCACGCTCGACGAGTCGCTCAACGCTGCGGAGTATCTCGCCTCGGAGGGCAACCGCAAGGTCGTCTTCGGCTTGCGCGGCATGAAGACCAACATGGGCGATCCGCACCGCAATTTCGTCGATTTCGCCCACGTGCCGGTGGTCAAGCGTCTTACGCGCATGCCCGTGTGCATCGACCCGTCGCACTCGGTGGGCGTACGCACCGCCGCGCCCGACGGGCTGCTCGACATTTTCCACGTGGTCGCGCAGGGCATCGTCGCCGGCGCCAACATGGTCCTGGTCGATTTCCATCCCAATCCAGCCAAGGCACTCGTCGATGGCCCGCAGGCGCTGCTGATGTCGGAGCTCGAGCATTTCCTCGAGGACACAGCGCTTGCGCGCGAGACGTATCTCAAGCGCAGCGCGCTCGCCGACAAGCACGCCGCGCACTGACCTCGTGGATTCGATGACTCCGGAGGCAACGGCGCAAAGTAGTGCGCCGCTTGAAGTCGAGATCAAGTTGCGGACGACGCCGCCCGTGCTCGCCGCCGTCCGCAACCATCCGTCGGTGAATTCCCTGGGCAACGGCAGCGTGCGCACGCAAACGCTGGTAAGCCGCTACTACGACACCCATGAATGCGAACTGCGCGCCGCCGGCGTGACGCTGCGCATCCGGCGCAGCGGTCGGCGCTGGGTGCAGACCGCCAAGGGCTCGGGCGACGCGGCGGGTGGCCTGCATCGTCGCCTCGAATTCGAATGGCCGCTCGCCGTGCCGCGGGTGGATCGCGAGTGGCTCGCGCTCACGCCATGGAAAAAAGCGCTCGCGGGCAGCGATGCGCGCCTGGTCACGGTGTTCACGACCTCGGTGCGCCGAAGCACGCAGCCGTTGCGCTTCGCCGACGGCACCCGCGCGCTGCTCTGCCTGGATCGCGGGCTGATCGTCGCCGGCAGCCACCGCGAGCCTCTATGCGAAATAGAGATCGAGCTCGTCGACGGTGACGTGCGCCAGCTCTTCGCGCTCGCCAAGTCGATTGCCGCCGAGTTACCCGTCACGGTGGCGCAGGCGAGCAAGGCCGAGCGAGGTTATGCGCTGCGCTCGGGTGAGCCGCCAGCCCCGGCGCGAGCACAGCGCATCGAACTGCCGGGCGACGCCAGCGCAGCCGCGGCGCTCGCTGCCGTCGGCGCCGACTGCCTGCGTCAGATCGGCTCCAATATCGAAGCGCTCTACGCCGATGGCGGCGGTGAATTCGTGCACCAGCTGCGCGTAGGCGTGCGCCGTCTGCGCTCCCTGATCAAGCTGGTCGATCCGGCAAGCGTGCCTTCACTCGAGACGCTCGACGCCGAGCTGCGCTGGATCGGTGGAACCGCCGGCGCGGTACGCGACTGCGACGTGTTCTCGAAGCAAACGCTGCAGAGCATCGCACGGAACCTGACACAGGCGGCGCATCGACGCGACTTGGGCCGCCTTCGCGGGCACATCACGCGTTTGCGCGGTGCACGAGACGCGGCGCTGCACACGGCGATCGTGTCGGCGCGCACCACGCGGCTGCTGCTCGATTGCGCTGCCGCGCTGGTCGATATCGCGGCGCTGCCCGGACCCGCACAGGCCCCGGCGTCGGCACGTGCCCTCGCGCAGACGACGCTCGACAAGTGTCACCGGCGCCTGCGCAAGCGTGGTAAGCATCTGCGCTCTCTTCCCGCGGCCGAGCGCCATCGCGCGCGCATCGCCGCCAAGAAGCTCCGCTACGCGGCCGAGTTCTTCTCGCCGCTATTTCACCGCGGTCGCGCGTCGCGCTATATCGATGCGCTGTCGCGGCTGCAGGATGCGTTGGGAAGGCTCAACGATGCTGCCGCCGCCGAGGCACTCCTCGCGACTGCCACCCGCGCAACGCCGGCACTCGTGCACGCCGCCGGGATGGTGCGCGGCTGGAACGCCGCCGAGAGCGTGCGCGAGCTCGCGCGCATGGACAAGGCATGGCGGGAGTTCGCCAGGCACCAGCCCTTCTGGCAGGATTGACGCGCCAGAAGGCCACGCGATGCTCGAATCAGCCGAAATCGGCCACCGTATCTCCAAGGCCCAGTACGCACGCGAAGAACCGAAGCTTCGCGAAACGCTGCTCAACGCTCAATACGACCTTGCGCAGGCGCGCGGCGGACCGGTACTGCTGGTCATTTCCGGCGTCGAGTCGGGCGGGCGCGGCGAGACCGCGAACAAGCTCACCGAGTGGATGGATCCTCGTCATATCCGCGTGATCGCTTTCGGCGACCGAACCGAGGACGAACTCGCCCGTCCACCGATGTGGCGTTATTGGCGCGACTTTCCTTCGCGAGGCAGGATCGGCATCTTCATGAACGCCTGGTACAACGAGCTGCTCAACGCGCATGCGCTGGACACCATGCGTCCGGCCCAGTTCGATGCGTACCTGCAGAAGATCCCGCGCATCGAACAGATGCTCAGCGACGAAGGCGTCGTCCTTCTGAAGTTCTGGATGCATCTGTCCAAGGACGAGCAGAAGCGGCGCCTGCAGGAGCTCGAGAGCGACCCGCGTACCCGCTGGCGCGTCACCAAGGACGACTGGCAGGCATTCCGGTTGTACAACAAATCGCACGATGTGTGGGAGCGGCTGCTGCGCGAAACGTCAACCGGCGAAGCGCCGTGGCACGTCGTCGAGGGCGCCGATGAGCACTATCGCAACCTGACGGTGGGCAAGATCCTGCTCGCGGCGATGCAGGCGGCAACCAGGCAGGCGCCGCGGCCGCGCCATGCACCAGTGCCTACCGCGCCCGCGGTGATCGATAATGTCAAGCTGATCCGCGATCTCGATCTGTCTCTCAAGTTTCCGGCCAAGCGCTACGACAGCGAGCTCGCGAAATACCAGGGCCGACTCGCCAAGCTGTCGCGGCACAAGCGCTTCGCGCGACATGCGCTGGTTCTCGTGTTCGAGGGCGTCGATGCCGCCGGCAAGGGTGGTGCCATCCGCCGTGTGACTGGCGCGCTCGACGCGCGGCAGTACGTGACCGTACCGATCTCCGCACCGAGCGAAGAGGAAAAGTTGCATCCCTACCTGTGGCGTTTCTGGCGCAACGTGCCCCGTCGCGGTGGGATCACCCTCTTCGACCGCTCGTGGTACGGACGCGTACTGGTCGAGCGCGTGGAGGGATTGTCTCCGCCGCACGACTGGATGCGCGCGTACAGCGAGATCAATGAATTCGAATCGGAATTGGTCGAATCCGGCGTGGTGGTCGTCAAATTCTGGCTGCAAATCAGCAAAGCCGAGCAGCTGCGCCGCTTCCGCGCGCGCCAGCACACGCCCTTCAAGCGTTTCAAGATCACACCCGACGACTGGCGCAATCGAAAGCGCTGGAACGATTACGAGGTCGCGGTGTGCGACATGGTCGACCGCACCAGCACCGAGATCGCGCGGTGGACGCTGATCGAGGCCGAAGACAAGCACCACGCGCGCATCAAGGTGCTGCGCACGATCGTCGAAGGCCTGGATCGCGCGCTGGAGCGATGAGCGTGCCGGCGGGCGAGTATCGCGCCCCGCGCTGGCTCCCGGGTGGCCACGCGCAGACGATCTACCCGGCGCTGCTCAGGCGGCCGCGTCATCGCTACCGTCGCGAGCGCATCGATACCCCCGACGGCGACTTCATCGACTTCGACTGGCTGCTCGATGCCGGAGCGGAAAGCGCGCCGCTGCTCGTGCTGCTGCATGGGCTCGAGGGTAGCGGCGCGTCGCATTATGTGGCTTCGCTCATGCGGCGGGTGCGCAGCGATCGCTGGCGAGGCGTCGTCCCGCATTTTCGCGGTTGCAGCGGCGAGCCCAATCGCCTCCCGCGCGCCTACCATTCCGGCGACCATGCCGAGGTCGGCTGGATGCTCAAGCACCTCCACGCGTCTGCACGGGGCGCGCCGGTCTACGTCGTCGGCGTCTCGCTCGGCGGCAGCGCGCTGCTCAACTGGCTCGGGCGCGCCCGAGCCGACGCCGGACGCTACGTCGCCGCCGCCGCCGCGGTGTCCGCGCCGCTCGACCTCACCGCCGCGGGCATCGCCATCGAGCGCGGCTTCAGCCAGTTCTATTCGCGCCTGTTCCAGCGCACGCTGGTCCCCAAGGCGCTGTCCATGGCGCAGCGCTTTCCAGGGATGCTCGACCGTACGGCGATCCGCAACGTGCGAACCATGTACGCATTCGATGACGCGGTCACCGCGCCGCTGCACGGATTCGCGGGCACCGACGACTATTGGTCACGCGCGAGCAGCAAGCCCTGGCTGCGCAATATCGAGGTTCCGACGCTGGTGCTCAATGCTCGCAACGATCCGTTCATCCCGGCGGCATCGCTACCCGACGCGACCCAGGTAAGCCCAGCAGTGCTCCTCGAGCAGCCCGAGCATGGCGGGCACGCTGGCTTCGCTCGAGCGCCGTTCCCCGGCAAGCTGGATTGGCTACCGACGCGGCTGGTATCATTCTTCCGTCGCGGCGAGCACAACACGTAGTTCCGCCGCATCGCCATGCAACTTTCCCCCGACATTTTCAAGGCCTACGACATACGCGGCGTGGTCGGCAAGACGCTGACCGCTCCGGCGGTCGAGGTCATCGGCCAGGCACTGGGCACGCTCGCGCTCGAGAGTGGTCGCGACACGCTGGTGGTCGGGCGCGACGGACGGCTATCCGGGCCCGAGTTGGGACACGCGCTGGCCAGCGGCATACGCGCGAGCGGTGCCAACGTCGTCGACGTCGGACAGGTCACCACACCGATGACCTACTTCGCCGCGCAGCATCTGCAGACGCAG
>DASXBS010000228.1:0-1902 GCA_036491555.1 Casimicrobiaceae bacterium
AGGCGCATCGCGATCTCGAGGGGCGCAAGACAACCGGGTCGTCGATCTTCGTGATCTGACCCAAGAGACTCGAAAAACCGCGGCGCCGCCTGGCAAGGGCACCGTGACGCAGGGAGGAGAAAACGTGAACATCGCACACCCGTCTGCAGCGACACGCGCCCATGCGAAGGCGCGGGGCGACGTTCGAGTCGACCGCATTCATCGGAGGAGCAACTAACATGACGACCGCAACTGCCCCAACGCTTATCACGACGCGGGGTTCCATCAAAGTCGAACCGCTGACGTGCACCATCGGCGCGGAGCTTGGCAACGTGAACCTGGGCGTTGCTTCGCGCGACGTCGAGCTTGTCGCTGAAATCCGTGCGCTTCTGCTCAAGCACAAGGTTCTGTTCTTCCGCGATCAGGACATCACACGTGCGGAGCACGTCGCGTTCGCCCGGCACTTCGGTGATCTCGAGGATCATCCAGTCGCTGGCAGCGACCCGGACAACCCGGGCCTCGTACGCATCTACAAGGCGCCCGACGCGCCTGCCGACCGCTACGAGAACGCATGGCACACCGACGCCACCTGGCGCGATACGCCCCCGTTCGGCTGCGTTCTCCGCTGCGTCGAATGTCCTCCGGTCGGCGGCGACACGATGTGGGCCAACATGGCTGAGGCCTATAAGCGCCTGCCCGAGCACGTCAAGACGCAGATTGCCGGCCTGCGCGCGCGGCACAGCATCGAGGCCAGCTTCGGCGCGGCGATGCCAATCGAGAAGCGGCATGCACTGAAGGCGCAATATCCCGATGCCGAGCATCCGGTCGTGCGTACGCATCCCGAGACCGGCGAGAAGATCCTGTTCGTCAATGCGTTCACGACGCATTTCACGAACTACCACACACCAGCGAACGTGCGGTTCGGCCAGGACGCCAACCCGGGTGCAAGCCTGCTGCTGAGCTACTTGATCAGCCAGGCGTACATCCCCGAGTTCCAGGTCCGCTTTCGCTGGAAGCCGAACAGCATGGCGTTCTGGGACAACCGCAGCACGCAGCACTACGCGGTGATGGACTACCCGCCTTGCCACCGCAAGATGGAACGCGCCGGCATCATCGGCGACATGCCGTACTGACTATCGGAGGCGCGTGATGTATCGGCATCTTTTGGTTCCGCTCGACGACTCTCAGCTCGCAGTCGAGACCGTCAATCAGGCTGTCAGGTTCGCCAAGTCGCTCGGCGCCAAGGTGACGTTCTTCCACGCGCAGGCGGATTACGGTGCGTCGAGCATCGGCGCGCTCGAGCGCGTGATGTCCCCGAGTCTTTTCAACGAGCACCTGGCGGGCGAGGCACGGGCGATAGTCGCAAAGGCCGAAGTGGTCGCGCGCGTGGCGGGTGTGCCGTACGAATCCGCGATCATGACGAGTGACCGCCCGCACGAAGCGATTCTTCATGTCGCCGAGTCGCGCGGTTGCGACCTGATCTTCATCGCCTCGCACGGTCGTCGCGGCATCAAAGGGCTGGTGCTTGGCTCGCAGACGCAGAAGGTCCTCCAGCAGTCGACGATTCCCGTGCTGGTGTCGGCGATCGAAAGCAACCTCCCGGACGCGCACATGCTCGCGCCGCTCACGACGATCCGCGACGAACATCGGTCGCTTGCCGCAGTGATCCACGGGATCGAATACGTCGCCGCGCAGGCGCGCGACGGGGGAGCGGCGCCGTCGTTTCCGCTGCTGCGCGCCATGCAGCATTACATCGAGGCGTTTCCGGAGAGGCTGCATCATCCGAAGGAAGACGCGTATCTGTTCCACAAGCTGCGGGCCAGGACGCGTGAGTTCGATGCCACGCTCGACGAACTTGAACGCCAGCATGTCGAGGGGCACGAGCTGGTGACGGAACTGGCGCGAAGCATCGACGCCTACGAG
>DASXBS010000229.1:0-35068 GCA_036491555.1 Casimicrobiaceae bacterium
GTGGCTCTCGTGGCGCGCGGCGAGCACCGCCAGCGCGCACGCCAGCAGCGTGCCGCCAACGCAGAATCCTAGCGCGTTCAAGGTCTTGCTCGCGGCGATGTCGCGGGCCACGTCCAGCGCTGTCATGACGCCCTGCTCGAGATAATTGTCCCAGTGCAGCGTGCCCAGTGCGGACGGAATGTTGCGCCACGACACCATGAACACCGTATGACCCTGCGCAACCGCATGGCGCACGAACGAATTCTCGGGCTTCAGGTCGAGGATGTAATACTTGTTGATGCACGGGGGAATGATCACCAGCGGACGGCGGTAGACCTCCGCTGTTGTCGCCTTGTACTGGATCAGTTCGATCAGCTCGTTGCGATAAACCACGCTGCCCGGCGTGATCGCGAGGTTCACGCCGACCTCGAAGGCCGATTCGTCGCTCATCGCGATGCGTCCGCGCTGGGCGTCGACCGCGAGATTGGAAAGCCCGCGCGCCAGCGACGCGCCTCCCGATTCGATCGCGCGCTTCAACGCGTCGGGATTGGTCGCCAGGAAATTGGATGGTGCGATGGCGTCGACGTATTGCTGGACGAGAAAATTGACGCGCTTGCGCGTTGTCTCGTCGGTCTGTGCAAGGCCCGCCAGCGCGCGAAGATATTCGGCGTAGAGCAGATAGCCGTCGCGCAGAAGCGCGAAGTATGGCTGCTCGTGCCATTCGCGCGACGCGAAGCGGCGATCACGCGGGGCCGAACCCGCGGCCGGCGCACCTTGCGCCGCACGCAGCCACAACGCCTCCATCCTGCGGTTGAATTGCTCGGTGAGCTGCGCCGCCGCCGACGGGTCGATCCAGATTGCGGGCACGGGCGTCGGCGTCGCGTGCCCGTCGACTGAAGCGTTCGCGGGGAGTGGTGCCGATGTGGAGGCGAGCTGCGCCCACCACGCGCCCCACTGGATGCCAAGCTGCTGCCATTGTTCTTGCAGGCCGCTCCAGGGATCCGACGGAAGAGGGTCGGTGACCGCCACCTCAATGCTCCAGTGCGGCGTGAGTGGCGGCGATGATGCCGATGCCGATACCGATCAGCGCCAGCTGCAGCGCGGTCTGCGCGGGTGCCGGGTGGCGGTGCAAACTGGGGATGAGGTCGGCCACCGCGACGTAGAGCAGGCTCGCCGCGGCGAGCGCGAGCACCGTTGGCAGCACGTGCTGCATCGATGCCAGCGCGAAATAGCCGACCAGCCCGCCGAGCAGCGTCGCCACTCCTGTGGTCAGGTTGTATGCGAAAGCGCGACGCCTCGTGTAGCCGGAATGCATCAGCACGGCAAAGTCGCCGACCTGCTGCGGAATCGCATGCGCGACGATGGCGAGCGCAGTCGTCGTGCCCAACGCGAAATCGGTGATGAAGGCGGCCGCGATGACGATGCCGTCGCAGAAATTGTGCACGCTGTTGCCGATCACGATCATCAGCCCCGAGCGGCCGTGGTCGTTGCCGTGCGCGTGGACAGCGCCGACGCGTTCGTCCGTCTCGCCATGGCTGTGCCGCCATAGCACGAGCTTTTCGAGCAGGAAGAACAGCAGCAGACCGCCCAGCACCGTCGCCATGACGCCCCCGGTCGTACCGCGCTCCAGCGCGTGCGGGAGCAGTTCCAGGAACACCGCACCCAGCAACGCTCCTACCGCGAAGCTCACCAGGCGCGAAATCCAGCGAGCGTGCAGCGCGAGCGTCCCGGCCGCGGCGACGATCGCGAGCACGCCTCCGGCAAGACACGCGATCACGATGGCTGCGAGGACGGGAATCGTCGAATTCATGAGCGGACCGCGGTCATTATACGTTCACGTCTGATCACGCCAGATCAGCGTCGCCATGCGTCCCGCCGCGTCGGCGCCTCCGCGCCGGTACGAGTAGAAGCTCGCAGACTCGGTGAAGGTGCAGCGCGCTACGCCGGAAACCTCGACGACACCGGCGCGCGCCAGGCGCCGCCTCGCGAGCGCGTGCAGATCGGCGAACCACTTTCCCGGTTTGCCGGCGAAGAATGCCGTTGCCGCCTCGCCATCGAGATCGCAGAACGCGGCGCGCACCTCGTCACCGACCTCGAACGCGGACGCGCCGATCGATGGCCCCATCCAGGCGACCACCTGGTCGGGCGCGATGCGCATCGAAACCACCGTCGCTTCAAGAACGCCGGCCGCGAGACCGCGCCACCCCGCGTGCGCGGCCGCGACGACGCTGCCATCGCGGGTTGCGAACAGCACTGGCAGGCAGTCACCCGACAGGATCGCGCAGACCTTGCCCGTGGTGCGCGCGACCGCGGCATCGGCGCGCGGCGACTGCGCATGCATCTCATCCGCGTCCACGACGCGCGTACCGTGCTGTTGCGCGAGCCACAGCGGCTCGGCCGGAATGAAGCGCCGCAGCGATTCCCGCGCCGGATCGATCGCGGGACTCGCCGGGGCGAGATCGATGCTACGCCCGATGCCTGCGTTGCGCGTAGTCGACAGCGCATGCACCGATGACGGCGCTGGCCACTGAGGCACGATCCAGTCGAGCCCGGCGTGCGCCAGCCGCTGCGTCAGGGCACTGTCGCTCATCGCGCCGGCGCAGCAGGTCGCATGCGTAATCGTTCGAGCAACGTGGCGAAATCCGCGGGCAACCTCGACTCCCACTGCATTTGTGCGCCGGTCACTGGATGCGCCAGCCCGAGCTTCCATGCATGCAATGCCTGGCGGTGAAATACGATGGCGCGCGCGCGCCCGTACGTAGGATCGCCGACGAGTGGATGTCCGATCGAAGCGAGATGCACGCGGATCTGATGGGTGCGCCCGGTTTCGAGACGGCAGGCGAGCAGCGTGCAATCGCCGAAGCGCTCGCGAATCTGGTAGTGCGTGACCGCATGCTTGCCCGCTGGAACCACCGCCATCGAGGTGCGCTTCACTGGATGGCGCCCGATCGGCGCGTCGACGCTGCCGGCACGCGCGACGTCGCCCGCCGCCAGCGCGAGGTATTCGCGGTGGACGGTGCGAGCCTGCAGTTGTCGCACCAGCGCGGTTTGCGCGGTGTCGGTCTTGGTGACGACGAGCAGGCCGCTGGTGTCCTTGTCGAGTCGATGCACGATGCCGGCACGCGCCACGTGCGCGAGCGACGGCGCGTGATGCAGCAGCGCGTTGGCGAGCGTTCCTTCCCAGTTGCCGCTGCCCGGGTGCACCACGAGGCCGGCCGGCTTGTCGACCACCAGAAGCGCGTCGTCCTCGTAGACGACGTCGAGCGGAATCGACTGAGCGACGAAGGCGATGGTCATCGGATCGGGAAGGGGCGTGACCATGAGCCGCTCACCGCCGTCGAGCCTGCGCCGCGCATCCACCGCCACGCCGTCCAGGGTGACGCGTCCGGCATCGATCCACGAGCGGATGCGCGTGCGCGAGTGCGCGTTCAGCAGACGCGCCAGGGCCTGGTCGACGCGCATGCCGCTGCACGAGGCCGGCACCTCGACCGCGATGGTTTCGGCTGCTGCGGCGCCCTCCGGAGCTGCGTTATAATCGATCGCTACCAAGGATTCGGAAATCGCGCAATGGCAATGAGATCGCAATTTTTTCGGCTGGGAGCAGTGCTGATCGCCGTATCGCTGATCGCCGGTTGCAGCTGGCTGCCAGAGGTGAAGGATGAAACCGCGAACTGGTCGGTCGAGAAACTTTACGACGAGGCGCACGGTTCGATGGTGACGGGAAATTATACGCGCGCGGTCAAGCTGTTCGACACGCTCGAAGGCCGCTTTCCCTACGGCAGGCATGCGCAGCAGGCGATTCTCGAGGGCGCGTATTCGAACTACCGCATGGGTGAGACCGCGGCGGCGGTCGCCTCCTGTGACCGCTTCATACGCACGTATCCGAACAACTTGAACGTCGACTACGCCTACTATCTGAAAGGCCTGGTCAACTTCCGCGAGGACCAGGGGATTTTCGGCTACGTCGTCGAGCAGGATCTGTCGGAGCGCGACCCGAAGATGACGCGCGAATCGTTTGCCGCGTTCAGGGAGCTGATCACGAAATTCCCCGAAAGCCGCTACGCGTCCGACTCGGTGGAGCGCATGCGCTATCTGACCAACGCCCTGGCCATGTACGAGGTGCACGTGGGTCGCTATTACTACAGCCGGGGCGCGTATCTGGCCGCGGTCAATCGCGCCGCAGCCACGGTGACGGGGTATCCGCAGACACCGGCCAACGAGGACGCGCTGATCCTGATGGTGCAGGGCTACGACAAGCTGGGCATGCCGCAGTTGCGCGACGATGCGCGTCGCGTGCTCGTGAAGAGCTTCCCCAACAGCGCCTTTCTGAGCACCGGCCGCGTAAAGCCGTGGTGGAAGTTCTGGCAGTCCGACGAGGCGGTGCAATTGCTCGAGCACGACACCGTGCCCAAATCGCAGGAAAACGCCGGACCGCCGCCCCCGAGTACGAACTAGCCTCTAAGTCGGCACTTCGCTCGGCTCGCGGGCGCCGAAGAATGCGATGACATCCTTGAGCTCGCGTGAGCGTCGCATGGGCGGCAGCGCCTGCCAGATTCGCCGGCCGTAGGGCCTGTCGATCAATCGGCGGTCACAGATCATCAGTACGCCGCGATCCGTTTCCGAGCGGATCAGGCGACCCGCGCCCTGCTTGAGGTCGATCGCCGCCTGCGGCAGCTGATATTCCATGAACGGATTGCCGCCTTCGCGCGCGATGTGCTCGAGCCGCGCAGCGAACAGCGGGTCGTCGGGTGGCGCGAACGGCAGCTTGTCGATCACGACCAGCGACAGCGCGTCGCCAGGCACGTCGACACCTTCCCAGAAGCTTTGGCTGCCAAGCAATACCGCGTTGCCGAGCTTGCGGAATCGCGTGAGCAGTTCGGTGCGCGAGCCCTCGCCCTGCGTGAGCAGCGGAAAATCGAGCCCCCCGCGCCCGATCTCCGCCAGCAGCACGTCGCGCGCACGGCCAAGGGCGCGATGCGTAGTGAACAACAGGAACGCACGACCACGACTCGCGCGCAGTACCGGCATCGCAGCGGCGACCACCGCGTCGGTATGCTCGATGCTGTTCGGAGGCGGCAGATCGCGCGGCACATAGAGCAGCGCCTGGTTGGCGTAATCGAAGGGGCTTTCCCAGTACCCGGTCGCGGCGTCCTGCAGTCCTAGCTGGCGCTGATAGAGGTTGAAATCGCCGCCGATCGAGAGCGTGGCCGAGGTGAAGATCCATGCCCTCGCGGTGTCGGTCACCTGCCTGGAAAAAATCTCGGCGATCGACAGCGGCGAGGCGCGCAGATGCCATCCGGTCGTCGTCACGTCGAGCCAGCGCACCCATTGCGGGTCGTCGCGGTCGCGCCAGCGCGCGAGCTTGCGTGCAAGATCATCGACGCGCGCGCTGCACTGCTCCAGCTCGGCACTGCGCTCGCGCTGTCGCGAAAGCTCGGCGGCGAGCGCATCGATCGCCGTAGCGAGCAGGCCAAGCGCGTCCTCGAAGCCCGGCCGCTGCAGCACAATCGATGCCGGCCACTTGCCTGCTTGGTCGCCGGCCGCCAGGCGAAAGCGGCGCAGCGCCTGAACCAGCGCCTGGGCTGCTTCGGGCAGCGGGACGTAGTCGCGCGCGGCGCGCAGGCCCTCGGCCTCGGCATCGCGCGCGAGCTGACCAATCTGCGCGGCGCTGAGCTCTTCGCCGAAAAACAGCGTCGCGGTGTCGGGCAGCTGGTGCGCTTCGTCGAGAATGACGGTGTTGCACGCGGGAAGCAGCTCGGCAAGCCCTTCGTCGCGAAGCATCACATCGGCGAAGAAAAGATGATGGTTGACGACGACGACGTCAGCGGCAAGCGCCTGCCGCCGCGCGTTCAACACGAAGCATTCATCGTGATGCGCGCAGTTGCTGCCCAGGCAATTCTCCCGCGTAGACGTGACTTCGCTCCAGATCGAAGCGTTTTCCGGGACATCGGCGAGCTCACCCTTGTCACCGGAAGTCGACGTCCGCGCGAAGCTCTCGATGCGGCGCAGGTGCACGATGTCAGCGCGCGTGGCCACCGTGCCGCCCGCGACGGTGCGCTTCAAGTGGTGATGACAAACGTAATTGGCGCGACCTTTGAGCAGCGCCACCGTCACCGGAACACCGAGCACGTCGCGCACTAGCGGCAGGTCACGCTGATAGAGCTGGTCCTGCAGTGTCTTGGTTCCCGTCGAGATGATGACCTTGCCGCCGGAAAACAGCGCAGGCACGAGATAGGCGAGCGTCTTGCCGGTGCCGGTGCCGGCTTCGGCGATCAGCTGGCCTTGCGCACGGATCGCGTGCCCGATCGCTTCTGCCATGGCGAGCTGCTGTGGACGCGCGCGGTACGCCGGCAGGGCTTTGGCGAACGGTCCGTCGGCGCCGAAAATCACGGCGAGGTCATGGGGATTCATTGAAATTCGCAGCTTCGCCGGCTCGTACAGGTGTTGCGCGCGCCGCGACCCGGGGGCATTACCGTGCGCACGCGCGATGCCGGCCGTGACCGGCTGCGCGTCACTTAACCTGCGTGCTGTCCTTGGCGGCCGGGGCCTTGGCGGCGGGCTTGGGCGCGGTCTTGGAAGCGTTTGCAGCTTTGGGAGCAGGCGATTTGGCCGCCGTTGCGACAGGATGCACTTCGAGCTCGCGAATTTTCGCGATCTGCTCGTTGAACTCGCCGTACGGATCGGTCACGCGGCGCTTGTAGCCCTCATCGCTCTCGCCACTGGCGGGTATTAGCTTGGCGAGGCTCTCGAGCCAGGTGTCGTAGAGCTTGCGCAGACCGATCACCTCATCCTTGTTGCGGGCCGCCTCGCGCATCGCCGCTTGGTATGGCCGCGTCATGGTGAGTTTGTGCTTTTCAATACAGGACTCGGTCTTCGCACCGTTGGTGCCTTCCTGCGCACCCGTCAAGCCGAATTCGATCACCTCGATGCTCTTGATGTGTCGGCACATGGTGTAAGTCTGCGGAATAGCCTCGAGAAAGCACTCGATTCCGGTGCTCTGCGTCTTGGTCGGGCAGATGTAGGGATCGACCTTGTCGAGCGCGTGCGCGGCCGCAGGAAACAGCGCGACGGATGCGAACAGCAAAAGCGCGGAAGCGAGATGGCGCACGCGGATATCCTCGACGGTGGAAGCGGGGATGCTACCGCGCGCGGACAGCGATCTCAACCCCGACACAAGCGGGGCGATCGCTTGCAACCAGCGATTACAGCGTGACGCCGCCGGAGACTTCGATGACCGCGCCGTTGATGTAACTCGCCTCATCGGAGGCGAGCCATGCGTAGGTGTTGGCGATTTCCTCGGGTTTGCCGAGGCGGCCCATCGGTACTTTTTCCTCGATCGAGCGCAGCACCTTTTCCGGTACTGTGTCGAGGATCGGCGTTTCGATGAAGCCGGGACAGATCGCATTGGCACGGATGCCTTTGCTGCCCAGCTCGCGCGCCCATGTCTTCATCATGCCGATGACGCCGAACTTGGTGGCGGCGTAGTTCGTTTGGCCGAAATTGCCGTAGATGCCGACGATCGACGATGCGTTCAGGATGCATCCCGAATTCTGCGCGAGCATGATGTCGACGACGGCCCGGGTGCAGTTGTAGACGCCCTTCAGATTGACGTCGATGACGCGCTCGAATTGCTCGTCGGTCATCTTGGACAGGCGCGCGTCCTGAACAATGCCCGCGTTGTTGACCAGTGTATCGATGCGCTGCCAAGCGAACATCACGCCTTCGACCATGCGGGCAATGCTGGCTTTATCGGTGACGTCGACCTGGAAACCCAGCGCTTCGCCACCATTATTTCGGACTTCCGCCAGGGTTTCGGCAACCGAGGTCATATTGATGTCACAGACCGCGACCTTGGCGCCCTCCTTGGCGAACTTGATTGCTGTCGCGCGACCTATCCCTTGGCCGCCGCCGGTGATGATTGCGACCTTGCCCAATAGCCGCCCATGGTCATGACCATTGGCAGAGGGCCCATTCGAGCCATTCCCTGAATGGCCATTCGCGCTCTCACTCTTTGCGCCGTTTCCGTTCAGACCCATGTTTTTCCTCGTGAGCCCCGCCAGGTGCCTTGAGTCTCGCGCCCTGTTGCACCGCAGCGATTCTGCCCCTTTTCATTGCGACGCACAATATCAATTGTTACCGAATCGTGTCGACAGGACCCAAGGTGTGGTATTTTTTTAAAAGCCTCGACACATCATGTGGTTGCATGGTTTCCAGGACAGGACTGGCGAGGCGCGGCGCTCTTAATCGATGCACTGCGGTACGACAGGCGGTGGCGTAGGGAGCGCCGGAAGCGGCTGTGTTGCCGAAGGAATCGGGCACTGGCGACCGAAGGAAAGTGTTCGCTCACATACCGACCTCGCTCGTTTCCCAGGATTCAATAACCAGCTGCACGCTTTCCAGTCCCTGAAAGCGCGCTGTCTCGGGTCGGTAGCGTGCCTGAATGCGTCGAGGGAAAGGTCCGGGCTCGTTGAAGGCGATAGCGTCCACTCTGCGCTGCTGGTGAATCAGCGTTGCCCGCGTATGCTTGCCCCCGACCTGTTTTTGATCGAGGACCGCGAAGGTTCCATGAAATACCGGCGATGCAAAGCCTTGACCCCATACGCCGGCCGCGAGCGACTCGGTCAGCTCAAGGGTCAGTTCGGTGGCGCTCAACTCGCCGTCGGATTCGAGTGTGCGCCGAAGCAACTCCGGGGTGAGCCACTCGCGTCCCACGCGCTCGAACTCGGCCACGAAGCGCGGCAATTGTGCCTGCGGAAGGGTCAAGCCTGCCGCGAACGCGTGGCCGCCGAAGCGCGTGATCGTGTCAGGGGCGCGTTTCGCGACCAGATCCAGCGCGTCGCGTAGGTGAAATCCCGCGATGGTGCGCCCGGACCCGCGCAATTCTCCGGCCATGCCCGGCGCGAATACGACCGTGGGTCGGTGGAAGCGGTCCTTGAGCCGCGACGCCACCAGCCCCACCACGCCCTGATGCCACTCCGGACGAAACGCGCACAGCGTGAACCCATTGCCTGCTGCGATCGAGTCGATGTCGGTCAGGGCCTGATCCTGCATGGTGGCCTCGACGTCGCGCCGTTCGCGGTTCAGTCGATCGAGCTCCTCCGCCAGTTGCGTCGCGACGACGTCGTCGTCCGCCAGCAGGCACGCGATGCCGGTCGAGATGTCCGCCATGCGCCCCGCGGCATTGAGGCGCGGGCCGGCTACGAAGCCTAGATCGTAGGTGGTGCTGCGTCGCGGGTCGCGACCGCCTGCCGCCAGCAGCGCGCGCACGCCCGGCTGCATGCGGCCCGACCGAATCCGACGCAAACCGTTGTCGACCAGGACGCGGTTGGCGTGGTCGAGGCGCACCACGTCGGCGACGGTGCCCAGCGCCACCAGGTCGAGCAGTCCGCCCAGATGCGGCTCGTCGTGGCCGCTGAAGTGTCCCCGGGCGCGCAACTCGGCGCGCAACGCAATCAGCACGTAGAACATGACACCGACGCCGGCAAGATGTTTGCTCGGAAATGCGCACCCCGGCTGATTCGGATTGACGATCCAGGCCGGAGACGGCAACGCCAGACCTGGAAGGTGGTGATCGGTGATCACGACCTCGATCCCTGCGGCCTGCGCCGCGGCGACGCCCTCGATGCTGGCGATGCCGTTGTCGACGGTGATGATCAGCGCCGGCGAGCGCTGCGCGGCGATCGCCACGATTTCCGGCGTCAGCCCATAGCCATGCTCGAAGCGGTTGGGCACCAGGAAGTCGACGCGCGCGCCCATGGCGGTCAGGCCGCGCACGCCCACCGCGCATGCCGTCGCACCATCGGCGTCGTAGTCGGCGACGATGAGCATGCGCTCGCCGCGCGCGATCGCCTCGGCAAGACGCGTCGCGGCACCGGCAATGCCCTTGAGCGTGGAGCCTTCGGGAAGGCGCGCCAGCGAGCAATCGAGTTCGCTGGCGTCGACCACACCACGCGCGGCGTAGAGACGCGCCAGCACATTCGGGCATCCAGCCGCGATCAGCGCGTTCGCCGCATCGGGCACGGGTCGAACGACGATATCCAATCAGCTTCCAGCTGGGACCGAGAGCAGCCTGGATAGCTTCGGTGCCGAGGTCCAGGCCCGCAGGCGACGCGCCAGCGACAGACGGCGCGCCGCGAATCGCATCGATGCACTGTGACCCGCGACGATGATGTCGAGTTCGCGGATGGTTCCGTTCTGGAAGGCGCCGCGTGCGGGCGCGAACCAGTCAAAATCGAGCGCGGCGAGCGACGCCGCGAGTGCTCCAGCGTCGCCCGTGTCGTTTGCTTCCAGCCACGCGAGTGACGGCGATTGCGAGGAGCGGTCTCGCAGCGCCTCGAGTGTGGGCGAGAGCGGGGCGACCGACACGCCGCGCGCGCGCGTGAGCGCCACTGGCAACCACGCGTCGGCGTGCATCATTGCCAGGCGAGGCGGTGCGGCGGCCAGCGCAGGTGCGCCGCCACCCCACAGCCAGAGTGCATTGACCGACTTTTTCCCTGCCGCTTCGCGCGACTGATTGACCGGATGCTCGAAGAGCAGCATCTGAATTTCGCTTTGCCACCGACGCCAGCGCGGCGCATCGTCACCAGTGGGAAGGCATGGAAGCAATGGCGCGCCGATCGCGCGGTCAGGCGGGACCGTCGACAGCGCCTGGGGCTCGCGCACGCCGAGAAGCCAGTGCGAATGGTCGATCGTATCCACCTGCACACCGTCGTTCGAAAAATGCGCGTTAAGCGTGGCGCGCAAGGCCGCCGACTCGGCCTCGTCGAGGTCACGCACCAGGCCTTCGAGTCGCACGTCGCTGCGATTGACCACCAGACTCGCGGGCTCCGCGCATAACCAGTACGGCGCCATCGCCTGCACACCTGCGGCGCGCGCCAACCAGGGAGCGACGGGCCAATCGGTCTGTTGCGTGATGTCGAGCTCGCGGCACGCTAGCGCCCCGGCGCCGCCATCCGCAACGGTTGTTGCGCCCGCGGTGGCGAGCAGGCGGGTCAGCGCGGGCGCGCTGGCATCGAGCGCGCCCAGCGCGGCGGGCTCGAGATCGAGTAGTCCGCAGACGACCAGCGTGAGTTGCATGAGGATGGAAGGGTGAGTCGCCTGGCGATGCGAAGCGTGCGCCGGGAGTCGATCGAGTGTAGCACGCACGACCTGCTCGCTAGAGCCACGGCGGTGCTTGTGGCACACTGGCGCGCCACGCTGTATTCATCGGACGGTGCCTGTTGATTCCCTACGAAGTTGTCGTCGGCCTGCGCTACTTCCGCGCCCGCCGGGGCTCGAGCCGCAACGGCTTTGTGTCGTTCATCGCCGCGGTGTCGATGCTCGGCATCGCTCTCGGCGTCGCGGCGCTGATCGTCGTGATCTCGGTGATGAACGGCTTTCAGCAGGAGTTGCGCAATCGCATCCTGTCGGTAGCTTCGCATATCGAGGTGAGAGGGATCAATGGCGGGCTGAGCGACTGGAAGAGCGTCGGCCGTCTCGCGCAGACCGATCCGCACGTGCGCGGCGTCGCGCCCTTCGTCGCCGGGCAGGCGATGCTCTCGGCGAGCGGAGTCAATCGCGGCGCGCTGGTGCGCGGCATCGACCCCGCCCTCGAGGATACTGTCGCCGAGATCGGCTCGCACATGCGCGCGGGATCGCTCACCGATCTCAAGCCGGGTGAGTTCGGCATCGTGCTCGGCGGCGAGCTGGCGCGCGCGCTCGGAGTGCGTCTTGGCGACACGGTCGTCGTCATCACGCCGCAGGGGACGGTGACGCCGGCAGGCACGCTTCCGCGCGTGAAGAGCTTCAGACTGGTCGGCGTGTTCGAGATCGGCATGTACGAATTCGACAGCGGCCTCGCCTTGATCGATCTGGCCGACGCACAGAAGCTCTATCGCATGGACGATACCGTCAGCGGCGTGCGCCTGAAGCTGGACGACATGTTCGCCGCGCCGGCGGTAGCGCGGCAGCTGTTTCGCACGCTGCCGGCGGATACGGAGCTTCGCGACTGGACGCAGGATCACGCGAACTTCTTTCGCGCAGTCGCGATCGAAAAGCGGGTGATGTTCATCATCCTCACACTGATCGTCGCCGTAGCGGCGTTCAACATCGTGTCGGCGCAGGTCATGGTCGTGACCGACAAACAGGCTGACATCGCAATCCTGCGTACCCAGGGTGCATCGCCAGCGAGCATCATGACCATCTTCGTCATTCAAGGCGCGCTGGTCGGAATCATCGGGACGCTTATCGGGGTTGTCGGAGGTATCCTGCTTGCGCTCAACATCGATACCGTCGTGCCGTTTATCGAGCGCACGCTGTCGATCCAGTTCCTCGACAAGAGCGTGTATTACATCAGCGAGCTTCCCTCGGACCTGCAGCGCGGCGACATCACGCTGATCGCCGTCATCGCGCTCGGCCTCGCGCTGCTGGCGACGCTGTACCCGAGCTGGCGCGCGGCCAAGGTCAATCCTGCGGAAGCGCTGCGCTATGAGTGAACTGGTGCCGGTGCTCGAATGCCGCGGGCTCTCGAAGACCTATCACAGCGGTCCGCTCGACGTGCCGGTGCTCGCCGACGTCAACTTAAGCGTCGCTGCCGGCGAGCGTGTCGCGGTCGTCGGCGCCTCGGGGTCGGGAAAGAGCACGCTCTTGCACCTGCTCGGCGGCCTCGACGCACCCAGCTCGGGCGAAGTGCTCATCCACGGGACGCCGATGGCGAGCCTCGACGAGGCCGCGCGCGGCCGGGTGCGCAATCGCGCGCTCGGATTCATCTATCAGTTCCATCACCTGCTGCCTGAATTCAGCGCGCTGGAAAACGTCGCGATGCCGCTCTATATCCGCCGCGAGCAGCCCACCGCCGCACGCGAGCGCGCTCAGGCGCTGCTCGAACGGGTGGGCCTCGCCGCGCGCGCCGCGCATCGGCCCAGCGAGTTGTCGGGAGGCGAGCGGCAGCGGGTCGCGCTCGCCCGTGCGCTGGTGACGCGGCCGGCATGCGTGCTCGCCGACGAACCGACGGGCAACCTGGACCGGCGAACGGCGGGACAGGTGTTCGAGCTCATGCTGGAGTTGAATCGCAGCGCTGGCACGAGTCTCGTCATCGTGACTCACGATCCTGAGCTGGCGGAGCGAACCGACCGCACGCTGCAGCTCATCGACGGCGCATTGCAGCCGCTGCGCCGAACGCAGCCCGCCTAGTGGACTGTAACGGCCAAATCGGTAGCGTCTCGCTTGCCCTCGGCGGGCGCAGCGTCGTTGCTCGTCGTCGGCGGCATAGCGCAGACTATGCCTCCTCCTCGCGCCGCGCCCGCCGATCGCGGCGCGATACTGACTACCGATCCGACCGTTACAGTCCACTAGGCGCGCAGCGGAGGCTCGTCCATCGCCGCAAGCTGCTCGCGCAGCTCGAGCACGCGGTCCTGCCAGTAGCGCTGCGTGTTGAACCAGGGAAACGCGGCCGGAAAGGCGGGGTCGTGCCAGCGACGTGCGATCCACGCGGCATAGTGGATCAGACGCAGCGTGCGCAGCGCCTCGACCAGCGCGAGTTCGCGATCGTCGAACTCGCAGAAGTCCTCGTACCCACGCAGCATCGCGCGCAGCTGCAGCTGCGCATCGGCGCGATCTCCGGAGAGCAGCATCCACAGGTCCTGCACCGCGGGTCCGGTGAGGCTGTCGTCGAAGTCGACGAAATGCGGACCGGCGTCGGTCCAGAGAATATTGCCGGCGTGGCAGTCGCCGTGCAGGCGCAGGGTGCGCACACCCGGCAGGCGTTCGAAGGCGCGGCGGACCGCGGCGAGCGCCTGGTCGATCGTGCTCGTCCATGCGGGCCGCAGATCGGCAGGAATGAAATCGTGCTCGACAACATAGTCGCGTGATGCATCGCCGAACGAAGCCACCTCGAGGGTCGGACGCTGCTTGAATGCCGACGCGCCACCGACGGCGTGGATTCGGCCGATGAAGCGTCCGATGCGCTCGACCACGCGCCTGTCGTCGAGCTCGGGAGCGCGACCGCCCTGCCTTGGATACACGGCAAAGCGGAATGCTTCGAAACGCGCGAGCGAGCCCGTCGCCAGCGCCAAGGGCGCGACCACCGGAATCTCGTGCCCGGCGAGCTCGGTCGCGAAAGCGTGCTCCTCGACGATCTGAGCATCGGTCCAGCGCGCGGGCCGGTAGAACTTCGCGACGATCGCGTCGGCCGACGGCGCGACCACGCTGCTTCCGGGCTCGAGCCAAACCTGATACACGCGATTCTCGTAGCTGTTGAGCGCCAGCATGCGTCCGTCGCCACGCACCCCGACACCATCCAGCGCATCGAGCACGGTATCGGGAGTGAGTCCCGCGTACGGCTGCGCGGCGTCGTCGCTGGTCGTGCTCAAATCAATACTCGACTGGAATGGGATCGAGACTGCGCCACAGGTACCAGGTCGCGACCGAGCGCCACGGACGCCACAGATCGGCGGCTGCGAACATCGCGTCGCGCGGCAGCCGCTCGCCGTGATTGAAATGAATCGCCAGCGCGCGCTGCAGCCCGATATCGTCGACCGGAAGGATGTCGGGTCGCAACTCGTGGAACATCAGAAACATCTCGGCGGTCCAGCGGCCGATGCCCTTGACATCGACCAGCGCGGCGATGAGGGTTTCGTCGTCCATCGCCGTCCACGTACTCGGGTCCAGCCGGCCCGAGACGAAATGATTGGCGAGGTCGACCAGATATTCGGCCTTGCGCTGCGATAGCCCGCAAACGCGCAGCGCCGGCATCGCGGCCACGCACACGCGCGATGCGGCGATGAGTGGAAATGCGTCGGCCGGCGTCCCGGCCGCATCGTCGACCAGCGCCACGAAGCGGCGCCAGATGCTGTCGGCTGCCTTCACCGAAATCTGCTGACCGACGATCGCGCGCGCCAGCGTGGTGAAAGGATCGGTGCGCCGCTTGAGATGGATTCCCGGATAGGCGCGGATCAGCCGTGCGAGGACTTTGTCTCGCTGTGACAGCGTGCGCGTGGCCCGATCCCAGTAAGGGGGCTTCACAGAGTTAGAATCCTTGGACGCGGTCGCTCGATGCAGATTCGCCGACGCCGAGCGCGGGGTTACAGGTGAGAGGATCGGGAAATGGTACATTACGCAGCTTTTTGGCCGGCCCGCCGCAGCGGTTAGACGGCACGCCCAACAATGGCCATCGCCAAACGCGCGCACCGGTGAAGGAATACCGCATGGCACGCAATGCCGGGATGAGAGACCCGTCGCGCGTGGCACGCGCCGCGTTCGCCGTCAGCGCGTTGCTCGCAATGACTTTCACCGGCCCGGCGCATGCAGCCGCAGACATGAACAAGGTGGTACGGCAGGTGTTTCCCTACGCCGAGGAAGGCTTCGACCCGGCGGCCGCGCACGATCTTTATTCCGGAAGCATCGAGCAGGCGCTTTTCGAGACGCTGCTGACCTACGACTATCTGGCGCGGCCCGCGAAGCTCATTCCATTGACCGCGGAAGCACTGCCGGAGGCGAGCGACGGCGGCAAGACCTACACGGTCCGGCTGAAAAAGGGCATCCACTTTATAGCCGATCCTGCATTCAAGGGCGTGAAGCGCGAGCTCGTCGCCGAAGACTACGCGTATTCGCTCAAGCGGCTGATGGATCCCGTCATCCGTTCGCCGTGGACGTGGCTGGTCGAGGGCAAGATCGTCGGGCTCGATGACGCCGCGGCGAAAGCGAAAGAGGTGGGGCACTTCGATTACGACACGGGAATCCCGGGCATCGAGGTCGTCGACCGCTATACGTTGCGCCTTCATCTGACGCAACCCGATTTCAATCTGCCGTACGTGCTCGCACACGAACCGACGAGCGCACTGGCGCGCGAGGTGGTCGAAGCGTACGCCGACGCCGGCGGCCGGGTGATGTCCAATCCTGTGGGCACCGGTCCATACAAGCTCGTCCGGTGGATACGCACGTCGAAGATCTTTCTCGAAGCCAATCCCGAGTATCGCGGATCAACCTGGAACTTCCAGCCGGGGACCGACCCCGAGGATGCGCGGCTGGTGGCGGAGATGAAGGGCAAATCGATACCGCGCGTCGGCCGCATCGAGATCACTATCATGGAGGAAGACCAGTCGCGCCTGCTGGCGTTCAAGAACGGCGAGGTCGACATCATGAACCTCGATGGTCCGCTCGCGCCCAAGCTGCTCGATGGCGGCGAGCTCAACGCGGAAATGCGAGCGCGCGGTGTGAAGTTGTCACGCTTCGTCGACCCGGAGATCCTGTACTACTACTGGAACCTGATGGACCCGGTGGTCGGTGGATTGTCGAAGGAGAAGATCGCGCTGCGCCGTGCGATGGCGATGTCCTACGATATCGAGGAGGACATCCGCGTGGTGCGCAATGGGCAGGCAGTCGAGGCGATGTTTCCGATTCCGCCGGGTGTCGTCGGCCACGATGCGTCGTACCGCGGCATCGTCAGGCACCACACCGTCACCGCCAACGCGCTGCTCGATAAGTTCGGCTACCGCCGTGGCGCCGACGGCTGGCGAACGCTGCCCGACGGAAAGCCGCTGGTGATTCAATACTTCTCGCGTCCGGACTCGCTCGGCCGCCAGGAAGAGGAAATGTGGAAAAAGGCGCTGGACTCGATCTCGATCCGCATGGAAGGTCGCAAGGAGCGCTTCACCGACCTGCTCAAGCTCGAGAAGCAGTGCAAGGTCCAGATGCGAACTGCGTCATGGATCGCCGACTATCCCGACGGCGACAATTTCATGCAGCTGCTCTACGGGAAGAACATCTACCAGAGCAATAACGCCTGTGCGCGGATACCTGAGTACGATAAGCGCTACGAAGCGGCGCAACGGATGCCCGCGGGTCCGGAGCGCGACAAGCTCTACCGCGAGATGGCGCGCATCATCGAGGTTTACGCGCCGTGGCGGCTCGGCATCAGCCGCTATCGCAACATGATGGTGCAGCCGCACGTGCTCGGGTACAAGAAGCACCCGGTGCTTCACTCCGAATGGCAATACATCGATATCGACACATCGAAGCAGGGCGGGTAGCATCCGCCGCATCCCGCGCGCAGCGCGATGGCAACTGAGGCCAGCAGCGCCGGGGGAGAAACAGCATGTACGCATACATTATCCGGCGCCTGTGGCAGATGATCCCGACTTTGCTGGGCGTGATCGTGCTGGTTTTCCTCCTGTTCAACTGGGTGGGCGGCGATCCTGCGTACATTCTGGTCGGCAAGATTTCCAGCGCCGAGCAGATCGAGAACATTCGCCGGCAGCTCGGCATCGATCAGCCGTATTACGTGCAGCTGTGGATTTTCATCAAGCAGGTCGTGACCGGAGATTTCGGCGCGAGCTGGAGCACCAACGAGCCGGTGTCGCATATCATGGCGACGCGGCTGGGCCCGTCGCTGACACTGCTGGTGCCGTGGCTGATCTTCTCCACGCTGATCGCGATCGGTCTCGCGCTGGCTGTTGCGTACGTCCGCGGTTCGCTTACCGATCGCATCGTCATGATCGTGTGCACGGTCGGCTTGTCGATTTCGATCCTGGTCTACATCATCGTCTTCCAGTACGTGTTCGCCTACAAGCTGGGCTGGTTCCCGGTGCAGGGATGGAGCGACAGCTTCTGGCAGAACCTAACGCTCTACGCCTCGTTGCCCATCATCATCCTGCTGGTGGTGAGCGTGGCGCCGACCCTGCGTCTGTTCCGCACCTTCGTGCTCGACGAGGTCAACCAGGACTACGTTCGCACCGCGCGCGCCAAGGGAGTGTCCGAGAATCGGCTGATGTGGGTGCACGTGCTGCGCAATGCCTCGATCCCGATCATCACCTTCGTGATGGCGGAGATCCCGGGATTGCTGATCGGCGCGTTTCTCATCGAGCGCTTCTTTTCGATTCCCGGCATCGGCCGCGAAGTGCTGCTGGCGGTGGAGCGCAGCGATTTTCCCGTGATCAAGGCGATCACGGTGTATGTGGCGGTGGCGACCATGGTGTTCAACCTGCTCGCCGATCTCACGTACAAGGCGGTCGACCCGCGCGTGCAGCTCAAATAGGCGGCGTGCGTGCCGTACGACGTGCCGCATGCCGTTTCTCCAAGCCTCTGGGCGCTGGCGTGGCGTCGGCTACGCAGCGATCGCGTGGCCATGGTTTCGCTGGCGATCGTCGGCGTGTTCCTGTGCATGATGGTGCTGTCGGCGACAGGTCTAATCGCGAAAAACTGGTCGCAGGAAGTGGGCGCCAATTACGCGCCGCCTTCATTCCTGGGTGACGACCTCGAGCGCGCCGCGCCGTCGACGGGGCCTCAGCCTTCAGCGCCTGGAGCGAAGGCTTCTAGCGCGCCGACGCCGGTCGATGTGAAGGATCCGCTGGCGGACGTTCTTGCGGAGATTCGTGGTGGTGCGCAGGATGGCACGGCGGACGACAGCGACATCGTCGACCCGATCGCGGACGTGATGGCCGAGATTCGCGCCAAAGGCATCGTGCCTGGCGCTGCGAGCGTACGCGCGGCGACGCTGCCATTCGGCGGCGACAAGTGGGGACGAGACGTCCTGCAAAAGACCATCAAGGGCTCGGAAACGTCGATCTTCGTGGGGCTCGCCGCCGCAGTCGTGGCCACGCTGCTGGGCACGATCTTCGGCGCGGTGGCGGGGTACTACGGCAAATGGGTGGACGATTTCTTCAACTGGTTCTACAGCGTGTTCACGGCGATGCCGCCCTTGCTGCTGATTCTCGCCGTGGCGGCGGTGCTGCAGCAAAAGGGCATCAGCACCATCATCCTGATCATGGGACTGACCGGCTGGACGGGCACCTTCCGGCTGATCCGAAGCGAATATCTCAAGCACAAGGGACGCGAATACGTTCAGGCCGCCGACGCGATAGGCGCGTCGAATGCGCGGCGCATGTTCGTGCACATCTTCCCCAACGTCAGCCACGTCGTGCTCGTGCAACTGTCGATCTACACCGTCGCCTTCATCAAGTACGAGGTCATTCTTTCGTTCCTCGGACTCGGCGTCCCGGTCGACGCGGTGTCGTGGGGCTCGATGCTCAACGAGGCGCAAAACGAGCTCATCCTCGGCAAGTGGTGGCAGCTTGCCGCGGCCGGCACCGCCATGGCGGTGCTCGTCACCGCCTTCAGCCTGTTCACCGATTCGCTGCGCGACGCGCTCGATCCCAAGCTCAAATGACGCGGATGTCCGAGAGCGAGAGGCGAAGCCTCGCGGCGATCGGTAACAGCCGCGTCATCCGCGCGAACGCGGGGATCCAATTTGCGCCGGCGCGACGACTCGTCTGAAGCTATGCAACCTTTGCTCTCGGTACGCAACCTGCGCGTCAACTTTCGTCTCGACAAGCACACCTCGTTCGAGGCCGTGAAGGGCATCAGCTTCGACATCCCGCACGACGCCACTGTAGCGCTGGTCGGAGAATCCGGCAGCGGCAAATCGGTGACGTCGCTGTCGATCCTGGGCCTGTTACCACCCGAGAACTCTTCGGTGCTCGTGGGCAGCGAGATCGTGTATGGCGGACGCGACCTGCTCGCGCTCGACAGGATCGAATTGCAGCGCCTGCGCGGCAAGGACATCTCGATGATTTTTCAGGAGCCGATGACATCGCTCAATCCGGTGTTCACGGTCGGTTTCCAGCTCGCCGAATCGCTGCGCCTGCACCTCGGACTTGGAATGCGTGCTGCACGCAAGCGCGCGGTCGAGTTGCTTGCCGAAGTCGGCATTCCCGATCCCGGATACCGCATCGATGCCTACCCGTCGCAAATGTCGGGCGGCCAGCAGCAGCGGGTGATGATTGCGATGGCGATCGCGTGCGAGCCGAAGCTTCTGATCGCCGACGAACCGACCACCGCGCTCGACGTCACCATCCAGAAGCAGATCCTCGACCTGATCGCCGAGCTGCAGCGCAAGCACCGCATGTCGGTGCTGTTCATCACGCACGACCTCGCGGTGGTGGGAGAGATCGCCGATCACGTCGTCGTGATGCGCCACGGCGAGATACGCGAGCAGGGTCCCGCGAAGCGGGTGTTCGAGGACCCGCGCGACCCCTACACCAAGGCGCTGCTGCAATGCCGTCCTCGACTGGATCGGCGACCGATGCGTCTTCCTGTGATCGAGGATTTCATGGATGGCGGCGCGCACGCGATGAATCTGAGCGAGCGCTCGCGCGGGTTCACTGCGACCAATCCGGTCATTCTGGACGTCAAGGGGCTAGGCAAGGACTTCTATTCGCGCGAAGGCCTGTTCGGGCGGCGCAAGTTCGAGGCGGTGAAGGACGTTTCCTTCCGCCTGCCCAAGGGCAAGACACTTGGTCTGGTCGGCGAATCCGGCTCCGGCAAGACGACGGTGGGGCTCACGCTGATGCGGCTGCACGAGGCGAGCGCTGGAGAGGCGCTGTTCGAAGGTCGCGACATCCTGGCGATGTCGGCGCGCGAGTTCATGGCATACAAACGCCGCATCCAGATCATTTTCCAGAATCCGTACGCGTCGCTGAACCCGAGGATGATCATCGGCCAGATCCTCACCGAGCCGATGCAGATCCACGGCATCGGCGCATCGGCGCAGGAGCGCACGGAGCTCGCCTTCGAGCTATTGCACAAGGTCGGGCTGCCCGAGGTGACGTTTTACAAATACCCGCACGAGTTCTCGGGAGGGCAGCGCCAGCGCATCGCCATCGCGCGCTGCCTGACGCTCAAGCCCGACATCCTGATCTGCGACGAGTCGGTGTCGGCGCTCGACGTGTCGGTGCAGGCGCAGGTGCTGAACCTGCTCCAGGACTTGCAGGACGAGTTCGACCTTTCCTACATCTTCATCTCGCACGACCTCGCGGTCGTCAAATACATCTCGGACGAGATCATGGTGATGAACCAGGGACGCATCGTCGAGATCGCCAACTCCGACGACATCTACCTCAACCCGCGCCACGCTTACACGAAGAAGCTGCTCTCCGCGATTCCGAAGGGCTGGCACCACGGCAACGACTGACCCGCCGGCGAGGTGGATCGTTCGCGACGCTAAAGCGTGAACGCCATCTCGCGTAACACGGCACCCGGCAGGCGCATACTGCCGACGCTGCGCTCGCGGTAACTGTCGCTGCTCACGATCAGTTCACGTTCTGCGGTGAGCGCGACCAGGTTCTCGCCGAGCAGCCGGTACACGCTGTCGTCAAAGCGCATGACGTTTACCGGCGCGACGATCGCCCCCTTCTCGACCCAGAACGACGCGAAGCGCGTCATGCCGGTGACACGACATGCCGACCGGTCCGAGAAATTGAGGTACCAGAGATTGCCGACGAGGATCCCGGTATCGAGCGCGGCCAGCGCGTCGGCGACCGCGAGCTCGCCGGCGCCCATGACCAGCGCTTCCGGCGTCTCGGACGCATTGGCGCCGTTGGTGGAGAGATCGAACTCGCGCGCCGTACGCGGGCTGACCAGCGACCCGACCAAGCCGCCGCCCGCGATCAACGGCACCTGGCCCGGCCGCGCGTAACCTTCGTCCTGGAACGCCGGCGCGATGCCTTCCGCCACGTTTTCGCTGAACGAGATCGACGCATTCAGCGACTCGGTACCGTCCTGCATGCGAAACAGGCAGCTCTGCCGCGTCGACAGTGCGCGCCCGGAAAAACCGCCCCAGCACAGCATGCCCGCCAGCTCTTCCATCGCCGAAGGCGTGAGATAAGCGCGATAGCGGCCCGGCTCGAGGGTGCGCGCTGGCAACGCCAGCAGCGCCAGCCGGCTGCGCGCCTCGCCCATCCTTGCCGAAAAGCTTTCCGCAGACCAGTCAAAGCCACCGTACGAGGTTTTGACTGCCTTGTCGGTGCGCTGGTAAAGGCTCCATTGCAGATTGAAGCTGCTCACTTCGTGCCAGTTGCGCTGGCCCAGCGAATTGGCGAAGCCGCGGTACACCGGGCCTGACGCATAGATTCCGACCAGATCGACGTCCCTTGCCGCGTCGAGCACGGTCGTGATGACGTCCTCCGAGGCGGCCAGCGAGGAGCTGCGGACGTCGCGGCTGGAGCGGACATCGGTTGCGTAGGCCAGATGCGGGTCGTCGGGCGCATCGTCGAGCACCGTGCGCAGCGCGCCCAATCCAGCGAGGATGTCTTCGCGATCGCGCGCAAAGTCTCCTGAAACGCTCAGCGCTTGCTTGGCGTGACGCTGCCCGCGGATCAGGCGCAAGCCGAGATAGCATTGCGTAACGCTGCCGGGCTGCCGGATCTTGCCGCGATTGAGCCGGACGAAGTCGGATCGTTCCGCATCGAGCTTGACGAGATAGACCTCGCCCGCCGCCAGCGAGCGGTCAAGAAGCGCGGCGACGTCCTCGAAGTAGGTTTCCATGATTGACATCACGAATCCCCGCCGAACACATCGACGCCGGTGAACACGCACGCCGGCGAGGCGTGCCCGACGCGGATGACCTGCGAGGGTTCGCCTTTTCCGCAGTACGGCGTCCCGAGGACCTGCACGGTCGATTTGTCGCCCACCGCCTTGAGATTCCGCCAGAAGCTGGCGGAGACTCCGCGATAGTTCGGGTTCTTCACGACCCCGCGCACCTCGCCATTTTCGATGAGCTCACCCCATTCGCATCCGAACTGAAACTTGTTGCGCGAGTCATCGATCGACCACGAGCTATTGGTTCGCATAAGCAGCCCATGCTCGATGCCGGCGATCATCTGCGCGATGCTGTTTTCGCCGGGCTCGAGGTTGAGATTCGCCATGCGGTCGATCGGCGGGCGGTTCCAGTTGTCGGCGCGCGCGTTGGCGACGCCACGCATCCCGGCGCGTGCCTGCGAGAGGGCGCCGCCCAGTGGCCGGCGCAGAATGCCGTTGCGGATCAGGTACTGCTTTTCCGCGCGCATCCCGTCGTCGTCGAAGGCGTAGCTGGCCAGCTCCTCGGGGAGCGTCGGATCGAAGGTGATGTTGAGCAGGTCCGACCCGTAGCGGTAGTTGCCGAACATGTCCAGGGTGACGAAGCTCGTGCCGGCAAAGTTTCGTTCGTCGCCCAGAATGCGGTCGAGCTCGAGCGGGTGGCCGATCGACTCGTGGATCTGAAGCACCATCTGGTCGGGCATCAGGAGGACGTCCATGACGCCGGTCGGACAGTTGGGCGCGCCAAGAAGTCGCAGTGCTTCCTCCGCGATGCGCCGCCCGCTTCCGGCAAAACCAAAACGGGTGAGCATATCTTCGCCCCCCTGTTGCGCAAGCCCGCGGTATCCATTGAGCGAGCGCGTCTGTGTATCGCCTGCCGCGTGCGCGGTCGCGCTGATGCTCGGCATCACGAATCGGTAGCGCTGGGTCACGTCCCCGCCGGCGCTGGTGAGATAGGTGTGGGTGGCGGTACGCGTTTCCACGCTTGCTTCCCAATCGACGATGCGATCGTCACAACCTGTCTCTCGCGATTCCTGGGCGAGCAGTTCGTACCAGTCCCGGCGCGACCAGCTTGCTGCATCGACATCTGGCGAGGCGTAGTCGCCGCGGGGTGCGGGCTGGGGCAGCGTCCGGAAGTCGATGAGACTCGCGCAGGCGCTCGCCTGCGCCCAATGCGCGGCGCGATCGAGCGCCGCCTGCAACCCGGCTCGCGACAGGTCCGAGGTCGCGGCATAACCGCAGCCGCCGTGTGCCCACGCAGTCAGCATCGCGCCGCGGTCGCGCAGAGCAGCCGCCGGCTGCGGAACGTTCTTGCGTACCGCGAAGTTGTGCGCGGCT
Source organism: Casimicrobiaceae bacterium (assembly GCA_036491555.1). Classification (GTDB taxonomy): domain Bacteria; phylum Pseudomonadota; class Gammaproteobacteria; order Burkholderiales; family Casimicrobiaceae; genus PALSA-1003. The sequence goes on from DASXBS010000229.1 coordinate 23,644, forward strand.
TCGTCGACGATGCGCAGCGACCAGAAGTCGGCGTCGGCGCGCAAATGCGGGAAATCGGTTCGGGAAGGGTCAGTCATTGCACGGATCGAAAAGGGACGATTATCTCTCGCCAGGCGCGTCCGGGACATGTGTGGGCTCAGAAAGGCGGTCATCGGCTCCGGCCGCGCGTGCCGCCATGATCTTCAGTGCCGGACCGGTAACGCGGGCGATGCGCCAGTCCGGCATGACCGTCGCGCCGAGCGACTCATAAAAGTCGATGGCCGGCCTGTTCCATTCGAGCACCGACCACTCAAAGCGGCCGCAGTCGCGCTCGACGGCAAGCTTAGCGAGATGGACCAGAAGGGCCCTGCCGTAGCCTCTTCGCCGAAAGTCGGGGCGGACGTAAAGGTCCTCCAGATATAGTCCGGGTCGACCGAGAAATGTTGAAAAATTGTGGAAAAACAGTGCAAATCCGGCGATCGCAGCGTTCTCGCGGGCTAAGACCACTTCGGCGCTAGGGTTTCGGCCGAAAAGCGCCCGTTCGATGTGGTCGCGCGTCACAACGCATAAGTGGCTCAGTCGCTCGAACTCGGCGAGGGCGCGGATCATTTCGAGCAGGTCGGGGACCTCTCGCGGCGTGGCCGAAGTGATTGATAGGCGCGTCATGCGAAAGTGTACCTTCCCGTCATTCCGAATTCCTCGGCGCACCGATGACCGGTACCGAAACCATCCACTCTGGCGACCCTAGGTCGCCACACCAAACGGCGCCGCTCCGCTGTAACTGGAGCCTCCATCGGAGGATGCGCGCCGGGGCACGTTGTTGCGCAGCAACGTCGACAAACGAGCCCTGTCCCCGGCAAATCAGAGGCTTGGAATAGTCTTCCGCCGCGCGGTGACAAATTTGCAACACTTTAAAGCGCACATTTCAGAAATGGCGCGTTTTCGTTGGAGGGGCAAAAGACATTGCTGTAATGTCGAGTCACTAGTTCGATATTAGTGCGCTTCGGATCCCTTTTCAGAAAGCGTCAATTCGACCTAAAGAAACATGAAATCCGTCAAATCCATGTTTACTGGGGGAGTGGCCAAGTTGATCGGATTCGCTGAGACGTTGATCGAGACGAGCGAGTCAGGTGACACGACGCGGCACGGCATGACACTCCATATTACCGCGCTGCCCTCGGAATCCGGTCGATCCGTCGTTGATGTTGGCGATCGCCGGCGTCTAGCCTCGGGTGGCACGCTGCAATGTGTTCGATGTCCGCTCGCCCTGCAGATTTGACATTCGTTTCTGATACATAAACGGCCGGCAATTTCATAGCTAGGGAGATTCAAATGTCGTTCAAGAAAAGAGCGGTGCCCCTCGTAGTCGCGCAATTGGTGGCGACCGGAGCGTTTTCAGCATTCACCGCGTCATCCGCATATGCCCAGATGGGCACTACACCGATCGAGCGCATCGAGGTCACCGGCACCAACATCCGTCGCGTCGACGCGGAGACCCCGAGCGAAGTGCAGGTCATCACCGCGAAGCAAATGGTTGAATCCGGGTACACCAGCGTTTCGCAGGTCCTGCGCGACCTGACCGCCAACGGCAACGGCACGCTGGCGCAAAACTTTAGCCGGTCGTTTGCCGGTGGTGGAGCCGGTGTCGCTCTGCGAGGGTTGTCCGTCGGCGCGACCCTGATCCTGATCGACGGTTACAAGATGGCGGGCTATCCGCGCTCCGATGACGGCCAGCGCAATTTCGTCGATATCAGCAGCATTCCGTTCGTTGCGGTGGACCGGATCGAGGTCCTGCTCGACGGCGCGTCCGCGGTCTACGGGTCGGACGCGATCGCAGGCGTGGTCAACGTGATCCTGAAAAAGGAATACAAGGGCACCTACGTCAATGCGACCGCGGGCACGACGACCAAAGGCGGCGGGACGACCGTTGACGCGCAGATCCTTCAGGGCTTCGGTGACATCGAAGCCGGCCTCGGCGGCTATGTCGCGTTCGAATACCGCAACCAGGACGCGATCCGACTGAACCAGCGCAACGGCGAGCCATGGAACGTGACCGATTACACACCTTGGGGCGGGGAGAATTTCAATCCCGGCGCGAGAAGCTCGACGTTCACTAATCCTGCGATCCGTAACGCGCCCTATCTGCAAAAACCAGGTGGGTCGGGTTCGAGTCCGAGTACCTTCGCCGACCTGACTTCGAACTGCAACTTCGTAGCGCGGAATGCGAGCCAATGCCAATTCGAAAACGATTGGGGCAAGATCCAGCCGCACTCGCAGAACGTGAACCTGATCGGCAGCATAACGGGGAAGCTCCCCAATGACTGGCGCCTCAATGTCACGGGCTCGTACTTCGCCAGCCTGACCTCGCAGGACATCCAACCCGCAGTGTTTTCGGTCGGGAGCTTTGCGGGGAACACCGCCATCGGGCCGAACCAGATTCCCAAGATCGTGAACGCGATTCCGAACTACACGGTGCCCGCAAACTATCCCGGCAATCCGTTCGGTGTCCCCGCCAACATCCGTGCGATCGTGCCTGGCCAGACGGAGCGGTCGAACAACTTCGACACCGGCACCAGCCGCCTCGTGGCGCAGTTGACCGGGTCCGCGTGGGGCTGGGACATCGTCGGAGCGGTCGGATACACCAACGTCAGGTCCGACGTTACATACCGCGGCTATCTTGCGCCGCTTGCGGCGGTCGCGGCGTTGAACGACCCGGTCCATCCGTACCTCCTCACGGGCCCCAACGATCCAACGGTCCAGAACGCGGTCACCCCGGACGTAGTTGCCAATATCTGGAACAACCTGAGCTTCATCCAAGCCTCGGGGTCCCGCGACCTGATGCAATTGCAGGGCGGCCCGCTCAGTATCGCCATTGGAGCGGGCGACGTGTACAACAATCTGGCCTGGAATGATCCTGGCGCGGCGCAAAACGGCACGGTGAACCTGGGCGGTGCAGGGTATGCCTACGCCGTGGGGAGCCAGAACAATGCCAACGCGTACGTGGAGCTTGTTGCGCCGATACTGAAGAACCTGGAAGTCGACGCGGCGCTTCGCTACGACTACTACAACGCGCCCCACAACACGACGTGGAACCCCAAGGTCGGTGTCAAATGGACCCCGGTGCAGCAGCTCGCGCTGCGCGGGACGGCGGGCACGGGATTCCGCGCGCCGTACATCACCGAAGGCGGCAACTCCGGCACGATCTTCAACTTCAACTCGATCCGCGATCCGCAGCTTTGCCCGGTAAGCAACCCCGACGGCTCGCCGAACCTGAAATCGCCGCAGAACGCGGTCGGCCCGCTCAACTATTGCAACTTCAATCCGCCCTATCTGCAAGGCGTAGGGAAGACCCTGCAGCCCGAAAAGTCGCAAAACTATACCGTGGGCTTCGTCCTCGAACCCATCAAGAACTGGTCAACGACCTTCGATTATTATTACATCAAGCTGAAGAACCAGATCGTCTCTGCGGCGACCATAGACGGCTTCCAGCCGCTGGACTTCGCGGTTCGCGCTACGCCGCAGATCGTCACCTTCGGCGATGGTTCCACCGGACTTTCGTCGGTCGGCCCGATTGCATTCGTCAATACGCCTTACGTCAACGCCAACCAGACGACGACCAGCGGATTTGACGTGGGGACCGGGTACACGTGGATGCTGCCCGATACGAGCAAGCTCCTGACCAGCGTGGAATGGACGCATATTCTGACCTGGGATCTTACGGCCAACGGAGTCAAGTACAAGCTGGCGGGGACCCACGGCCCGAGCGGCGTCAGCGGCGATACCGGCAATCCCAGGGACCGCGCTCAGGCGATCATCCAGTGGAGCAAGGGGCCGTTCACGGCAACCGCGACCATCAACTATGTCGGCCACTACAACGTCACCGATCCGTCGATCGGCGGCTTCACGTGCCAGGATCAGCTTGCGAATGTCGGCAACGAATCAGGGCGCTGGGCCAGCGGCGTCGCGCCAAACTACTGCAACGTCGCCTCGTTCACCTATACCAACCTGAATCTGCAATATTCGCTGAACAAGCAGTGGACGCTCATTGGATCGGTTCAGAATCTGTTCAACGCCAAGGCGCCGAGCGACTTCGAAACCTACGGGAGCCTGTTCGGTGCAACGCCGAACGCGACCGGCAATGGGGTGCTCCTGAACCCATCCCTGCATGCGGCGGGCGCGATCGGCCCGTTCATCAGCCTGGGCTTCATCTATCAGTTCAACTGAAATCCGCATCGTCGTACGGCCAGTGGTTGCGGCCGGCTCGAACGAAGCGTTGTCCCCAGCCGCCCGGAGCGATCCTCCGGGCGGTTTTTTTCACCGCCTTATCGCAGGGACGATCGATGCGACACCGACGCGCGCGTACTCAGTTCGCCGCGCTGGGGTGGGCGGATCTGCGCGATTTGATGAGATCGAGCTTTGCGGCGTAAAGGTCGTGATCGCTGGGCGTCGCGCTGTTGTCGAGCGCGAGCGCCAACTGCACGCGCGCCTTCTCGGGTTCGCCCAACCCTAGGTAGGCGGCCGCCAGCCACGCCCTGAATTCGTGGTAATACGCGTCGCGTTCGACTTCCTTCTCGAACATAAGGCGTGCCTGCATATAGTCGCCTTTATGGATGGCGGCAACGCCAAGGTCGAAGTAATAGAACGGCGGGTAAGGCTGCAGCTGCTCGAGCTTTGCGGTCAGCGACTCGGCCTCCGCGCGGCGGCCTTCGTCGTTGAGCACCAGCACCTGGTTTGACATCGCCTGCAAATTAGCCGGTTCGAGCTGAAGCACGCGCGCCAGGACCTTTTCAGCGTCTTTGATGTTGCCGTGATGCCGATAGACCACGCCCAGCGTGTTGTAGGCGCTCAAGAATCGGGGGTCCTGGCCGATCGCCGCGCGCGCCCACCAGTAAGCATCGTCGACACGTCCCGCCGCGAGCGCCTCTGCTGCGCGGTTGTTCATGTACATCGCGACGATCGTGGGCTCGCCGACCACGCGGATACGCTGCCCACGAAGGTCCTCCCCAGGGAGAAAGTCCACCGTCAATGCCGCGCTCTGGTTGTTCAGAAAAGTCGCGTTCGGCTCCGGCCCGAGCGCGAGATTCACGTGGGAGATCGAGAAGTACATGCCGCCGCTACGGCTCCACACCGCATCGCCAAGCACCATCTGGTAGCGCACCGGGACATCTATCGCCTTGGCGAAGGCGGCCGTCATCAGCACCAGCGACAGACAGTTTCCGGCTCGTGCGCTGAACGTCTGCGCGGCGTTTCGCGTCAGCGTCGCATCGTAGTTGAGCTTGAGGTGGTCCTTGCTGTAGAGCGCGTCGATCAGCGCGAGCTGCCGGTTTTTCGAGCGCGAAGGATTGACGAGCCGCGCGTGCAGGTAGTCGGTCATCTCGCCGCTGAGCGCGAAAACATCCCCCGCGTCGATGCGCTCGGACGCGGCGGCGAACAGATCGTCCCTGAATAGCGACTCGACGCGCGATTCCGGCGCGGTGGCGCATCCGCACAGCGTCGCGACGAGCAGTGCGGCAACCGCGAGGCTCGTCGGATATTTGGACCAGCGGGCGAGGCGCGACACGCGTTCCTTTGCCTCCAGCCACCGCCCTATCGTCCGAGGGTGGCATCGGTGTTGGCGCGCGCCGGAAGGCGAACGCGATGCGAAAAAGTATCTTCGCCGCTGCGGATCCAGTCAAGTCCGCGAGCGGCGGCCCGCGCTAACGCTGCCGCCGGCAAATATGATAAAAAGGGGCCCGCCATGCGCGGCGATGCCTTTTCCAGTCAGCAGTTCCCTTTCGAGGACGCGTGATGAATAGATGCTTCCGTACCGTGGCTTGTATTTGGCTGCTCCTTGCGGCAGCTTCCGCCCTCGCCCAAGTCAAGACCGACGCGACCGACGTGGATGCACTGCGGAACGCGGTACGCGCCGACAAGAAAGCGTTGGTGACATCGACCCTGAATCTCACGGATGCCGAAGCCAAGAAATTCTGGCCGATCTACGATGCGTATCAGCGCGATGTCGACGCGGCGAATCGCCGGCGCAACATGGTTGTCGTGGACCTGGTGAGCGCGAACAAGCCGATTTCGGAGCTGTATGCGAGAACACTGGCCAACGAGCTGATCGGCGCCGACGAAGCCGAGATCAAGGCCCGACGAGTCATGCACAACAAGGTCTTGAAGGCACTGCCGCCCAGAAAAGCCGCCCGTTACCTGCAGCTCGAATCGAAGATCCGCGCCGTGCAGGCTTACGATATCGCAGTGGGCATTCCGCTGGTCAATTGAGCGGAGCCGGGGGTGTGGGCGAGGATGACTTAGCCTTCGTTGTTGCAGCCCACGCCATGCCCCGCGTTGGCGTTTCTTGCGACCTCGGACGCGTTGCATTTGCGCGGCGTCGCATCCACGCAGGGCGTCGCAGCGACGCGCGCCGAAGCGAACATGGCATAGGCGCGGCTGTCGGGCTCCATGCGCGATGGCAGCACGACCAGAACGCCGATGGTGAGGACGGTCATCGCGGTCGCTGCGAAGCTGAGCATCACGCGCGGAGTCGTAGGTTGATATCGATTCATCGTCATCTCCTGGTTTGGCCAATTGCTGTACCTTGGATGCGCCGTGACGCGAGGTCGGATTCAAATTCTTTCGGCGGTCGCAGCCAGTGCCGCAACAAATCCTAGGCGCACGCAATGCCGCTCTCAATAGACGCGCGACGAACGCATCCAATGGCGGTTCGAGCGACCGCTGAAGGCGACGAAGCGGGCTGGTGCCCGACGCGTTATCCCGAATCCCGGACCGGGCTTCGGTTTCGGTGGACTTTTTGTCGCTTTTGTGTAGAATCCGGCGGCCTTGAGATAAAAGCTTGGCCTCGCCCTGCGGCGAGGCCAAGCTGTTTTGACGATCGCGTGCTCGCCTCGGGTGGGACCGCCCGTGGCCGGACCGTCGTCCGACACAGGGGACAGTCGATGACGAGCGAATCACAATCGGAGAGTCGAACCCGAAGCGTCCTCGGGCCGGCCCGCCACCCGCGGGCCGGACCCACGTCGGTTGCCGTCCATTTACGCCGGACCGTAAACCTGCAATCTGACCGAATAATCTTCTGTCTGGGAGACACTATGTTGAACCTGAACCGTCTGGCCGCGCTGGCCGCCTTGTTGATCGCGCCGCTGCTTGTTGCAGTGCCGCACGTGGCCCTGGCGCAGGCGCAACCGGCCACTGCCCCGGCCGCTGCGCCCGCTGCGCCGGCGGCACCCTCCGCGGCAACCGCGCCCACGCCACCCGCGGCACCGGCGGCATCGGCAGCGCCGACCCACAGCACCGAACTCATCGACAATCCCTACGGCCTCGAAGCGCTTTGGAAGGGTGGCGATTTTGTTTCCAAGGCCACGCTGATCATCCTGGTCATCATGTCGATGGGCAGCTGGTACATCATCATCACCAAGGTCTACGAGCAGGCGAAGATGGGCGCCCAGGCCCGCGCTGCCGAGAAAACGTTCTGGAAAGCGCCCTCGGTTCGCGAAGGCGCCGAAGGCCTCAAAAAAAGCAGCCCATACCGATTCATTGCCGAATCCGGACTGGAAGCCACCAAGCGCCACACCGGTCTGCTCGGCGGCGTCGACTTGAACGAATGGATCTCCATGTCGATCCAGCGTTCGATTGAGAACGTGCAAAGCCGTACCCAGGACGGGCTCGCGTTCCTGGCGACCGTCGGATCGACCGCGCCTTTTGTCGGCCTGTTCGGAACGGTGTGGGGCATCTATCACGCGCTGACCGCGATCGGCATCGCCGGGCAGGCATCGATCGACAAGGTGGCCGGTCCCGTGGGCGAGGCGCTGATCATGACCGCCATCGGTCTTGCCGTTGCGGTGCCGGCTGTGCTCGGCTACAACTGGATCGTCCGTCGCAACAAGAATGCGATGGAGCGGGTGCGCGGCTTCGGCGCCGACCTCCACGCCGTGCTGCTCAGCGCCCAGAGGGCGCCCGTCAAGGTCTAAGCCATGGCGATGAACGTCGGCTCGTCGAGCGGCGACGAGGACGAAGTCGTCTCCACCATCAACACGACGCCGCTGGTCGACGTCATGCTGGTGCTGCTGATCATCTTCCTGATCACCATCCCGGTGGTGACGACGTCTATCCCGGTGCAGCTTCCCAAGGAGCGCAACGAGGTGCGCGAGACCAAGCCCGAGAACATCGTGCTTTCGGTCGATGCCGCCGGTCGCATCTACTGGAACGATCTGCGCATTCCAACGACCACGGCGCTGATCGACCGGCTCAAGAAAATCGCGGTCCTCACGCCGCAACCCGAAGTCCAGATCCGAGGCGATGGCGGCGCGAATTACGACTCGATCGGGCGCATCATCTACGCCTGCCAGCGCGCCGGAATTGCGAAGGTGGGCTTCATTACCGAGCCACCGCCGCGCGCGAGCTAGCTGATGAAACAGAAGGAATTGTCATGGCGATGAATGTTGGCTCGGGCGGAGCGTCCGGCGATCCCGATGTGATGATCGACATCAATACCACGCCGCTGATCGACGTGATGCTGGTGCTGCTGGTCATGCTCATCATCACGATCCCGATCCAGCTGCACTCGGTGAATCTCAACATGCCCACGGGCAATCCCCCGCCGCCCTTGGTGCTCCCGGAGGTGGTCAAGCTGGACATCGATCCGACCAGCGTTGTCTACTGGAATGGCGAGCCCGTAGCCGACCGCGCCGCGCTCGAGGCGAAGATGAGCGAGGCCGCGACGCATTCGCCTCAGCCGGAGATTCACCTCCGACCGGACAAGTCGGCAAAATACGCGATCGTTGCCGGCGTGATGGCGTCGGCACAGCGACTTGGGCTGACCAAGATCGGCATCGTCGGCAGCGAGCAGTTCATCGAATAGATCCGCGGCGCGAACGCGCAACGGTATTCCGGAGTCGAAGCAAAATGGATTTCGCGCGGCAGCAGAGAAACCCGACGCGGCACATGATAGGAATCACGGTTGTGATCCTGCTCCATGTGATCGTGATCTACGCGCTGTTGACCGGCCTGGCGCGCAGGGCGGTGGAGGTCATCAAGAAGCCGCTGACGGCAACCATCATCGAAGAGGTGAAGCTGCCGCCGCCGCCACCACCGCCACCCCCCAAGAAAATCATCGAGCCGCCGAAAATACAGGCTCCGGTGCAGCCCTACATTCCGCCTCCAGACATCCCCGTGCCGGCGCCGGTCACCGAGCCGGTGATAACCGCACCGACTACCGTCGTGCCCACCGAGCCGGTGGTGATCGCGCCGCCGCCGGTGGTCGCGCCAGCCGCCAAGCCCGCGATCCGCAAGGGGCTGGTGCCGATCCATCGTGTCGAGCCGATCTATCCGCGCGAGGCGATTCGGGCTGGAGTAGCCAAAGGCCACGTGCTGGCGCGCCTGACCGTCGATGAAAAGGGCAACGTGACCGACATTCGATTCGTCGAAGCCGACCCGCCGGGTGTGTTCAACAAAGAGGTAACGCGCGCGTTGATGCAGTGGAAATTTCAGGCCGAGGGCGAGAAGTTTGTCGGCGACGTCGAGCTCAATTTCACGCTCAAGGACGAATAACGCCGGCAGCCATCGGCACAGCCAAGGACAATGGAGGAGGATCCCGGCCGCACGAAAGTGCGGCCGTTTTTTTGGCTGCTACTTTAGTCCGTGCGCAGCGCGTAGATCAGCGTGCCCCAGGTGGCCGCACCGAGGGCGATGAGCAGCCCCGCGATATCGCCGATGCCCAGCCGGTGCCCGACGAACATCGCGACTGCACCGCGAAACACGTCGTCGAACAGGCTGGGGACCGCAAGCAAGGCGGCAATCGCGGCGCCGGTCCACAGCAGCGCGAGCACCGGTTTGCGCCACGCGGGCGCTGTGACGGCCCTCGGCAGCACCTGCAGAACGCGCGACGAGAAGCCATCGTCGGCAACATACGCCGAGCGATACGCGCGGCCATCGGCGCGCAGCGCCTGCTCGAGCCAATCACCGTCTTTTTCGGATTGCGGTTGCCGGTTCATGCCTCGTTTCCGTGTCCCCACGCGCCAAGCCTGGCGCGCAGCTTGTCCTTCGCCCGAAGGATGTGCGTCTTCACTGTGCCTACCGGGCAACCCAGGACGAGCGCAGCTTCTTCGTGAGTCAGGTCGTTATGGTAGCACTGCACGATCGCAGCCCTTTCAGCGGCCGACAACACTGTCATGGCGCGCTCGAGATCGATGGACAGCGTGCTTGCGCGCTCGCCGGCCTGGACGTTTTCCTGCGGGGGCGGCTCGAAGTCGTCGGCGTCCATGTCCTCCGGGAGTGGCACCTCCCTGGTCTTGCGCGCATCCGCGAGGAACGCGTTGTACGCGATCCGATAAAGCCATGTCGAAAAACGCGCTTCCTGGCGAAACGATTTCAGATTGCGGTAAGCGAGCAGAAACGTCTCCTGCGCGAGATCGTCCGCAAGCGCGACGTTGCCGCCCGTGAGCTTGCGCAGCGTCGCACGCACTGCCGATTGGTGCCGTCGGACGAGCTCGCCGAATGCATGGCGATCGTCGCTGACAACGGCGCGTGCGATCAGCGCTGCATCGCTGACCGGGGTCGAGGGCATCGTCTTGGCCGATAAGCGTGGGCATGGCTCCTCAGTCGATGCCTTTGTCCGTGCTGCGCTGCGTCAAATGACGGTCTTCCAGCCACCACAGCACGATGTAGGCGACGCCCACGAAAAGCAGCACGAATCCCGGCCAGTTCGCAGCGCTGTTCTCGACCGCGGAATACGTCACGAACGAGAGTCCCACGGCGCCGAGCAGGACACCCTTGCGCAGATCGGACCACACGGCCCGCCGGCGGGTAGCCACCACCTGCTGGTATGCCGGCGCATCGGACGCCTTCGCGGCCGCGGAGGCGCCTGCTTCCGGCATCAGCCCGGAGCGAACGGCGTCGACCGCCTGCGAAGGCGCAACCACGCCGGTCTCGGCCAGCCGCAGCAGCGCTTCGTTCTGAAGCCGTGTCTTGCGCAGCTTGTACCAGACGATCCCGATGAGCAGGATCACCGGGGTTAGAAAGATCGACCCGACCACCAGGAAAATGAGGCCCACGATCCAAGGGGCGGTCTCCATCGCGTGCTTGAACGATTCGAAGTCGCGGTCCGAATCGATGCGTATGACGGCTCGGCCGCGATGATTGCGGCGATCGTCGCCATCGGTGCTGCTGTCAGGGTCGTCCGCAGCAGCGACGACGAATGAGGGCGGGAACGCGGTGACTGTCAACGTGGTATCGGGGCCGCGGATTTCGGCATCGAGCTGCGCAGCCGGCGCGGGCGTCGCCGGGAGCAGCGCCGCGATGACGAGCAAAAGGAACAGCAGCCGCGCCGCGTCATCGCGCCAGGCCAGCGCTGTGATTCTGCCGTGCATGTAGATCTCCTTGGGGGTCATGTGAGCTTAGATGCGCGGCGGGCGTAGCCGGATTCAGCCGGGACCGGCAGACAAGCCGGCGTGGG
>DASXBS010000230.1:0-16659 GCA_036491555.1 Casimicrobiaceae bacterium
TCGCCCGATCGGCGCGTGCAGATCTTTTCCGAGTTCATCGATCGGCCGGACTTCGGCGGCGCGGACTACGAATCCACTGTCGTCACTTATCTGCGCGACAAGTACGCGGCGCGCGCACCCGCCCGTGAGACGCTCGGTCGTGGGTAGAGGGCCGCTCCGAAGGGCGGGCATCACACTGGAGACCCGAATGGCTGGGAGGTCGCATGGCAAGGTTCTGGTCGTCGATGTCGACGACGGAATGCGGGAAGCGATCGAAACGCTGCTCGAGGTCGCTGGCTTCAGTCCCGTAGGCTACGTGTCCGCCGAGGCACTCCTTGCGAGCAACGCGGCCAGCGCGGCCGCGTGCATCGTCAGCGACATCAAACTCTCCGCGATGTCCGGCCTGGAATTGCTCGCCAGACTCAAGGCGGGAGGCGTCGTTGCGCCGGTCATCGTGATCACCGCGCATGACGCGCCCGGGATGCGCGAAGATGCTATGCGGCGCGGCGCGGCGGCATACCTCGCCAAGCCCTTTCTGGGCAGTGCCCTCCTTGCTGCGATCCGTGCGGTGCTGCCGCAGTCGACGGGCGATGCTCCCACGGCAGCCTGAGGCAGCAGCGCATGCACATACCCGAGCTGTCGCTTCTTACCCGGCGAGACCGCTTCCGGCTCGCGGCGCTGGCGCTGGTGCTGGTGGCGGTCGCAGTGTGGGCTTCGATCGAACTGGTGCAACCGGGACCGCCGCGACATATCGTGCTCGCCAGCGGTCCGGAGTCAGGCGTATACCACCACTTCGCGCTGCGATACATCGAGATCCTTCGCCGTGATGGCGTCGTCGTCGAGGAGCGAATGACCGGTGGCGCGGTGGACAATCTCGGGCTGCTGCTCGACGAGAAGTCAGGGGTCGATATCGCTTTTCTGCAGGCCGGCGTGGCGAAGAAGCCGGTGCCGGAGAACCTGGTGATGCTGGCGAGCCTGTATTACGAGCCTTTGTGGGTCTTCTATCGCGACAAGGCCACGCTCACCCAAATCAATCATCTGCACGGCAAACGCATGGCCGTAGGTGTTCCCGGCAGCGGCACGCGTGCATTCATCGACGCGATGCTCGACGCCAATGGGCTGCTCATGTCCGGCGGGATTGCGCGTGACAACACTGAGCTCGTCCCCTTGGGCGGTGCCGAAGCGCTCGCCGCGCTGAAAACCGGCGATGTCGACGCGGCACTCTTCGTTGGCGGCGCGCAAGCGCCGGCGATCCAGCTGGCGACGCGCGATCCTGCGCTCAAGCTCATGAGCCTAAGCGATGCTCCGGCATATCCGCGACGGTTTCCCTATATCAGCAAGCTCACGCTACCCGCGGGAGCGATCGACCTCGCACTCAACGTTCCCGAGCACGACGTGCAGATGATCGGCACCAAGGCCATACTCGCGGCACGCGACGGATTTCATCCTGCGCTGATCAATCTTCTGGTCGACGCGGCGCGCGATATCCACGGCGGGCAGGGTTATTTCGAGGATGCCGGCGAGTTTCCAGGCATCACACCGGTGGACCTGCGCGTCTCGCCTTACGCCGACCAGCACAAGCGTTTCGGGTCGAGCTTCCTGTATCGCGTGCTGCCGTTCTGGATCGCAACCTACGTCGAGCGCGCGATCATCGTCATCGTCCCGCTGCTCGTCGTTCTCGTCCCGATCGTGGGCTACCTGCCGGGTGTCCTGCGCTGGCGCGTGCGTTCGCGCATCTACCGATTGTATGGCGAGCTCGTTTTCCTCGAGCGCGACGTGGCGACCCGCAAGGGCGCATTGCCGCTAGCGCAATGGCGCAGCGACGTCGATCGCATCGAGCTCGCCGCGGAGGACCTGAAGACGCCGATCATGTTCGCCAGCGAGGTCTATACCCTTCGCGAGCACATCGGATTGGTGCGGCGAGCAGTGCTGGCGAAGACCGATGTCGGAAACGCCGCGACGAACTCTGCCTAGTACCGCCATGCGATCGCGTAACTCGTCCGTTTCTGGGTGATGCCCTTTGGTGCAACACGCTTGCACCTTGTACCAATTTCCACGCGTGCGTTTACGCATGATTATTGCTGCCAAGAATTGCCGATGGTTTGGTGGCTCGATCAACGTTTGCCCTGTATCAGGAGAGGAACGCAGCCCATGAAACGACAAACGATATCCGGCAAGATCTTCGCTGCCTTCGTGGCATCGCTGATCGGCGTGGCGCTGGGCACGCATCCCGCCGTTGCGCAGCAAGTGACGGGCGTGCTCGGTGAGCCAAGCGCCACCACCACCATTCCCGGTAATCAGCTTCCGCCGCCACCGCCCAAGTTCGGTGGCGTAATCAAGGAAAGCGCCAGGGACTCCAAGACGTGGTGGCCGCCGCGCATCGTACCGCCCAAGGGCGCACCCAACATACTGCTGACCATGACCGACGATCAGGGCTATGGCGTCAGCGGCACCTTCGACGGCGTCATTCCTACACCGGCACTAGACCGTGTCGCCAAGGCCGGCCTGCGCTACGCGCAGTTTCACTCCACGGCGCTTTGCTCGCCCACAGGCGCGGCGCTGATCACCGGCCGCAATCACCACGAGGTCGGGTTCGGCGTGATATAGATGATCTGCGTGTTGGTTGGGCATCTACTGTAGGTGGCGTGCTGCTTTGGCCAGCGGTCGTGTTGCATGCGATCATGGCGATCCTGCTCCTTTGGAATGCGCGCGGGGCCCTGCGTGCGACGAGCCCGTCTTGATCCGCTTCATCTCATTGCTAGTGGTGCTTGGCCTGGCATGGAGTGCATTCGTGGATGCGCAAGCGCCTGCGGTCGTGGCGCCGGCGTCGCCGGCTGCCGCCAAGTCCAGCCTCGACGTCCTGAAAGGGATATGGATCAGGCCCGACGGTAGCTATACGATCGCGATCAAGTCCGTTGCCGAAAACGGTCAGCTGGAGGCAATGTATTTCAATCCTAACCAGCTGCCGTTCGCCAAGGCGGTTGCATCGCGCGACGCCGGTGTCGTGCGCGCATCGTTCGAGTTGCGCGCGGGCGGGTACGAAGGCTCGACCTACGAGCTCAGCTACGATCCCTCGAGCGACCGCCTCAAGGGCATCTACTACCAGGCGGTTGCGAAGCAGAAGTTCGAGGTCTACTTCGCAAGAAAACAGGCAGCACAGTAATTGGAGGCTGGACAACCGGCTCTCAATTGTTGATTCACTACGAGAATGAGGAGCACGGCATGAATAAGCGAATCGTTGGTCTTCTGGTCGGTGTCTCGGTGATGGGCGCGGCAGCGCTCGCCGGTGGTCAGGGCATGATCATGGATATGGTCGCCAACAAGGTGATCAGCAAGTACCAGAATGCGAGCTGCCAGCAACTGTGGGCGCAGAAGGGTCAGCCGAAGTCGCCGGAACAGCAGAGGGCGGTCAATTTCCTGCGCAACGATCCCCAGGCGCGGCAGGCCTTCTTCGACAAGGTCGCCGGGCCCATCGTCAACAAGATGTTCGAATGCGGAATGATCCCGTGATCAAGCCTCCACACGACGAGTGCGCTGAATGGCGGGAGTGCGGGATGAGCGCGCGTAATGAGTAAGTTCACGGCGACGGTGAAGAATGAGTTCCTGGAGCTGATTCCGCCGACGCTGTATTTCTTCGTCATTCTGCACATCGTCGCTCTGATCCGCGCGCTGATGACGCGCAATACCGGGATCGACGTCAGCACGACGACGTCGGTCACGGTCGGCGCGCTCATCCTCGGCAAGTCGGTGCTGCTCGCCAATGCGCTGCCCTTCATCAACCGCTATCCGGAAAAACCGTTGGTCTGGAATGTGTGCTGGAAGACCGCGCTCTATTTCCTGGTCGCACTGGTCATCCATTACCTCGAGCATCTGTACGATTTCTGGAAGGTGGCACCGGGTTTCGCCGCGGCGAACGAGAAGCTGCTCTCGGAAATCGTATGGCCGCACTTCTGGGCGATACAGATCCTGCTGGCGGTGCTCATCCTGGTGTACTGCACCGTCAGCGAGCTCGCGCGGGTCATAGGCGCTGCCGAGTTGAAGAAGATGTTTTTCGGACCGCTCCCGGACCGTGAGTAGTCAGGCGCGCATCCGCACAAAGCCCTCGTCGAGATCGGCGATGAGGTCGTCGACCGCTTCCAGCCCGACGTGCAGTCGCAGGCACGGCCCGTGCGCTTCGAAGCGCGTCGCGGTGCGCACGCGGTTGGGGTCGATGGGCAGGATCAGGCTTTCGAAGCCGCCCCAGCTGAATCCCATCTTGAACAGCCGCATGCCGTCGAGCATCGCATCGATGCGCTCCTTGGACACCGGCTTCAGCACGACGCCGAACAATCCGCATGCGCCGGTGAAGTCGCGCTGCCATAACTCGTGACCCCGCGAGCCCGGCAACGCCGGGAAAATCACCTCGGCAACTTCAGGCCGCTCGCGCAGCCACGCGGCGATCGCCAGCGCGCTCGCGGTGTGCCGCTCGAGGCGCAATGCCAGCGTGCGCAGCCCGCGCAGCGCCAGGAAGCAGTCGTCGCCGCTCGCGGTGACCCCCATGTCGGTCCACAGCCGATGCATGCGCGGGAACACGGCTTCGCTGCAGGTTATGAGCCCGATCAGCACGTCGGAGTGCCCGCCCAGGTACTTGGTGCCGGCGTGGACCGAAACGTCGACGCCGTGCGAGAACGCATGGAAGCCAAGCGGGGTCGCCCATGTGTTGTCGAGCATCACCAGCGCGCCGCCCTCGTGCGCGGCTTCGGCGATCGCGGGGATGTCTTGCACCTCGAACGACAGCGACCCCGGGGATTCGGTGTAGACGACGCTCGTGTTGGGCCGCATGAGGCGTCCGATATCGCCGCCGATCAGCGGATCGTAATATGTGATCTCGACGCCGAGCCTCTTGAGCTGGTTATCGCAGAAGCGCCGCGTCGGTCCGTAGACCGAATCGCTCAGCAGGACGTGATCGCCGGCTGCTGTGGTCGCCAGCAGCGCCAGCGTGATCGCGGCGAGACCGGAAGGCACGGCCAGCGCCGCATGCCCGCCTTCGAGCGTCGCGAACGCCGATTGCAGATCGGTGACGGTCGGCATGCCGTGCAACCCGTAGGTCACGCCGGGATACGTCCCCTGCATCGCAGCCTCGAGATCGGCGACCCGGTCGAACAGGATAGTGGTCGCGCGATAGACCGGGGTGTTCACTGCTCCCAGGTGCTTGCGCGGGTCGCGTCCCAGCTGCGTGACAGCGGTCGCGGGCCGCGATCTGTCGCGAGGCTTCATGCGCTCGCGCCCACGCCCGCCGCGAGCGCCTGCGCGATCTGTGCGACCTGAGCGTCGATTTCCTGCCGAATATCGACGACCAGCGCCTGCGCAGGCTCCTCGAGTGCGGCGAATTGGCTCGCGAGCAACGACGCCGGCATGAAGTGGCCGCTGCGCGACGCCAGCCTGGATTCGATCGTGGCCATATCGCCCTTGAGATAGACCCAGCGCAGCTCGCGCCCGTGAGACAGACGATCGCGGTAGCGCTCACGCAGGGCCGAGCACGCCAGCACCGCATGGGCGCCGCGCGAGTTGATATTCGCCAGCTCGCTGCGCAGGCGATCCAGCCACGGCCAGCGGTCTTCGTCGGAGAGCGCGATTCCTGCTGCCATCTTCGCGACGTTCGTCGGCGGATGAAAATCGTCGGCGTCGAGAAAGCTCCACCCGAGTTTCGCGGCGAGCGCGCGACCAACGCTGGTCTTGCCGCACCCACAGACTCCCATCAGCACCACAGTCATGGCAGCACCACTGTCATGGCGTCTTTTTTTCGACACGATGGCCGCCGAAGCTATTGCGCATCATCGCCAGCAGCTTGCTGGTGTAGTCGGCGTTACCCTGGCTCGCAAAGCGCGCCATCAGCGCGAGCGTGAGCACCGGGGCCGGCACACCCTGCTCGACCGCCTCGACTACCGTCCAGCGACCTTCGCCTGAATCCGCCACCTGCGGCGCGATGTCGGTCAGCGCGGAGTCCTCACGCAGGAAATCCGCGGTGAGGTCGAGCAGCCACGAGCGCACCACGCTGCCATGGCGCCACATTTCCGCGATCGCGGCGACGTCGAGCTCGAACTCGTCCTTGCCGTCGATCAACGCCAGGCCTTCGGCGAGCGCCTCCATCATTCCGTACTCGATGCCGTTGTGGATCATTTTAACGAAGTGCCCCGACCCGCTCGGGCCGCAATGCAGCCAGCCGCGATCCGCCGCCGGCGCGAGGATGCGCGCGTAGGGCTCGATCGCGTGCGCGGCGGCGTGCGAACCGCCGAACATCAGCGCGTAGCCCTGAGTGCGTCCCCAAATCCCGCCGGAAACGCCGCAATCGACGAAGCGGATGCCGTAGCTTGCGAGCTCGACCGCGCGGCGCACCGAGTCCTTGTAGAAGGCGTTCCCGCCGTCGACGATCACGTCCTCGGAATGAAGCCTCGGCGTGAGGTCGGCGAGAACGGCATCGGTGCGCTCGCCCGCCGGTACCATCAGCCAGACCACGCGCGGTGTGGGTAGCGCATGCACCAGCGCATCGAGCGAGTCGACGCAGCTGCACGACGAATCCGCCGCGAGCGCCGCTCGCGCATTCGCATCCGGATCGTAGCCGACGACCGACACTCCGCCAGTGGCGAGCCGTCTCGCCATGTTCGCGCCCATGCGTCCCAGTCCGACGATGCCGATGTGCATTGTTTTGAGCCGATCGAGCCGCGCCGCGCAATCGTGCGGCGAACGCGCGATGCTACACAAGCGCGGGCGCCGGCGCTACGCCTGCGGCAGCGGCGGCGCCGCAGTCATGCTTTCCCAGAGCGACGCGCCGACGATCAATGCTCCGCCGGCGAGCATGCGTGCATCGGGGATCTCGTGCAGCAGCGTCGCTGCAAGAACGATGCCGTACACCGGCTCAAGGCATGCAATCACGCTGGCGGTATGCGCGGATACCGTGCGCAGGCTCCAGATGAACAAGGTATGAGCGAGCGCCGTGCACGCCACGCCAAGAACGATCAGCAGGACGATGTCGCGCGCGCTTGGCAGCGACGGCGCGAGCATCACCGACGGGACGAGACACAGCGTGGCGATGGCGTTCTGCCAAAGTGCGATCTCGCTGGCGGCGCGCCGCCCCGCGAGTGCGCGGTTCCAAACCGCGAGCAGCGCAAAGGTCGCGCCCGAGAACACGCCCCACAGCAGCCCCTGCACCGTGTGATCGGCGAGATCGAATCGGGGCACGATCAGGAGCAGGCCGGCGCACACCGTGGCGGTCAGCAGCCACTCGCGTGTGCTGAGTTTGCGATCGAGGAACAGCGCCTCGAACAGCGCGACGAACAACGGAAACCCCGCGAATCCAAGCAGCGCCACCGCTACAGTGGCGCTCTGGATAGCCTGGAAAAACGCCACCCAGTGGGCAGCGAGCAGCGTCCCGTTGACCGCGAGACGCCATTCGAAGCGGCCGAAATCACGTCCGCGGACGATGAGCAGCGCGAGCAGCGCCAGCGTCGCGATGCCGGTGCGGCCGAGCACGATGGTCGCGGCGGGCAGATCTATCCACTTGCCGAACAGGCCCGCAAGCCCGAACAGCACCACCGCGCCGTGAAGTGCCGTCATCGCGCTGCCGCGCGAAGCCGCCTCGGACGGGCGTGGTGCCGGGTCGGGTGTCATGCTTGCATTGTGACGCATGGATGGGTGTTGTCGGCGCGAGCGCATCCCATTTGGCGTCCGCGGTAGAATCGCGCTTCGCCCGCCAACCCACGTTCGGCAGCGCGATCCGGGAGACCCCATGCCGCAAGCCATCGCCATCAAGAAGGTGCTCGACGCTGTCCGCGAGTCGCCGGGTATGCGCGTCAAGGTCGCGGTGTCCGACATCGACGGCGTGCTTCGCGGCAAGTACCTGCACAAGGACAAGTTCTTCTCGGCCGTCGACGGCGGATTCGGGTTTTGCGATGTCGTCTTCGGATGGGACATCGGCGACCAGTGCTACGACAACACGACGCTTACCGGATGGCACAAGGGCTTTCCGGATGCGCTAGCGCGCATCGACCTGGGGACGCACCGCAACGTCCCGTGGGACGACGGCGTGCCGTTTTTTCTCGGTGAGTTCGTCGCCGACCACAAGGGAAAGCAGGTAGCGCATCCGCTGTGCCCGCGACAGACGCTCAAGCGCGTGCTTGCGCGCGCGGAGAAGCTCGGCCTCGCACCCATGTGCGGCATCGAATTCGAATGGTTCAATTTCGCCGAGACACCTCAGTCGTGGGCGGACAAGGGCTACGTTCGCCCCGATCCGATCACGCCGGGCATGTTCGGCTACTCGCTGCTGCGGGCCAACGAGAACCGCGAATTCTTCAAGGCGCTGATGGTGGAAATGAGCGCGTTCGGCGTGCCCATCGAGGGCCTGCACACCGAAACCGGCCCTGGCGTGTATGAAGCCGCGATCCAGTTCTCGGAAGCGCTCGAAGCCGCCGATCGGGCCATCCTGTTCAAGACCGGCGCCAAGGAGATCGGCTCGCGCTTCGGCATCATGCCAAGCTTCATGGCCAAATGGAGCGCGCAATATCCGGGGTGCTCGGGGCACATCCATCAGTCGCTCACCGACGGCAAGAAGAACGTGTTCTACGACGCGGAATCGAAGACGAGCATGAGCAAGGTATTCGAGAGTTACCTTGCCGGACAGATCGCGTGCCTGCTCGAATTCGCGCCGATGTTCTGGCCAACGATCAACAGCTACAAGCGCCTGGTGGACGGCTTCTGGGCGCCGGTCAAGCCGACCTGGGGCCTCGATAACCGCACCGCGAGTTTTCGCGTGATCGCGGGGTCGCCCAAGTCCACGCGCCTCGAAACCCGCTGCCCGGGCGCGGACATGAATCCCTACCTGGGAAGCGCTGCGGTGCTCGCCGCCGGCCTGTACGGCATCGAAAAAGGCCTCAAGCTGACCGCCAAGCCGATCCACGGGACCAATCAGGGCGCCGAGGACGTGCCGCGCGCCCCGCGCACGCTGATCGAGACCGCGCGCAACTTTCGCGGGTCCAGGATCGCGCGCGACTTTTTCGGCGACGATTTCGTCGAGCACTTCGCGGCGACGCGCGAGTGGGAGTGGCGGCAGTGGCTCGACGGCGTCACCGACTGGGAACTCAAGCGCTACTTCGAAATCATCTGACGCAACGCACTTCTCCATGACTCTGCATCGTTTTACCTTTCCGACCACGATCCATTTCGGACCCGGCGCGCGCAAGCTAGTTGCCGACCATCTCAAGGCGCACGGCAAGCGGCGTCCACTGATCGTCACCGACCGCGGGATCGCGCCGCTGCCGATGCTGGCGTCGTTCATCGCCGACCTGCCCGGGCTCGACGCGGGCGTGTATTCCGACATCGCCGGCAACCCGGTGGCGAGCCAGGTCGCGCGCGGCGCCGCCGCGTACAAGGCGCACCGTGCCGATTCGGTCATCGGCCTGGGCGGCGGCGCCGCGCTCGACGTCGCCAAAGCGGTCGCGCTGATGGCCACGCACGAAGGCGACGTTCTCGAATACGCGTGGGATCATCCCAAGGTGCGCGCGATCGAGGGCGAGCTGCCGTGGTTCGTCGCGTTGCCCACGACCGCCGGCACCGGTTCCGAGGTCGGCCGCTCGAGCGTGGTTTCCGACGACACGACGCACATCAAGAAAATCATCTTCTCGCCCAAGCTGCTGGCCAAGGCCGTATTCGCCGATCCCGAGCTCACGCTCGACCTGCCCGCGCACATCACTGCCGCGACCGGCATGGATGCGCTGACGCACAACGTCGAATCGTACCTGTCGCCAGCGTACCATCCGCTGTGCGATGGCATCGCGCTCGAAGGCACGCGCATTGCCGCGCGCTCGTTGCGCGCCGCGGTGCGCGAGCCGCACAATCTCGAGGCGCGCTCGGACATGATGATGAGCTCGATGATGGGCGCGATCGCATTCCAGAAGGATCTGGGCGCGGTGCACTCGTGCGCGCACGCCCTGTCGACAGTGGCCGACCTGCACCACGGGCTTGCCAATGGCATCATGATCGACCACGTCATGCGTTTCAACCTTCCGGCGGCTCAGGACAAAATGGCCGAGCTCGCGCACGTGGTCGGCGTCGCTGCCGGCTCCGCGGACGCCTCGGCGCAGGCCTTCATTGAGTGGCTGGTCGCGCTCAAGCGCGACCTGTCGATTCCACTGACGCTGTCGGAATATCGAGGCGCGCGCAAGGTGACCAACGCTGACGTCCCCGCGCTGGTCGACGTCGCCGTCAACGACACATGCCACCAGACCAACCCGCGGCCGTGCACGCGCGCCGATTTCGAGCGCATCTTCTCCGCAGCGACTGCGTAGCGCGACATGGTCAAGGTCGGCATCTCGGCGTGCTTTTTCCACGCCGACTCCAAGCGTCCAATCTTCAAGGGCATGACGCTCCAGTACATCGAGCAGAACATGGCGCACTGGGTGATGCAGAAGGATGCGATGGCGCTCATGATCCCGTCACCCGAGGGCAGCACGCGGCGCAAGGCGAGCAGCATCGGCGTCGCGGACTATGCCCGCGAGCTCGATGCGCTCGTTCTCATGGGCGGGTCCGACGTCTGCCCCGAAACCTATGGCGAGCCCGCGCTCAGGCCCGAGTGGAACGGCGACCGCATTCGCGACGAGTACGAGATCGCGCTGCTGCGCGCCTTCGTCGAGCTGCGCAAGCCGGTGCTCGGCGTGTGTCGTGGTCTGCAGATCATCAACGTCGCCTTCGGCGGCACGCTATACCAGGACATTGGCATGCAGCTCACCGGCGCGCTCAAGCATCGCGACTGGGACATCTATGCCGACAACGTGCATGCCACGTCAATCGTCCCAGGTTCCGGTCTCGCGCGTCTGTATCCCGGCCTCACCTTGACCAAGACCAACTCGGTGCATCACCAGGCGGCCATGAAGCTGGGGAGCGACCTGCGCGTCGAGGCCTGGTCGGAGCCCGACCGTGTCGTCGAGGCGCTGCGCTGGAACGGGCCGTCGTACGTTTTCGGTGTGCAGTGGCATCCCGAATTCCATCCGCACGAAAACCCTTCGTTCATCGACGACACGCCGCTGCTCGACGATTTTCTCGCCCGCGCCCGCCACTGATCCCTGCAGAGAACTGCCTTGAAGATTCTCGACCCCGCAAGCAACGCCGTCGTCGCCAAAGTCGCCGAGGACACTCCCGCCAGCATCCGCGCGAAGTACCGGCGCGCACGCGCGGCGCAGCCCTCCTGGGCGGCGACTCCGATGAAGCAGCGTCTCGCCGCGATCACCGCTTTTCGCGAGGACATCACGCGCAAGCACGAGACCCTCGCGCAGACGTTGACGCGCGAAATGGGCAAGCCGATCAAGCAGTCGCGCAACGAGCTCAACGGGTTGCTCGGGCGCATCGACTTCTTTCTCGCCGAGGCGGCGCGTGCGTTGCGCGAGCAGAAGGTCTACACCGACGACGGCCAGAAGCTCGAGGAGCGCATCACGCATGAACCGCTGGGCGTCATCGCCAACATCTCGGCGTGGAACTACCCGTATTTCGTCGGCGGCAACGTCTTCGTGCCGGCGCTGCTCGCGGGCAACGCGGTGCTGTACAAGCCGAGCGAATTCGCGACGCTGACGGGCACGCACATCGCCGAGATGCTCGTCGGCGCAGGCGTTCCCGCTGACGTGTTCATTCCGGTGATCGGTGGCGGCAAAGTGGGCGCCGCGCTCCTCGACCAACCCATCGACGGCGTCTTTTTTACCGGCTCGTACGCGACCGGAACGCGCATCGGCGCCAAGGCCGGGCGCAAGATGATCAAGGTGCAGCTCGAGCTCGGCGGCAAGGACCCCGTGTACGTTTGCGACGACGTCGATGTCGCCAGGGCGGCAGCGGGCATCGCCGACGGCGCGTTCTACAACACGGGGCAATCGTGCTGCTCGGTCGAGCGCATCTACGTACACGAAAAAATCCACGATGCGTTCGTCGACGCCTTCGTCGCCGAGGTCAAGGGCTACGTGATGGGCGATCCGACCGATGAGCGCACGTATATTGGTCCGATCACCCGGCGGGCGCAGCTCGACGTGCTCGGAAAGCAGGTAACCGACGCGAAAAAGCGAGGCGCGCGCCTCCTGACTGGGGGCAGGGTCGTCAAGAAGAAGGGCAACTGGTTCGAGCCTACCGTGTTCGCTGACGTCAACCACAAAATGGCGCTGATGAAGGACGAAAGCTTCGGCCCCATCATCGGCATCCAGAAGGTCGGCGGCGATGACGAGGCCGTGGCGCTGATGAACGACAGCGAATACGGCCTGACCGCGGGCGTCTACACCACGAGCCGCACGCGGGCGCGGCGCATTCTGTCGCAGGTGAGCTCGGGGTCGGCTTACTGGAATTGCTGCGACCGCGTCAGCCCACGGCTTCCCTGGTCGGGCATGCGACATTCCGGCATCGGGCTCACGCTGTCGACCTACGGCATACAGACCTTCACCCGCCCCCGTGCCTGGCACCTGCGAGCTTCTTAGACGGCATTCAACGAGCAGCTGCATCGCCGAAACCCGCCCGCCGCTTCACCTCGTCGAATTCCTCAGCGACCCACGGGTTCGCCGCAAGAAATTTCGAGCGCCGCTCCTCGCCGCGGGCGGCGAGGTCATCGAAGTTCGCCACCGTGACCTGCGCTCCGTATCCCGGCCGCCCGCGATAGATCGCGTCGAAAACGACGTCGCCGAGCTCGTGGTTGAAATGGATCGAGTCCTGCCACAAACGGTCGCGCGCCGGCTTGCCCGCGTGAATCCTCTCGCCGTTCAGGGTCGAGTAGTCCCAGAATTCCCAGACCTGGATCTGGCGCGAATGGCCTGCCGCCTCCTGCTCCGCGATGGATACGGTCTGCCAGAGCCAGTTCCAGCGCGCGTCGGCACCTTGGCAGCTGCGCTGCGCCTCGCTGAGCAGCACGTGCGTCGGATAAAAAAGCAGGATCAGCTCGACGCGCCTGGCTAGCGCCAACCGAATCAGGTTTCGCAATCCTGCGCCCCGCTCGGCCGCTACCGGCGCTTTCAACGGCTGGATGCTCGCAGGCGCGGCGGAGCCGACCGAGGCGGATGCGCAAAGCTCGCTCTTCATCACGACGGCGAAGTTCTGTGCCACCTCTTCCTCGGTCTGCAGATGCTCGTCGTAGCGATCGAAGTCCCACAGCCCTTCGGGGCTGATCGCCGCCTGCTGACGCTGCAGCCGAAGGGTCTCGCGCGACGCATCGAAAGCGGCGCGCGAGAACAGGAGCTTTCCATAATCCGCGCGCCCCTGCTCTGCGTCGGAGGGACACGTCGTCACCTCGATGCCCGAAACGCCTATAACCATCCGCTTCAGCGGCGCCTGGCGCATCATGAACATCGCGAGGCAATAGGTCTCGCTCCAGGTCGCGCGCGCCATGCCCAGATTGAAGGGCACCAAGGCTCCATCCATGGTGAATCCGCGGTGCGTGGGCGGCAGCCCGATTTCAGCGATCGATCCGCCGACGATGATGGCCTCGGGCTTAAGCTTGGCCGCCCACGCCGGCTTGACCAGCCGATCGTTGCCTGCGGCCTTCGGCTTGTTGGCGTTGAATCCGGCGATCTGCACGTCGCGGAAGTAGCCATACGGGTCGACGATCCAATTGAACAGGCCGACACAACCGACGGCGAGCAGGACCGCGGTGAGGCAGGCGATGCTGAATGTCCTCGCGCTCACTCAAAACCGGAAATAGATGAATTCGCTGTAACGGTGGATCGACAGCAGCGCCATGGATCCGAGCGACGCAAGCACGGCGAGCCATCTCCAGCCGGGGCGCCAGGTGAGCCAGCCCGCATCGCCGAGTGCCCCGTAGCCCGGCGTGAGCAATGCCGGGCGGTACGCCGCCAAAACCTGCTGCGTATTCGGCGCCACCCAGCAAAAAACGATCAGGAAGCACAGCCAGTTGAGCTGCGCGACGCGGTCGAAGTGCGCCAGTTTTGCGAATTGCACTCCGTGACCTGCCAACCACGTAGACAAGGCCGAGCCGCTTGCCCACTGCTCGGGTAGAACAATCCCATGGTGCCCCCTCATCGCCGCGACGATGTCGGCCGCGGTCGTGAAGTCGGCCGCCCTGAAAAAGACCCAAGCGACGACAACCGCAAGAAAGGTGATCAGCGTGGACAGCGCATCCGCGCCGGGCAGGAATAATCCGGTGCGGGCGCGAATCGCCCTCCAGCCGTGGTTGACGACCAGATACGCGCCGTGCAGCGCTCCCCAGAATACGAAGGTCCACCCCGCCCCGTGCCAGAGCCCTCCGATCAGCATGGTCAGGAACAGGTTTTCATAGCGGCGAAGCGTCGACTTGCGGTTGCCGCCCAGCGGGATGTACACGTAGTCGCGCAGAAACCGCGAGAGCGTGATATGCCAGCGTCTCCAGAATTCGATGATGCTGCGTGATTTGTAGGGCGAAGCGAAGTTGAGCGGGAGGACGATGCCGAACATGCGCGACGCGCCGAGCGCCATGTCGGTGTATCCGGAGAAGTCGAAATAGATCTGAAAGGCGTAGGCGAGCGCCGCGCCCCAGGCCTCCAGGAGCGTGAGGTGGACACCCGCCGCCGCCGCATCGAACGCGGGCGACGCGAAGCCGGCCATGTCATCGGCGATGACGGTCTTCTTGAACAGCCCGAAAATGAACATCGTCAGGCCAACGGCGATGTTTTCCCAGTTGAGACGATACGTCGCTTGCCGGTCGAACTGCGGCATCATTTCGCGGTGATGCAGGATGGGTCCCGCGATCAGATGAGGGAACCAGCTGACGAACAGTGTGTAGTGCGTGAAGCTGTATTCACGCGCGAGACCGCGGTAGGCATCGACCAGGAACGCTATTTGCGTGAACGTGAAAAACGAGATGCCCAGCGGAAGGACGATATCCGGAAGCGGGCCGGAATGACCGGCAAGCGTCTGCAGGTTGGAAACGAAAAAGACGGCGTACTTGAAGTAGGCGAGTAGCGCAAGGTTGGCTGCAATCGCGAACCACAGCAGCTGTCGTGAGCGAGCTTTCCTATTCGACGCGTACAGCAGCGCGAGGTGCTTTCCGAACTGGTAGTTAACGCCGATCGACGCCAGCAGCAAGACGACGTAGCGCGGATCCCACCATCCATAGAATACCAGCGAAGCGAGCGTGAGCCAGCCGGCAGCCAGCCGGTTGTTGCGTCGCGCGAGCGTGAAAAAACCCACCAGAACGATGGGCATGAACACGAAAATGAAGGGGAACGAATTGAATAGCACTCAAGACCCGTGCGGAGGTGTCAGGAGGCCCGTCCTCCGCGCCCCGGCGCGTGGCGTCGTCGATTTGTCGCTGGCGAACAGAATGTTGTTTGTCAACGGTAGAAAATTGCGCAGCCGAGCCAATTGATCTTACTACAGCGATCGTCCCGGATCGTTGCCCAGTCTCGCGTCGACGGACGCGTCCCGTTTCTCCCGGTCCCTCGCGGGCACCAACCCGTCGCTGACCGCCCACGTTCCGACATGTAATATCCGTCCTTCTATGGACGATTACGCCCCGATCACGCGTGACGTTGCGCAGCCCCGGTGGCGCTGGCTGCCTGCGCAAGGCACGTGGAAGTATCACGCGCTATTGATCGCCTTCGGCGTGCTGGTGCTGGGCCCGCTAGGCGGCGTGGCTGCGTCGTACATGAACTTCTCGCTGGGGTTCTTCGTCGGGGGCCAGGTGCTGGCGGGCATCCTGGGCTCGACGGTCACCTACGGCTATGGCGCCGATGGAAAACACGGCGCCAACTACATGCAGACCGCGGCCGCCTCGGTCGCAGGCATGAGCGCGATGGGCGTACTGATCCAGGCGATGGTATGGATGGGCCTGTCGCAGCCGCCGGTGTGGCAGATGGTGCTCTACATGCTTTGCATCGGCATGTTCGGCGCCGGCGTGGGCATGCTCTACACTCCGATCCTCGTCGATCGCATGCGGCTGACGTACCCTTCGGGGCTCGCGGTCGCGAACATACTGCGCGCGTTGACCGACCCTGTCTTGCTCCGAGCCTCGGTCAACAAGCTGGGCACCGGCATCGCGCTGGGCATCGCTGGCGGCGTCGCTGCGGCCAAGGTTGCGCTGTTGGGCGCCATCGATCTTTCGATGTCGACCTTTGGCGCCGGGATGGTGGTCGGCGCACGCATCGGCGTGCCGACCATCGTCGCCGGACTGCTCGGCACGGCGCTGGTGCCCTACTTTGTCTCGATCGGATGGCTCAAGGAAGGCGACCCCTTTCGCAAGATCACGTTCCTGATTGCGCTGGGCGCTATCATGGGCGCGGCGATCGTCGATCTCTCGCTGATCATGGTCCAGGCGTATCGACGCTACGCGGGCCTCGCAGCGCCAACCGCACCCGCGTCACCGCAGGATGACTGGAAGCGCACCAACACGCTTCGGCTAGTGCTCTGGGTGGCGTGCTGGGGCGTGGGCATCGTGGCAAGCGGGCATCTGGTGCTGGGCCAGCCCGTGGGCTACCTGCTGTTCGCGGTGGCACTGGTGTTCATTTTCGCGCTGGTGAACGGCATTTCGCTCGGCATCAGCGACAACAACCCAATCTCGTCGGCGTTCGTCGTGTCCGTGGTCCTGATGGCGGCGATTGGCCTCAAGGACCCCGCAGTGGGCCTGATGGCAGGCACCGTGCTGCTGGTGTCGACCAGCGTTGCGTGCGACATGCAGCAGGATCGCTCCACCGG
>DASXBS010000231.1:0-16119 GCA_036491555.1 Casimicrobiaceae bacterium
CTGGTGCTCCTCGGCGGCTACCTCGGGCCCGCACCGCTGCAGCCGCCAGCGGCCGCCGGATACACGAACACGCGCGCACTCGGCCTCGAGCTCTACACCCGGTACGCGTATCCGCTCGAGATCGCCGCGGTGCTGCTGCTGGTCGCGATCATCGCCGCCATAGCGCTGACGCATCGCGAGCGCCGCGAGAGCAAGTATCAAAATCCCGGCGAGCAGGTGCGCGTCCGACCGGGAGACCGACTGCGCGTGCTGAAAATGCCGTCGGAGAAACGCGAGCCCTGAGCGGCCGCACAATCAACAACAAACTTCACGGCCGTCGCTGGCGGCCGGGAAAAGCAGGGAGCGGTCCGTTGGGGTTCTTTTCGCAACCTTCGTTGACGCACTATCTCGTGCTGGGCGCGATCCTGTTCGCCATCAGCGTGATCGGGATATTCCTCAACCGGCGCAACGTCATCATCATGCTCATGGCGATCGAGCTGATGCTGCTCGCCGTCAACCTCAACTTCATTGCCTTTGCGGCGTTCCTGGACGACACCTCCGGGCAGATCTTCGTGTTCTTCATCCTCACCGTCGCCGCAGCAGAGTCAGCGATCGGGCTTGCCATTCTCGTGCTCTTGTTCCGCAACGTCGGCACCATCGACGTCGAGGAGCTGGGCCGGCTCAAGGGCTGACCCGATGAGCATGGTTTCGCTATATCTCCTGGTCGCGCTGGCGCCGCTTGCCGGCGCCGTGATCGTCGGGCTTTGGGGACCGAAGCTCGGGCGTGCCGCCTCGCATTGGATCTGCATCGCCGGCGTGACGGTGTCGACCGTGGGCTCCGCGTTCATCCTCCACGACGTGCTCGCCGGCAATACCTTCAACGGCGACATCTACGTGTGGATGACGTCGGGCGGCCTCAAGTTCTCGATCGGATTTTTGATCGATCCGCTGACTGCGCTGATGCTCACGGTGGTGACCTTCGTGTCGCTGATGGTGCACATCTACACCATCGGCTACATGGCCGACGATCCGGGCTACACGCGCTTTTTCTCGTACATCTCGCTGTTCACATTCAGCATGCTCATGCTGGTGATGGCGAACAACTTCCTCCAGCTTTTTTTCGGCTGGGAAGCGGTGGGCCTGGTGTCGTATCTCCTGATCGGCTTCTGGTACGAGCGGCCCACGGCGATCTACGCCAATCTGAAGGCGTTTCTCGCCAACCGCGTCGGCGATTTCGGCTTCGTGCTGGGCATCGGCCTGATCGTGGCGACCCTGGGATCGCTCGACTATGCGAGCGTGTTCGCCGCCGCCCCGCAGCTGACCGGCACCACCATCAATCTCCTGGGCAATGCGCAATGGTCGGTGCTGACGGCGATCTGCATCGGCCTGTTCGTCGGGGCGATGGGCAAGAGCGCGCAGGTACCGTTGCACGTCTGGCTGCCCGACTCGATGGAAGGCCCGACGCCGATCTCGGCGCTGATCCACGCCGCGACCATGGTGACTGCGGGCATTTTCATGGTTGCGCGCATGAGCCCGCTGTTCGAGCTCTCCGACACCGCGCTGTCCTTCGTGACGATCATCGGCGCGACCACCGCGCTGTTCATGGCGGTGCTCGGGCTGGTGCAATTCGATGTCAAGCGCGTGGTCGCGTACTCGACGCTCTCGCAGCTGGGTTACATGACGGTGGCGCTGGGCGTATCCGCCTACCCGGCGGCCATATTCCACCTGATGACGCACGCGTTCTTCAAGGCGCTGCTGTTCCTGGGCGCCGGCTCGGTGATCATCGCCTTGCATCACGAGCAGGACATGCGACGCATGGGCGGGCTCAAGAAATACATGCCGATCACGTACTGGACGATGGTAATCGGTTCACTCGCGCTCGCTGGCGTGCCGCCGTTCGCCGGCTTCTATTCCAAGGACGCGATCATCGAGGCGGTGCAGGTGTCGACGGTGACCGGCCACGGCTACGCGCTGTTCGCGGTCACCGCCGGCGTGTTCCTCACCGCGCTCTATTCGTTCCGGCTCATCTTCCTGACCTTCCATGGCCACGAGCGCTTTCGCGACGCGACCGTCCTCGACGGCGCGCATGCCCAGGACGACCACGCCCACGGCGACCCGCACGAGAGCCCGTGGGTGGTGACCGTGCCGCTGATCCTGCTTGCGATCCCGTCGGTGCTGGCAGGCGCGGCATACGTCGGCAGTGTCGTTTTCGGCGACTACTTCGGCGACTCGATCCTGATTTCGCAGCAGCACCCCGCGCTCGCGCAGATGCGCGAGGAGTGGCACGGCGTCGCATCGTTCACGCTGCATGGGTTCGCCGGGCTGCCGTTCTGGCTGGCGCTGGCCGGCATCGTTGCCGCCTGGTTCCTGTACATCAGGCGCCCCGAGCTGCCGACGCGCCTTGCGGTGCGCGCGGGCGGCCTGTACGCGCTGCTTATCAACAACTATTACATCGACCGCTTCAACGACTGGTTTTTCGCCGGAGGCTTCCGCCGCCTGGGCACGTTCCTGTCCAACATGGGCGACCGCACCATCATCGATGGCTTTTTCGTCAATGGCAGCGCGCGCGTGATCGCCGCGACGTCCGTCGTGCTGCGTCATCTGCAGACCGGACGCGTCTATCACTACGCGTTCGTCATGATCGTCTCCGTGTTCGTCATGCTGGCGTGGTGGGTGGTCCATTGAGCTCCGCTGCGGGAACTCGCCGATGAGCGCGAGCATGCTGCCGTATTTGAGCCTCGCGATCTGGGTGCCGATCGTCGCCGGCGTGCTGGTGCTGGCGCTGCATCGCGACCAGGACGCGGCCGCGGCGCGCTGGCTGGCGCTGGTCGGCGCCGTCGCGGGCTTCGCGGTGACGATTCCGCTGTTTGTTCACTTCACCATCGATACCGCGGAAATGCAGTTCGTCGAGGCGGTGGAATGGATCCCGCGCTTCAACGTCAATTACCTGCTCGGCGTCGATGGCATCTCGGTGCTGCTGGTGCTGCTCAACAGCTTCATTACCGTGCTCGTGGTGTGGGCGGGCTGGGTGGTGATCGAAAAGAAGGTCGCCCAGTACATGGCGGCCTTCCTGATCATGTCGGGGCTCACCAACGGCGTGTTCACCGCGCTCGACGGGGTGCTGTTCTACGTGTTCTTTGAGTCGATGCTGATCCCGCTGTACCTGATCATCGGCGTGTGGGGCGGCCCCAACCGCGTCTACGCGGCGATCAAGTTCTTTCTCTACACGCTGCTGGGGTCGCTGCTGATGCTCGTTGCGCTGATCTACCTGTACTCGGTCAGCGGCGGCAGTTTCTCCATCCTCGAGTGGTACCAGCTTCCGCTGTCGATGAACACGCA
Source organism: Casimicrobiaceae bacterium (assembly GCA_036491555.1). Taxonomy (GTDB): domain Bacteria; phylum Pseudomonadota; class Gammaproteobacteria; order Burkholderiales; family Casimicrobiaceae; genus PALSA-1003. The sequence continues at coordinate 3,319 of DASXBS010000231.1, forward strand.
GATCCTGCTGTTCGTCGCGTTCTTCGCGGCCTTCGCGGTCAAGGTGCCGATGTGGCCGGTGCATACGTGGCTGCCCGACGCGCACGTCGAGGCGCCCACCGGCGGGTCGGTCGTGCTGGCGGCGGTGACGTTGAAGGTCGGCGGCTACGGCTTCATCCGCTTCGTGCTCCCGATCCTGCCCGACGCGAGCCACTACCTCGCGGGATTCATCATCACGCTCTCGCTGATCGCGGTGATCTACATCGGCTTCGTCGCGCTGGTGCAGCCCGACATGAAAAAGCTGATCGCGTATTCGTCGATCGCGCACATGGGATTCGTGACGCTCGGCGTGTTCCTGTTCAGCGAGCTGGGCGTCGAGGGCGCTATCATCCAGATGGTCTCGCACGGCTTCGTCTCCGCCGCGTTGTTCCTGTGCGTGGGTGTGCTCTACGACCGCATGCACAGCCGGCAGATCGCCGACTACGGAGGCGTAGTGAACACGATGCCCAAGTTCGCTGCGCTGACCATGGTATTCGCCATGGCCAATGCCGGGTTGCCGGGGACGAGCGGGTTCGTCGGCGAGTTCATGGTGATTTTGGCCGCGGTGAAGGCGAATTTCTGGCTCGGATTTCTCGCGGCGACCACCATGATCCTCGGCGCCGCGTTCACGCTGTGGATGTACAAGCGCGTGTGGTACGGCGCCGTCGGCAACGCGCGCGTCGCCGCACTCGTGGATGTGACGCGGCGCGAATTCTGGATGCTCGCCACCCTGGTCGCCGCGGTGCTCGCGCTCGGCATCTATCCCAGGCCCTTCACCGACGTCATGCACGCGTCGGTGGCGGACCTGCTAGCCCACGTCGCCCAAAGCAAGCTCTAAAGACCGCGCATGCTTGCCACCTTCATCTTCGCCCCCGCGATGCCTGAGATCGTGCTGCTGGGCGCGGCGTGCTTTGTCCTCATCGTTGACCTGTTCGTTCCCGATGCGCGGCGCGCGATCTCGTACTGGCTGACGCAGGCCGGCATCCTGGCCGCGGCGTGGTTCGCAGTGTATGGGTTCCACGCCGTTCCCGTGCGCATCTTCGGGGACATGTTCGTCTCCGACTCGCTTTCCGACCTGCTCAAGATCGTGAGTTGCCTGACGGTGATGCTGACGCTGTTCTACTCGCGCGCGTACCTCGTCGCGCGTGGACTGTTCCGTGGCGAGACTTTCGTGCTCATGATGTTCGCGCTGCTGGGCATGATGGTCATGATCTCGGCGGCGAGCCTGGTGACGCTCTATCTGGGACTCGAGCTGATGTCGCTGTCGCTCTACGCGCTGATCGCGCTGCAGCGCGATTCGAAGGTTGCGATCGAGGCGTCGATGAAATATTTCGTGCTCGGCGCGCTGGCGTCGGGCCTGCTGCTCTACGGGATGTCGATGCTGTATGGAGCGTCCGGCTCGCTCGATCTCAACCGCATCGCCGCGACCATTTTCACGGGCAGCGCCAACCGGCTGATCCTGCAGTTCAGCCTCGTATTCCTGGTCTCGGGCATCGCATTCAAGCTGGGCGCGGTCCCGTACCACATGTGGATTCCGGACGTCTACGATGGCGCGCCGACGCCGATAACGCTGTTCATCGGCGCCGCGCCGAAGCTCGCGGCATTCGCTTTCATGATGCGGCTCCTGGTGGGATCGCTGTCGGCGGTCGCCTTTGATTGGCAGGGTATGCTGCTGATACTTTCGCTGTTGTCCATGATCATCGGCAACCTGGTCGCGATCGCGCAGAGCAGCGTCAAGCGCATGCTGGCGTACTCGACCATCGCCAACATGGGCTACATGCTCATGGGTTTTCTCACCGCTGATCTCTACGGATACAGCGCGGCGATGTTCTACACGATCACCTACGCGATGACCACGCTGGTGGGCTTCGGCATCGTGCTCATCCTGTCGCGCGCGGGCTTCGAGGCTGACAAGCTCGACGACCTGAAGGGTCTCAACCAGCGCAGCCCGTGGTACGCGTTCATGATGCTGCTGGTCATGTTCTCGCTCGCGGGCATTCCGCCGACGGTCGGTTTCTACGCAAAATTCGCGGTGTTCGAGGCCGCGGTGGCGGTGGGACTCGTGTGGTTCGTCGTGATCGGCGTGCTGACCTCGCTCATCGGCGCGTTCTACTATCTGCGTGTGGTCAAGCTCATGTATTTCGACGACCCGGTCGACGATTCGCCCATCGAAGTGCGAACGGATACCCGGGTTCTGCTCTCGCTCAACGGCCTGTCATTGCTTTTTTTCGGTATCTTTCCGCAGCAGCTGATGGGCGTGTGCGTGGTCGCGCTCACGCAGTCGTTCTAGGCGAGCGAACGTCGCATCGCCTGTGCTAAGCTAGATTCCTTCTTTTGCCTCATTCCCATGCGCGTCGGTCTTTTCGTCACCTGCCTCGTCGACCTGATGCGGCCGTCGATCGGTTTTGCGGCCGTCACGCTGCTCGAAGCGGGTGGGGCGGAAGTGTTCGTGCCTACCGGGCAGACATGCTGCGGACAGCCGGGCTACAACTCCGGGGACCGCCAGGGCGCGAGCACGCTCGCGCGCAAGGTGATCGCTGAATTCGAAGCCTGTGATTATCTGGTCGCGCCGTCGGGCTCGTGCAGCGGGATGATCAAGACGCACTATCCTGACCTGTTTCGCGACGACCCGGCGATGCTGGCGCGCTGCCGGGCGCTCGGCGCAAAAACATACGAGCTCACCGATTTCCTCGTGAGCGTGCTCAAAATGGAGCGCGTGCCCGGACGTTTTGCCGGCCGCATGACCTACCACGATTCCTGCGCGGGCCTGCGCGAGATGGGAGTCAAGCAGCAACCGCGCAAGCTGCTGGCGACGGTCCCCGGCGTCCAGCTCACCGAGATGACCGATTGCGAAACGTGCTGCGGCTTCGGCGGCACTTTTTCGATCAAGTTCGGCGACATTTCCTCGCGCATGGCCGACAACAAGTGCAACAACATCGAAGCGTCGGGCGCCGACACCGTCGTGGTCGGCGACCTCGGCTGCATTCTCAATATCGAGGGCAGGCTGCGCCGCCGCGGCGACAGTACGACGCGCGTGCTGCACGTCGCCGAAGTCCTCGCCGGCCAGTCGTAGGACGCCCATGCACGTCGCATCGATGCATTTCAAGGAGCGGGCGCACAAGAGCCTCGGCGACGTCCAGCTCCAGCAGAATCTGCAGAAGTTCCGCGGCAAGTTCGTCGCCAAGCGCCGCGAGGCGATGACCGAGCTCGACGACTTCGAAGGCACGCGCGACGCGGCGCGCGCCATTCGCCAGCGCGCGCTCGACAACCTGGACACGTGGCTGGAGATGTTCGAAGCCAATGCCAAGGCGCGCGGAACGACGGTGCTGTGGGCGTCCACACCCGCCGACGTGAACCGGCTGGTGCTGGAGATCGCGGCGCGCCATGGCGTGGCCAAGATCATCAAGTCGAAGTCGATGGTCAGCGAGGAATCGGCGCTCGATCGCGCGGTCGAGGCCGCCGGGCTCAAGGTGGTGGAGACCGATCTGGGCGAGTACATCCTGCAGATCAACGACTACGAGCCGCCGTCGCACATCATCGGGCCGGCGCTGCACAAGAGCAAGGAAGAGGTCGCGGACCTCTTTACCAAGACGCACGGCACGCCGCGCAAGCTCAAGATCGAGGAGCTGTGCTTCGAGGCGCGGCAGGTGTTGCGAACGCACTATCTCACCGCGGACATGGGCATCTCGGGCGGCAATTTCTTCGTCGCCGAGACTGGGTCGGTGGTCCTGGTCACCAACGAAGGCAACGCGACGCTGACCACCACGCTGCCGAAAGTCCACGTGGCGATTTCGGGCATCGAGAAGATCGTTCCAACGCTCGAGGACGTGGCGACGCTGATGCGGCTGCTGCCGCGCTCGGCGACCGGGCAATCGATCTCCAACTATGTCGACATCCTCACCGGGACCAAGGGCGCAGGCGAATTCCATGGCGCGGAGCACATGTACTTCATCCTCGTCGACGCCGGGCGATCGGGCGTGCTCGCGAGCGACGTCCGCGAGGCGCTGCGCTGCATACGCTGCGGCGCATGCATGAATCATTGCCCGGTCTACCAGAACATCGGCGGACACTCGTACGGCTGGGTGTACCCGGGTCCGATCGGCTCGATCCTCACGCCATCCTACGTCGGACTCGAAAACGCGCTCGAACTGCCGCAGGCGTCGACGCTGTGCAACCAGTGCGGCGTGGTATGTCCGGTCAGGATTCCGCTGCCTGACCTGCAGCGCAAGCTGCGCGAGAAGGAATTCGAGCGCGCGCTGCGCCCGTGGTACGAGCGCGCGGGGCTTCAGGGGTGGTCATGGCTGGCATCGCATCCCCGTGTCTACGCGCTGGCTACCCGCATCGGCGCGCGCGTGCTGCACCGGATGGGAGGAAGAGCCGGCCTTATTCATCGCCTGCCGTTAGGAAGCGGGTGGACCGCAGAGCGCGACATGCCGGCGCCGCCGGGACGCACCTTCCGTGAGCTCTACGCCCGGGCGAAGGGCGCGCGATGAACGCGCCGCGCGATCTTGCCCGCACCGCGCCGCCAATCAGCCGGCGCGGCGAGGCGCTGGGGACCGAGAATGCGTTCGTCGTGCTCGCCGAGGTCAACGCGCTGCAGCGCCAGGGTCGCGACATCGTGTCGTTCTGCATCGGCCAGCCCGATTTCCCGACTCCGGTGAACATCCAGGATGCTGCCGTCGCGGCGATCCGCGGCGGCAAACACGGCTATACGCCCTCAGCCGGGATCGATGAGCTACGTGCGGCCGCCGCGCGCGACATGGCCAGCCGCCGCAGCCTCGACATCGCGCCCGAGCATGTCGTCGTCGGGGCGGGCGCCAAGCCATTCATCGCTTACGCCATCGCGTCGGTGACCGATCATGGTGCGGGCGACGAGGTAATCTATCCCGTTCCCGGCTTTCCGATCTATGAATCGCAGATCCTCGCGCTGGGCGCGCTGCCGGTGCCGATCTACCTGCGTGAGAGCCGGGATTTCGCCTTCGATCCGAACGAGCTCGAAGCGAACATCACCGCGCATACGCGGATGCTGATCCTGAATTCGCCGCACAACCCGACCGGCGGCATGCTGCGCGGAGCCGACCTGCATGCGATCGCGGACATCCTGCGCCGTCATCCGCAGATCTGGATCTATGCCGACGAGATCTATTCGCGCCTCGCTTACGACGGCGAGTTCGAGTCGATCGCATCGCTGCCGGGCATGCAGGAGCGCACGATCATTTCCGACGGTGCCTCCAAGACGTGGGCGATGACCGGATGGCGCATCGGCTTCGTTGCCAACCGCACACTCGCGCCGGTGTTCACGCGCTGGATCACCAACACCGACTCGTGCGCCTCGCAGATCAGCCAGTGGGCTGCGGTAGAAGCGATCGAGGGCCCGCAGGACGCAGCCGACGCCATGCGCGCATCGTTTCTCGAGCGCCGCAACCTGATCGTCGACCTGCTCAACGCGGTGCCGGGCATCAGCTGCAAGACGCCGGGCGGCGCATTTTATGCGTGGCCCAACATCACCGAGGCGTGCAGGATGACCGGATGCGCAGATTCCGAGGAGCTGCGCAAGCGGCTGCTCAACGAAGCCGGCGTCGCTGTGCTGGCCGACATCCACTTTGGCAGGCGCGTTCCAGGCGACGGCCAGCACATCCGCTTTTCGTACGCGGCGTCGCCCGCGATGATCCGCGAAGGCGTCGCCCGCATCGCCGCATTCATTGCGCGGCAAAGCCGATGAGCGCCGTCGGGCCGTCACAAGGCGCTCGCCTCCTGGGAGGAACGGCGCGTAGTGACGCTGGGGGAGAACGTACAAGCTCGGCACGCGACGAGGTGCTCGCGCGCGTGCGCCAGGCGCTCGGGAAATCGGCGGCGGATCCGTTAGCGCTGGCTGAAGCCAACCGCTATATTGCGGCGCATTCCCAGGGACCGCGCCCGCGCGTTGGCGCCGATCTGATCGACGTCTTTCTGAAGCGCGCTGCCGACATGGAAAGCACCGTCGAGCGCATCGGCGATCGCGCCGCAATCCCCGTCGCCGTAGCGAGGTACCTCGGAGCGCTCGACCTGCCTGACGCGCTCAGCGCGCAGCGCTCGCTTGCCGGCGTGTGCTGGCCGGAGTTTTCCGATCTCGACTGGAAGGGCGCGGGTCTGTCGATCGAGCCGCGCCCAACGCAAGGCGACGATCGCCTCGGCATCACCGGGACTTTCTGTGCGATCGCGGAGACCGGAACGCTGGTGTTCGTGACCGGATCGCAGACGCCCACCGCGACCGCGCTGCTGCCCGATACGCATGTCGCGGTCGTCGCGGCGAGTCGTATCGTCGCCGGCATGGAAGACGCGTTCGCGCTGGTCCGCGCCGAGCGAAAGCTTCCGCCGCGCGCGATCAACCTGATCTCGGGACCCTCGCGCACCGGAGACATCGAGCAAACCATCGTGCTCGGCGCGCATGGCCCGTACCGGCTGCACATCCTCGTTCTCGACTAGGGCGCAGGCCGCGGCGCGCTTCGCGTCCGCTCAGGCGTAGATCCACGAAAGCAGGGACAACATCGGCACCATGATCAGCGACGCCCACGCGAAATAGGGGAAAAAGCTTGGCATCGCCACCCCGCGCTCCTCGGCGATCGCCTTGACCATGAAATTGGGTGCATTGCCGATGTAGGTCAGTGCGCCGAAGTAGACGGAGCCGGCGGAGATCATCGCCAGTATCCGCCCCAGCGGTCCCATCAGTGTCGCGGCATCGCCGCCGGCAAGATTGAAGAACACCAGATAGGTCGGCGCGTTGTCCAGGAAGGCGGACAGGATTCCGGTCATCCAAAGATACATGAGCGGTCGTGGGGCATTGCTGGCATCGCTCACCAAGGCGACGATCGGTGCAAGCGCGCCTTCGCGTCCCGCGTGCAGCATCGCGATTACCGGCGCTACCGTCAGAAAAATGCCCGCGAAGAGCTTGGCGACCTCCGCGATCGGTGCCCAGTTGAAAGCGTTCGCTTTGCGGACGCGGCGCGGCGTCACCCACAGCGACCCTCCCGCAAGCAGCAGCAAGCCGACGTCGCGCGCGACATTCTGCAACTCCAGCGGCGTCCCGGCGAGGTCGAATGCGATGCCGGGTTTCCAGATGCCCGAGAGCAGCACCAAGCCAATCACTCCCGCGACGAGCAGGAAGTTCCACGCGCCTTCAACCGCCAAAGGTTCGCGGGCGGGTGGCGGGGCTGACACCGCACCTCGATCGCGCTTCCAGAGGAGCGTGTCGACCACGAAGAAGGTCGCCAGCAGCGCCACCGAAAGCAGGAGTGTCGGCATCGCCAGCGTGCGCGTAGTCCAGAAGAAGTCGACTCCCTTGAGGAAGCCGATGAAAAGCGGCGGATCGCCCAGCGGCGAGAGCGCGCCACCGACATTGCCGACTAGGATGATGAAAAACACGACGAGGTGCACCTTGCGTTCGCGCGTCTGGTTGGCGCGCAGCAGCGGCCGGATCAGAAGCATCGCCGCGCCGGTGGTTCCCATGAAGCTGGCGAGCGCCGTCCCGAGCGCGATGATTCCAGTGTTCAGCGCAGGCGTGCCGACCAGCGTGCCGCGCACCGCGATGCCGCCCGCGACCGTGTAAAGCGCCAGGAGCAGGATCACGAACGGGAGGTACTCGCCGACCAGCACGTGTACCAACGTGTGTACGGCTTCGTCGATGCCGAATACGGCGGTGAACGGCACCAGGAAGGCGATCGACCATGCGGCGGTGATCTTGCCGTAGTGATCGTGCCAGAAGCGCGGCGCCAGCAAGGGCCAGATCGCCAGCGAAAGCAGGATGCCCGCGAAGGGAATAGCCCACGGCCGCGACAGCAAGGCGCGGTCGAACGTGCTCGTTTCCGCGGACGCCACCTGCGAGAGCAGGGCGAGGCTCGCGCCCGTTACCGCACAGCACAGCGCGCGGCATTTGCGTATCACGAGCGATTCATCCCTGCAGCGCGGTCGCCAACGCTGTGCAGTGACTGCAGCCCGACATGCGCGGGTCTTCGTGCTTCGGTCCACCCGCGGCATGCGCGATCCCAGGCGCAGCCAGCGTGACGAACCAGCAAAGACATCGCTTCAGCCGGAACACGCGTGCTCCTGGAGGCAGGGACTGGGAAGGACACGGCACGCGATATGCCGTGCGGGGTGCTTTTGTGACGCGGATTGTAGCGTGCAGCCCTCCGCCAGCCAATGCGGACGCGTCCTTGCGATCGTTTCGCTGTAGTGTCCAAGCAAGGCGAGCGGGCTCGATCCTTGCTTGTCAGGTGTTGTTTAGACCCTTAGACTCCTCGCGGTCCCATGGGATGGGGCGGGGGCGAGACCGGCCTGATGGCGCTAACGCGATCACTTGTACGCCTTGATCATCCGACGCTGGCAACGGTCGGTGAAGGCATCGAACGGGAAGCCCTGCTTGCGCTTTCACAGCGCAAGCTCAACGCGCTCGGCTTGCCCGTTTGCTACATCGACGCAAACCAGCGTTACCGCTTCGTCAATCGCGCGTTCCTCGACTGGACTGGCAAGACGCAGGTCGAAGTAATCGGCCGCGAGGTGATCGAGGTCGACGGACGCGAGCTATACCAGCTCTACAGCGCCTATCTCGACGCAGCGCTTTCCGGCGAGCGTGTGAGCTTCGAGCGCCAGCTCTCGTCGGTGAAGCGCAACGCCTTCTGGATCCGGGTCGACTTCTATGCCGACCGCGGCCCGCGCGGCGACGTACGCGGCGTGCTGGCAACGTACACCGACGTCGACAACATCAAGCGTCTCGAGCTCGAGGCCGGCGCGCGCGAGCATCGGCTGCGCATCGTCACCGACAGCGTCGGGCTGCCTATTTACTATTTCGATCGTGGACAGCGCCTGCGCTTCGCCAACAAGCCCTACGGCGACTACATCGGCATCCCGATCGACGACCTGATCGGCCAGCCGCTCAAGAACTTCGTCGCGCCCGACGCGCTCGCGGAAATGCAGTCGTATATCGAGCGCGCTTTCGCGGGTGCCACCGTGAGTTACGAGCGTCGCGAGCGGCCCGCGTCCGGCGAGCTGCGCTGGGCGCGCATCACGCTGTTCCCGGATCGCGAGCCCGGCGGCAAGACCGGCGGCGCCTTCGTGGTGGTCAACGACATCGAAGACGACATCCGCATCCGCGAGGCGCTGAAGTCGCAGGAAGCGCAGCTGCGGCTGTTCGCAGACAACATTCCCGGGCCGATCGCCTATCTCGACAAGCAGGTGCGCTACACCTTCGTCAATCAAGCGTTCGCCAACTGGGTTTGCCGGCCGCAGGACCAGATCTACGGCAAGTCGCCGTACGAGGTGCTGCCGCGCGACGTCGGCTCGTTCCTGCGCCCGATCATCAAGCGCGCGCAGGAGGGCGAGAACGTCGAGTACGAGCGCATCGGCGTCGCCGCCGACGGACAGCGCAGGTGGATGCACGGGCGTGTCGCGCCCGACCTCGACGGCGGCGGAAGCGTGCGCGGCCTGTATTGCACCGAATACGACATCCACGACCTCAAGCTTACCGAGCAGGCGCTGCAGACGCGCGAGGAGCAGCTACGGCTGTTCACCGACAACATTCCTGAGCCGGTCGTCTACGTCGACATCGAGCGCAAGTACACCTTCGTCAACGACGCGTTCCTTCGTCTGGTCGGCATGGACCGCGACGACGTCATCGGCAAGTCGCCCAGGGACGTGCTCGGTCCGGAAGTCTTCGAGTTCCAGCAGCCGTTCATCGACCGCGCCGCGCGCGGCGAGGACGTGACCTACGAGCGGCAGGCAGAAGACGTCAACGGCCGCATGCGCTGGTTGCGCAACAAGATCGTTCCCGACCTCAACTTCGACGCGACGATCAAGGGCTACTACATCGTTGGCCATGACATCACCGACCTCAAGGAAGCCCAGGATGCATTGGCCGCGCGCGAATCGCAGCTGCGCGCGATCATGGACGGCGTGCCCGCGCCGGTGGCCTATATCGACCGCGACGAACGCTGCCAGTACGTCAACCGCACGTTCCTTCAATACTTCGGGCTGACCGCGGAGCAGGTGGCGAGCCTTCGCCTGCGCGACGTGGTCGGCCACGGAATCTACGCCAGTGCGCAGGCGATGCTTACGCGCGCGCTGGAAGGCGAGTCAACCGCCTTCGACCGTCTCGTGCCCGGCGCCGGCGGAGCGCGCCGCTGGATGACTATCCGGGTCGTCCCAGACGCCACGCCGTCGGGCGACGTGCACGGCGCGTTCGTGCTGATGAACGACATCCACACCCTCAAGCAGGCGCAGGAAGCGCTGCGCGCCAGCGAGGCCGAAGTGCGGCTCATCATGGACAACGTGCCCGCGCGCGTGGCGTACATCGATCGTGATTCGCGCTTTCGTTTTCTCAACAGACACAACGAGGAATGGCTGTCCGAAAGCCGCAAGGACCTGACCGGACGACGCATCGCCGAGGTGGTCGGCACCGGCCGAGCGCAACAGCTGCAGCCGGTGATCACGCGCGTGTTCGGCGGCGAGACCATCTCCACCGAGCAGATGCTGCTGCAGCCCAACGGCGAGCAGCGCTGGGAATCGATCCACTACGCGCCCAACCGCGACGCCGAAGGAAACGTCATCGGTATCTACGCGGTGCATACCGACATCCATGACCAGAAGCGCAACGAGGAAGCGTTGCGCCGCGCCAACTGGATGCTCTCGTCGCACATCAACAACACGCCGCTGGCGGTGCTGGAGTGGGACCGCGACTTTCGCCTGGTGCGCTGGTCGCCGCAGGCCGAGAACATTTTCGGCTGGCGCGCCGAGGAAGTGCTTGGGATGCCGATCACCGGCAGCCAGATCACGCACGAGGCCGATCGCGACCAGGTGGTCACGCTGATCAACAAGCTCATGTCGGGCGAGGAACCGCGTGCGACCGGCCTCAACCGCAACTATCGCAAGGACGCCGAGACGATCTGGTGCGAGTGGTATCACTCGTGCCTGCTCGACGAGCAGGGCAACATCGTCTCCATCCTTTCCTTCGTGCAGGACGTGAGCTCGCGCATCCAGGCCGAGGAGCGCCTGCAGTACCTGGCCACGCGCGACGCGCTCACGGGGCTTCCCAACCGGCTGCTGCTGCAGGAGCGTCTGGGCCAGGCGATCGCGCAGGCCAAGCGCAACGCACGCCGCGTCGGCGTGCTGTTCATCGACCTGGACCGTTTCAAGAACGTCAACGATACGCTCGGGCACCGCATCGGCGACGAGCTGCTCAAGCGCGTCACGGCATCACTGTCGCAGGCGCTGCGTGAATCCGACCTGCTGGCGCGCCTGGGCGGCGATGAATTCATGGTGATCGTCGAGGACTTCGATGAATCAACGATTCTCAATCGCGTCGCGCAAAAGCTGCAGGACGCGATCGCGCAGCCTTTTCAGATCGAGGAGCACGAGATCTACGTGACTTCATCGATAGGCATCGCGGTGTATCCCGACGACAGCGACGACCCCGAAGGCCTGCTCAAGTACGCCGACGTGGCGATGTACCGCTCGAAGGACCTCGGCCGCAACACCTACCAGTTCTTCGATGCCGATCTTGCGGAGCACCGACTCAAGCAGCACACGCTGGAAAGCGCGCTGCGCACCGCGGTGAAGGAAGGCAAGCTGCACCTGCATTACCAGCCGGTGCTGCGCATCACCGACAAGACCATCATCGGCGCCGAAGCACTGTTGCGCTGGCACGATCCCGAGCACGGCGACGTCGCGCCGCAGGTGTTCATCCCGCTCGCCGAAGAGTCGGGGCTCATTCACGTCCTCGGCGACTGGGTGCTGCGCTCGGCGGCGGAGCAGTGCGCTACTTGGCGCAAGGCAGGAATGGCGCTGATGGTGTCGATCAACCTCTCGGGGCGCCAGTTCTACCGGGACGACCTCGCACAGCGCATTTCAGCGATCGTGCGCGAGGCCGGCTGCCAGCCCGAATGGATCGAGCTCGAGGTGACCGAGTCGAGCCTGCTGCACGACCTCGACTCGATCAAGAAGGTGCTGCAGAAATTGCGCGAGGAAGGCTTCTCGGTGGCGATCGACGATTTCGGCACCGGCTACTCGAGCCTTTCGCACCTCAAGCACTTTCCGATCGACACGCTCAAGATCGACATCTCTTTCATCGCCGACCTAGAGACCGACCCCGGCGACGCGGCGATCACCGAAGCGATCATCGCGCTCGCGCGCGGCCTGGGATTGCGCGTGGTCGCCGAGGGTGTGGGCACCAAAGCACAGCTCGATTTTCTCGACATTCACGGCTGCCACTGCTTCCAGGGCTTCTGGGCGAGCAAGGCGCTGCCGCCGCTGCAGTTCGCCGAGTTCACCAGAAGCAAGGTCGCCGCCTGACGGCTCCATAGCGCTGGGATTCGCGCGACCCGCCGGGGGTGCTATGCCTTGAGCGTCGCCAGCCAGTCGAGTAGCGGCCGCGCCACCTGGCCCCAGTCGTCGTCGAGCATCATCATGTGCGCGAGCCCGGGAACGATGATGGCCTGAACGCCATAGACCGAAGCGGTCGCGCGAACGTCGTGCGGCGTGGCGATGCGGTCATCGCCCACTCCCAGCACCAGCGGACGCGCACCGGCGACGGGCTTGCCCTCCTGCAGGCGCAGCGTCATGTCGAGCAGCGCGCGCGCCGACTCAAGCGTGAAATGGCGTTGCGCCTCGTACACGATAGTGGGCGTGACGTTGCGGCTGAAATACATCGGTCGCAGCGCGGCCATCATGTCGCCGGCGAGATGTGGCGCATCGAGGCGCTGCATGTTGATCAGATATTCCGGCTGCCACGCCATCAGGCGGCTCGCGACCGGGGCG
>DASXBS010000232.1:0-5096 GCA_036491555.1 Casimicrobiaceae bacterium
TCGAAGAGGCGGGGACGATCCTCGGCCAGGACCTGTGGCAACTCGCGGCGGAGGGCCCCGAGGAAGAACTCAACCGGACCGTCAATACGCAACCACTGATGCTCGCGTGCGACGTCGCGGTTTATCGCGCGTGGAAGGAAAGCGGAGGTGCCGCGCCCGCGATGATGGCCGGACACAGCCTCGGCGAGTACGCCGCACTGGTGACCGCGGGCGCGCTGGCGTTCGCCGACGCGCTGCCGCTGGTGCGCTTTCGCGCGCAGGCGATGCAGGAAGCCGTGCCTGCCGGCGTCGGCGCGATGGCTGCGATCATGAGCAAAGGCATGCAGAACGAGCAGGCGGGGGTTGTCGACGCATGCGCGGAAGCGGCGCAGGGCCAGGTGGTGGAAGCGGTGAATTTCAATGCACCGGGGCAAATCGTCATCGCCGGACATCGCGAGGCCGTCGAGCGTGCCATCGAGTCAGCGCGGGCCCGCGGTGCCAAACGCGGTGTGATGCTTCCGGTCAGCGCGCCTTTCCACAGCTCGTTGCTCAAGCCCGCAGCCGCTCGCCTGCGCGACTATCTTGGCAAGGTAAAGGTCGGCGTTCCGTCGATCCCGGTGCTGCACAACGTCGATGTGCGCAGCGCCACGGATGGCGACGCGGTGCGCTCGGCGCTTGCGCAGCAGGCGGCGAGCCCGGTGCGCTGGATCCAGACCGTCGAGGCCTTCGTCGCAGCAGGCGTGACCCACATCGTCGAATGCGGGCCCGGACAGGTGCTGACCGGGCTGTGCCGGCGCATCGCCCCCGATCTCAGCGTGCTGTCCACCAACGATGAAAACGAGCTCGACGAAGCGCTGGCTTCGACGCGCGGCTGAGGCCTGCGCATGACCGATTCGAGGGCCGCACTGGTGACCGGCGCGACGCGTGGCATTGGCGCGTCGATCGCGCGCATGCTCGCTCTGCAGGGCCATGCCGTCACCGGCACCGCAACGACCGACGAAGGAGCCGCGAGCATCGATGCTTCGCTGAAAGCGATCAGCCCTTCGTGCGCCGGCATCCGTCTCGACGTGACCGATGGCACATCGATCGATGCGGCGGTCGCCGACATCCGCGCGCGGACGGGAGAAGTGCTCGTCCTCGTCAACAACGCCGGCATCACGCGCGACAACCTGCTGGTGCGCATGAAGGACCAGGAATGGGACGCCATCATGGATACCAACCTCAAATCGGCGTATCGACTGTCGAAGGCGGTGTTGCGCGGCATGATGAAGGCGCGCTTCGGACGCATCGTCAATGTCGGATCGGTGGTCGGCTCCAGCGGTAACGCCGGCCAGACCAACTACGCAGCCTCCAAGGCGGCGCTGGTCGGATTCACCAAGTCCCTCGCGCAGGAAGTCGGCAGCAGGTCGATCACGGTGAATTGCGTCGCGCCCGGCTTCATCGACACCGAGATGACGCGTGCCCTCTCCGAAGCACAGCGAAGCGCCATGCTCGAGCGCATTCCGCTGGGCCGTCTCGGTGCGCCCGACGACATCGCGCACGCGGTAACCTATCTGGTTTCAGACGCCGCGGCCTACGTAACCGGCGTGACTCTGCACGTCAACGGCGGCATGTACATGACCTAGACAGTCGAAATCGCTGCCTTGGCGTTGACGGCGCGCTTGCCTGCCTTGAACGGCATTGGGCAAATCATGTGGTTCTGGTAAAATGCCGCGCTTTGCTCAATTTAGGGACAGCTCGGAGAACACGTATGGAAAACGTAGAACAGCGAGTCAAGAAAATCGTCGCCGAGCAATTGGGCGTCAACGAAGCAGAAATCAAGAATGAATCGTCGTTCGTCGACGATCTGGGCGCGGACTCCCTGGATACCGTCGAACTGGTGATGGCGCTCGAGGAAGAGTTCGAGACCGAGATCCCCGACGAGGACGCCGAGAAGATCACGACGGTCCAGCAGGCGGTGGACTACGTCGGCGCGCACCTGAAGAAGTAATCATCGCGCCGGAAGCACGGCGCATCCCCGATCCGAGCGCGGATACCCGCGTTCGCCAGTGATCGATTCGACCCATGTCTAAGCGCCGCGTCGTCGTTACCGGGATGGGCATCGTCTCGCCGGTCGGCATCGGACTCGATGCTGCATGGAGGGACATCCTGGCGGCGAAATCGGGAATCACCGCGATCACGCGCTTCGACGCGAGCGCATTTCCTTCGCGCATCGCCGGCGAAGTGAAGAATTTCGACGTCACCCAATACCTCTCCGGCAAGGAGGCGCGTCGCTACGACACCTTCATCCACTACGGCCTGGTCGCGACCATGGAGGCGGTGAAGGATGCGGGACTCGAGGCCTACCAGGGCGATCTAGAGCGCGCCGGCGTGTGCATCGGCTCGGGGATCGGTGGATTGCCGATGATCGAGGAAACGTCCAACGTGTATCGCGAAGGCGGCCCGCGCAAGATCTCGCCTTTCTTCGTGCCGGGATCGATCATCAACATGATCTCGGGACTGGTGTCGATCCAGTACGGATACAAGGGACCGAACCTGGCGCTGGTGACCGCGTGCTCGACTGCGAATCACAGCATGGGCGAGGCCGCGCGGCTGATCGAGTACGGCGATGCGGACATCATGATCGCCGGCGGCGCCGAGTCGACGGTGAGTCCGCTGGGCGTCGGCGGATTCTGCGCCGCGCGCGCTCTCTCGCATCGCAACGATGATCCCGCCACCGCCAGCCGTCCGTGGGACCTCGATCGCGACGGCTTCGTGCTGGGCGAGGGGGCAGGCGTGCTGGTGCTCGAGGAGCTCGAGCACGCCAAAACACGTGGCGCGCGCATCTATTGCGAGCTCGCAGGCTATGGCCTGTCGGCGGATGCGCATCACATCACCGCACCGCCCGAAGACGGCGGCGGCGCCGCGCGCAGCATGGCGAGCGCGCTCAAGAACGGCGGACTCGCGGTCACCGATATCGACTACATCAACGCGCACGGCACGTCGACGCAAGTCGGCGACATCGCCGAATGCATCGCGGTGCGCCGCTGCTTCGGCGCGCATGCGGACAAGCTGGCGGTTTCGTCGACCAAGTCGATGACCGGCCACCTGCTCGGTGCCGCGGGTGGCATCGAGGCGGTGTTCACCGTGCTCGCGATGCGCGATCAGGTGGCGCCGCCGACGGCGAACTTGTTCCACCAAGACCCCAAATGCGATCTCGACTTCGTGCCGAACAGCGCACGGCCGATGAAGATCCGCGCGGCGCTGTCCAACTCCTTCGGCTTCGGCGGCACCAACGCGACGCTGGCTTTTCGCACGATCTGAAGGCTGGCGATGGCGTTGATCGTGCAGAAATACGGCGGAACGTCGATGGGCGGCAGTGAGCGCATCCGCAATGTCGCGCGCAGAGTCGCGCGGTTCCATCGCGAAGGGCACCAGCTGGTCATCGTACCGTCGGCGATCGCCGGCGAGACCAATCGCCTGATCGGGCTGGCCAGGGAGCTGTCGGCCAACCCTGATCCCCGCGAGCTGGACGTCGTTGCGGCGACGGGCGAGCAGGTCAGCATCGGGCTGCTGGCCATCGCGCTGCACGAGCTCGGAGTGAGGGCCCGAAGTTATACCGGCGCACAGGTGAAGGTGCTCACCGACAGCGCGCACACCAAGGCGCGCATCGTGCATATCGACGAGGAGCGCATCCGCAAGGACCTGAACCAAGGTACGGTCGTGATCGTCGCCGGGTTTCAGGGCGTCGACAGCGAAGGCGACATCACGACGCTGGGTCGGGGCGGTTCGGATACGTCCGGGGTCGCGCTGGCGGCGGCGTTGCATGCCGACGAGTGCCAGATCTATACCGATGTCGACGGCGTGTACACGACCGATCCGCGCATCGTGCCCGAGGCCAGGCGCCTCGATCGCATCACTTTCGAGGAAATGCTGGAAATGGCGAGCCTCGGATCGAAGGTGCTGCAGATCCGCTCAGTCGAGTTCGCAGGCAAGTACAAAGTCAATCTGCGCGTGCTCTCGTCGTTCGAGGATCCCGAAAGTTCATCAACGGGCACGCTGATCACATTCGAGGAAGACGAAGCCATGGAACAGGCCATCATTTCGGGCATCGCGTTCAACCGCGATGAAGCCAAGATCTCGCTCATGGGCGTCGAGGATCGTCCGGGTATCGCCTATGCGATCCTGGGGCCGGTCGCGGCCGCCAACGTCGATGTCGACATGATCGTGCAGAACATCGGTGATTCGGGACATACCGACTTCTCGTTCACGGTGAATCGTGCCGAATACCAGAAAGCGCTCGACGTGCTGGCGCAGGAAAAAGGCAAAGGCTTCGCCGCGCGCGCGATCATCGGCGACAACAGGATCTGCAAGGTGTCGCTGGTCGGCATCGGCATGCGCTCGCACGTGGGCATCGCTGCCAAGATGTTCAAGACGCTCGCCGACGAGCAGATCAACATCCAGATGATCTCGACCTCCGAGATCAAGACCTCGGTCGTGATCGATGAAAAATACCTCGAGCTGGCAGTGCGCGTGCTGCATCGCGCGTTCGAGCTCGAGCAGGCGCCGCAGCCGATCTAGCCGCCCCCGCCTCGCGCCGCGAGAGCGTAAAGGGTAAAATTGCGGCAGCGAAGCACCGCCCGGAGAGATGGCCGAGAGGTCGAAGGCACTCCCCTGCTAAGGGAGCATACGGGCCAAAACCTGTATCGAGGGTTCGAATCCCTCTCTCTCCGCCAAATAAGTATTTGATTGCGCGAATATCTTCGCTTCTGCGATCAATTCCGTGGCCAAATCGTGGCCAAATCCGAGGTTAAGCTTGTCGCGCTCGCGCGACTTATCCGCGCCGTCGATCCACTTTCCGTATACGTTAAAAAGCATCTGCGCATTTGCGTGACCCATGTGTCGCGCGATCCACGTCGGGTTCGCGCCGGCCATCAACGCGAGGGTCGCGAACGTGTGTCGCGTCTGATAAGGCTCGCGATAGCGTAGGCCGACGCGCTTCAGGCATCGGCGCCAAATCTTCCACTGCGATTGAATGTCGGCCCAGGGCGCGCCGGTCGCCGGGTTCCAGAATATCTGCTGATCGGCGAGCTGCGTATGCGCGCGCTGGTCCTCGATCGCTGACCACGCACGTTCGC
>DASXBS010000233.1:0-3009 GCA_036491555.1 Casimicrobiaceae bacterium
GCTCGAGTCCTGACAGGCGCAGGACGCCGGGTCGGCGCGACGAGGTCATCGCACCGGCGTGCTCGTGCGCGCGCGACTCAGACCGGCGCCCCGGCGACTTCGCGCGCGACGCGGTGCGCAGCCGGACCTGCGACGCGCCGCGGCGGCACATCCTTCACCGCGGCGGCGATGGCTCGGATGTGATCGGGCGTCGTCCCGCAGCATCCGCCAACGATGTTGACGAAGCCGCTGCGCGCGAATTCGCCGAGCAGCCGCGCGGTGGTCTCGGGCGTCTCGTCGTAGCCGGTCTCGCTCATCGGATTGGGCAGACCCGCGTTGGGATAGCACGAGATGAAGGTGTCTTCCGCGACCGCGGAGAGTTCCTCGATGTACGGGCGCATGAGGGCCGCGCCCAGCGCACAGTTGAGCCCGACCGCCAGCGGCCGGACATGGCGGACCGAATTCCAGAATGCTTCCGGCGTCTGTCCCGACAGCGTGCGTCCGGAGGCGTCGGTGATGGTCCCCGAGACGATGATGGGAAGGCGTACGCCGCAATCGTCGAAATAGCGCTCGATCGCCCACAGCGCAGCCTTGGCGTTGAGCGTATCGAACACCGTCTCGATGAGCAGGATGTCGACGCCGCCCTCGACCAGCGCATCTATAGCCTCGCTGTACGCAAAGACCAGATCGTCGAAGCTAACGTTGCGAAAGCCGGGATCGTTGACGTCGGGCGATATCGTCGCCGTGCGGTTGGTGGGGCCAAGCGCCCCGGCGACGAAGCGCGGCTTGCCGGGTGTTTTCGCACTCCACGCGTCGGCGCGCTCGCGCGCCAGTCGCGCCGCCGCGAGATTGATCTCGTGGACGCGGCTCTCCAACCCGTAGTCGGCCTGCGCGATCGACGTCGCATTGAAGGTGTTGGTCTCGATGATGTCGGCGCCGGCGTCGAGAAAGCCGTCATGAATGGCGCGGATGGCGTCGGGTCGCGTCAGCGCGAGCAGATCGTTGTCGCCCTTCACGTCGCGCGCATGAGCGTGCAGACCACATGCGGCCGGACCGCGATAGTCGGCCTCGCCGAAGCGGCACGCCTGAATCATCGTTCCCATCGCGCCATCGAGCACGAGGATGCGCTCGCCCAGGAGCTGCGTGAGTTCGGCGGATCGGTCGCGCATTGCCATCACCTCAAATGAAAAACCCGTTCAGCTTGCCGCCGAGCGGGTTTCGTAGAAACTGAGCGAAAACTGGTCGAAACGTTGGAAGGTAAGGGCTGGGCGTGCCCTTGTCAACCGGCCGGATTCGCATCGGCCGGATTCGCGTCATGCCCTGCAGCCTGCCGCCGACGGTCGGGCGCTCTGGCGTAACATCGCACCCGGAGACACGCATGCTCGACCCCGACATCCAGCGATTGCTCGACACCGTGTTCAACGTGGCTCCCGCGACGGGAGCTCCGGATGTCGCGCTGCTGCGCGCCGCCGCGGAACAGGCTCCGAAGCTGCTCGGCGGTGAACCGCTGGCGGTGGCGTCGGTTGCCGAAGCGCAGGTGCCGGGGACTGACCCGCGACTCGCCGTCCGCGTCTACCGCCCCGCGACCGCCGCGCCTCCGCCCGTGGTCGTCTATGCGCACGGGGGCGGCTGGGTGACCGGATCGCTGGATTCGCACGATCGGCTTTGCCGGCACCTGGCGCAGCGCATGCATGTCCTGATCGTCGCGGTCGATTATCGCTGCGCGCCGGAGAACGTCTATCCGTCTGCGCTCGACGACGTCGAAGCTGCGTGGCAATGGACTCGGGCCAATGCCCTTGCCCTGGGTGGCGATGGGGCGCGCTTCGGCGTGGCCGGCGACAGCTCGGGCGGGAACCTCGCCGCCGCGCTGACGCTTCGTTTGCGCGCAGATGGCGCCGCGCAACCGCAGCTGCAGCTTCTGCTTTACCCGGCGCTCGACGCGACCTGCGAGCGCGCCTCCTATCGCGAATTCGCGAATGGATACAACCTGAGCGCGGGGCAGATGCAGTGGTACTGGGACGCCTATCGCGCAGGCGCCGATGCCCACGCCGCCGAGCTCTCGCCGCTGGCCGCGACACATCTCGCGGGACTCGCTCCCGCCGTGATCGCAGTCGCCGAATCGGACGTGCTGCGCGACGATGGCCTCGATTACGCGCGCCGGCTGGCGGCCGACGGCGTGCCGGTTCAACTCATCGAATGCAGCGGCATGATCCACGGCTTCCTGCGCTGGACCGGCGAGGTGCGCGCATCCACGCATTGGATCGACGCCATCGCCACGGCAGCGCGCGCGCTCTTCGAGGCGCGCGTTTGAAACGCGCCGCCGCGGATGCTATGTTGAAGCAAGGCAAGAACCAATCGAGGGCATGAAACACTTCAAACCACGCGAAGCGCATTCCTTCCTGCAGAACAATGCGCAGGCCGTGCTGGTCGACTGCCGCAGCGAGATGGAATTCCTGTTCGTGGGGCATCCCTCGGGCGCGCACCATGTTGCCTGGAACGACGGTCCCGACTGGACGATCAATCCGCATTTCGTCGGTCAGGTCAAAAAGATCGCGAGCGTCGATCGTCCCGTGGTGCTGATCTGCCGTAGTGGCCAGCGCTCGGTCGATGCCGGCATGGCGCTCGAGCAGGCGGGCTTCAGCGAGGTGATCAACGTGCTCGAAGGCTTCGAAGGCCCGCTCGACGAGCAGCATCAGCGCAGCAAGGTCTCCGGATGGCGCAAGGAAGGCCTGCCATGGGAGCAGACCTGAACCTGAGGCACGCGCCTTCACTCCCCGGCACGGGAACGTCCTACGGCGCACTGGCGACGCGGTTCTATGACGCCGACAAGCCGCGCGCCGGCGATCCCGAGCTCGCGTGGTATCGCCAGCGGCTGCCGCGCGACGCCGGCCCCGTGCTCGAAGCGATGTGCGGCTCCGGCCGCCTGCTCGTTCCGCTCGCCGAAGCGGGATCGCGGGTGCACGGAGTCGACACCTCCGAAGCGATGCTCGCCAGCTGCGCCGCAAGGCTGCGCAATGCCGGGCTCGACGC
>DASXBS010000234.1:0-13648 GCA_036491555.1 Casimicrobiaceae bacterium
GTACATTTGATCACTGGCATCGCATGGATCGGATCGTCGTTCTATTTCGTCTGGCTGGACAATCACCTTCTTCCTCCGCGCTCGCAGGCCGATGCCGACCTGGGCATCGGCGGCGAACTCTGGGCGGTGCACGGCGGCGGGTTCTACGTCGTGCGCAAGTTCAAGATCGCGCCCGAGTCGCTTCCCGAGCCGCTGCACTGGTTCAAGTGGGAGGCCTACTGGACATGGATCTCAGGGTTCGCGCTTTTCGTCGTCATGTATTACCTGCATGCCGACGTCTACATGATCGACCGCAATATCGCCGACATCAGTGCGGTCACGGCGGTGAGCGTAAGCGCCGTGTTGCTTATCGCGGGCTGGTTCTTCTACGATCAGCTTTGCAAACGGCTCGGCTTCGACCACGAGGGATGGATCGCGGGGGGCATGCTGGCGATGGTGGCGGCGCTGGCATGGAGTCTGTCGCATCTCTACAGCGGCAGGGCGGTCTACATCCAGATCGGCGCGATGCTGGGAACAATCATGGTGGCGAACGTGGCGCATGTGATCATTCCGTCGCAGCGCAAGCTCGTCGAAGCGAAGGAACAAGGCCTCGCGCCCGACCCGGTCTACGGACGGCGCGGCAAGCAGCGCTCGGTCCACAACAACTATTTCACGCTGCCGGTGCTGTTCATCATGATCAGCAACCATTACCCGATGACTTATGCGAGCCGGCACGGCTGGTCGGTGCTGGTGGCGATCATGCTGCTGGGGGCATACGTCCGCCACTTTTTCAATCTTCGCCATCGCGGCCGCACCGTATGGGCAATCCCGGTGAGCGCGGCGCTCGCGACATTGGCGCTCGCCATCGCGATCGCTCCAGCGCCGCCGAAAGCTGCGCCGGTCAGTGCGAGCTTCGCCCGTGTGCAGTCGATCGTCGCGTTGCGCTGCGCCACCTGCCATGCGCAGCATCCCACGCAGGAGGGATTCGCCGTCGCACCTAAGAACGTGCTGCTCGATAACCCTGCGCTGATCGTCGCCAATGCGCAGAAGATCTACGAGCAGGCAGTCGCCACCCGGACGATGCCCATCGGCAACCTTACCGGGATGACCGAGGACGAACGCCTGGCGCTCGCCAGCTGGATCGCTGCGGGAGCGCCGGCACGATGAACCCCGTTGCGCCTGCGACGACACGCCTCGGATAAGGAGAGCTTGGACCATGGCTGCGACTTTCCCGGATTCGACGCTCGCCGCGGTACGCCCAGCGACCTCGCGCCGTGGCCACACGCTCACGCTGCGCAGCATCACCCAGCACTTCGGTTCAACCACCGCGGCCAACGACATCTCGCTCGACGTGGCGGCGGGTGAGCTGGTCGCGCTGCTCGGTCCCAGCGGCTGCGGCAAGACCACGCTGCTTCGCATCATCGCCGGATTCCAGGTGCAAAGCGCGGGCAGCGTGCTGTTCGACGGCTCGCCGGTCGACCACCTTCCCACCGCGCGCCGCGGAGTCGGCATTGTCTTCCAGAACTACGCGCTGTTCCCGCACATGAACGTCGCAGACAACGTCGCGTACGGCCTCGCGGCGCGCCACGTGCCACGCGCCGAGGCCGATGCGAAGGTACTGGAAATGCTCTCGCTGGTGCGCATGAAGGATTTCGCGCAGCGGCTGCCGCGGCAGCTGTCAGGCGGCCAGCAGCAGCGCGTGGCGTTGGCGCGGGCACTTGCGGTCGACCCCAAGATCCTGCTGCTCGACGAGCCTTTCGGAGCGCTCGACAAGAACCTTCGCCTCGACATGCAGATCGAGGTCAAGCGGCTGCAGCGCGACTACGGCATCACCACGGTGCTGGTCACCCACGACCAGGAGGAAGCGATGAGCATGGCCGACCGCATCGCGGTGCTCAATCACGGCAACGTCGAGCAGTGCGCGCCTGCCACCGAGATCTACGATCGTCCCGCGTCGCTGTTCGTCAACCAGTTCGTCGGCACGACCAACCTCCTGCGCGTGCGTGTGGTGTCGATGGAGACGCGTCGGGTCGCGGTCCGGCTGGGCGATACCGAGCTCGTCGGTGTCATCGGCAACGCGCACGCGGCGCGGCTCACCGAGGGAGCCGACGCGCTGTGGTCGATCCGCCCGGAGCGATTGCGCGTAAGCGGCAGCGCGGGGGCCGGACGCTTCGCGGCGACGGTGCGCGCAGTTTTGCCGATGGGCCCAATTACGGTCTACGAGGCGGAAGCGGGTGAGGCCTCGATCAAGATCAACCAGCCTCGCGAGGAGGGCGTGACGATGCTACGCGCAGGCGACCGGATCTTCGTCGAGGCGGCCGATGCGCTTTCAGGACAGGTTTTTTCCCTGCAATGATCGATCAACGCGGAGGGTTTGCATCATGAAGTCATGGAAGCGAAGGGACGTACTGCTGGCCGGGCTGGGTTCTGGTGCGTTAGCGGCGCTGCCGCGTGCAGCGTACGCCGCGGATCCGCTGGTTGCGGCAACTTTTCCGGGGACCTGGAACGAGGCGCAGAGCAAGATCCTCGTCCCGTGGTTCAAGAATGCGAGCAAATCGGATGTGACACTGACCATCCAGCTCGCGACCGACCAGGTCGCCAAGCTGGCCGCAGCGGGTGGCAAGCCGCCGTTCGATGTGTCGATCATGGACGAAGGGCCGCTGCTCGACGCGCTCAAGCAGGATCTGCTGGTCAAATATCCGGTCGACAAGTCGGCCAACTTCAAGCAGCTCTATCCGATGTTCCAGGACGAATGGGGCCCGAAGATCTCGGTGCAGGTGATCGGCATCGGCTACAACCCCAAGAAGATCAAGACGCCACCGAAGTCCTGGAAAGATCTGTGGAAGCCCGAGTACAAGGGCCGCGTCGGCCTCACCGCGCTCAACAGCACGCTGGGCATGGCGTTCATGGCGGAAATCGCGCGCCTCAACGGCGGAAGCGAGTCGAACCTCGAGCCCGCGTTCAAGGCGCTCAGGGAGCTGCTGCCCAATGTAGGCGCGATCTCGGCGAACCTGGGCGCGCACGCGACCTTGTTCCAGCAGGAGCAGATCGATATCGCACCGTACAACTTCAATTTCGTCGAGACGCTCAAGGGTAAGGGAGTCGATGTGGAGTTCGTCGTTCCCGACAGCGGACCGGTCGCGTGGCGCACCAGTCTGCACATCGTCAAGGGTGCGGCACGTCCCGAGCTTGCGTTCCAGTGGATTGAAGGTGCGATCACGCCGGAGGTGCAGATCGAGGAAAGCAAGCCGCCCTACGACGTCATTCCAACGCATACCAAGGTGCCGATGACCGCCGTGATGGCAGCCAAGATCGCCAAGACACCTGCCGACCTCAACAAGCTCATCTTCCTCGACTGGAAAAAGCTCAATGAAGTCCGCGGCTCGGCGATCGACCGCTTCAACCGTGAGATCAAGGTCTAGCGCGTGAGCTCCGGAAGCGCGGCCGGTGCGATGCCGGTCGTCGCGGTACGCAGGCGCGCGCCCGAGTGGACGCTTGCCTTGCCGCTGGCGGCGTTCATGATCGCGTTTTTCGTGGCGCCGCTGGCAGTGCTCATCGCGATGAGCCTGCACGGCGAAGCGGACTCCGGCACCTGGAGCGTCGCGCAGTACACCAAGTTCATGGGGGACGGATTCAATCTGCGCATCCTTGGCGAAACGCTCTGGCTGGGCGCGAAGGCGACGCTGGTGTGCCTGCTGTTCGGCTATCCGCTCGCCTGGATCGCGTCCCGCGCGTCGCCACGAATGCGCTCGGTGCTTATTTTCATGGTCGTGCTTCCCATACTGACCAGCGTCGTGGTCCGAACATTTTCGTGGATCGTGATTCTCGGCAAGCAGGGGGTGCTCAACAAGATGCTGCTCGCCATCGGCATGATCGACGAGCCGCTCAAGCTCTTGTTCAGCGAAACTGGCGTCGTGATGGTGCTGGCTCAGGTGCAGCTGCCGCTCATCGTCCTGCCGCTGCTGACCACGCTGTCGCGTATCGATCCCAATCTGTCGAGCGCGTCTGCGGCTCTCGGTGCAGGCGAATGGCGAACGTTCTTCAAGGTCACCTTACCTCTGTCGGTGCCGGGCATGATCGCCGGCTGCATACTCGCGTTCTCGGCGTGCGTGACCGCGTTCGTTACGCAGACGCTGATTGGAGGCGCCAGACTGATGTTCATGCCGCTGTTCATCTACCAGCAGGCAACCGGTGCGAACAACTGGCCGTTCGCCGCTGCGGTCTCGGTCATATTCATGATCGCCGTGCTGCTCGTGGTCTACGCGCTGAACGTGCTCGCCAAGACGAGCCGGGGTCAGATCTATGGCTGAGCCGCGCACTGCTCGCCCGGATGCCGAGGCGCTATCGCTCAAGGTCGTTTTCGGCTTCGTCGCCGCGATCGGCGTGGTTTTCCTGATCGCCCCGACGTTGATCGTGCTTATCACTTCGTTTACTTCGTCCTCCTCGCTGAAGTTCCCGCCGGAAGGATTCTCGCTTCGCTGGTACGCGGCGCTGGCCGACGCAACACAAATACAGACCGCCGCATGGAACAGCCTGCTGGTGGCGGTCGTGACAACGTTGTTGTCGGTCGTGATCGGCACCGCCGGCGCAATCGTGGTGACGCGCAGCCGTGCAGCATGGGCGCGCGCGCTCGACGCATTGCTGCTCTCACCGCTGGTGCTGCCGGCGTTGGCGTTCGGCTTCGCCTGCCTGATGTACTTCAGCCTGCTCGGGCTGGCGCCCTCGGTGCCGCTGCTCATCCTGGGTCATACCATCGTGTGCTTTCCCTTTGTCATGCGAACGACGGTGGCCAGCCTTGCTCAGCTCGACCCCGGACTGCTCGAGGCGTCGGAGAGCCTAGGCGGCGACGCATGGATGACCTTTCGCCGCATCGTGCTGCCGCTGATCGGCAAGGGCATCGCCGCGGGTGCCTTCATCGCCTTCATGTCCTCGTTCGACAACGTGCCGGTGTCGCTTTTCCTTGCCGACGCGAGGACCGAAGTCCTGCCGATCCACATGTGGCAGATCATCGACAACGATCTCGACGTTCGCACCGCGGCGGTGTCGGGCGTGCTGATCGCGTTCACGGTCGTGCTCATGTTTCTCGCCGAGCGCTTCGCCGGATTGACGCGCCAACTGGGACGCTGATCCCATGCCGGGGTTGTCCATCCACGTCGTCGACGTCACGACCGGAACGCCCGCGCATGGCATGCGTGTGGAGGTGTATGCGATCGGCGTCTCGCGCACCGTACTGGGCGATGCCGTCGTCGGCGTGTCGGGCGGTGTCGAGCTGCCGCAACTCGCGTCCCATCGCTGCGCCGCCGGGATCTACGAGTGCCTGTTTCACGCAGGCGCCTGGTATCGCGAGCGCGGTGTTGCGCTGCCGACGCCGCCGTTTCTCGAGCTGGTGCCGTTTCGCTTCGGCATCGCCGACCCGGAGCAGCACTATCACCTGCCACTGAAACTCAGCCCCTGGGGTTTCTCGCTGTTCCGGGGCGGCGCTTGAAGCAAGCGGTCAGACGACTAGTCGGGTGGTTGCAGAGCGGGCGTCTCGAGCAGCGTCACGGCGGTCTTCGCCACCTGCACCGTGTCGTAATAGGCATACGCGGCAACCGCCGCCGCGCCCGCCACCGGAATCCACCGGCTGGCGGTCGTACCGGCGACGCGCTGGGTGACGCTTATGCCGACGCTCGTCAACGCGCTTTTCAGCGCGCCGCCGGAGAGTTGCCGCACCATCAGGCGTTGACCGGTGCGGACGACGACGTCGCGCGTGAATTGCGTCGCGGCATGTCGAAACAGGCAATACACCATGTGCGTGCGGGTGAGTTGCATGTCGCGGCCGTAAAGACCGGCGATGTCGGCCACCAGTTGCGCCTGGATGCGCCAGATCGCAACCAGATCCGGGAGTACGGTGATCATGCCGAGCACGCCGGGTGGGAGCGCTAGCGCGCCGGAGAGAGCGGCAGCGCGCCTGGCTGCCTTGCGCGCGAGAAGCCGCGCGGTATGCGCTGGCGATTGGACCGCGATCTCACGCGACGCTGGCACCCCGGAAACGACATTCTCGAGCGCGTCGACGACGCGATCGATCCAGGGCGCGGTGAAGGATGTTACAGCCGACATCTAAGCTCGAGCGCGTTGGAACCGAGAGAGGAACCAACAGTATAAGGTTACAATCCGGCGCAGGACAGCTTGGCAGGGAGGGGCCTTGGCGAACTTGCCTATTCTCGAATATCGCATCATGCCTCCAGCGTATGTGGAGTACGACCCCACCGTCATCGACGTCGCGACGCGCGTGATCGAGAATATCCACGCGGTGGCACCTTGGGTACAGGCAGAGCACATTGGCAGCACCGCTATTCCGAACTGCGCGGGCAAGGGCATCGTCGACCTCGCGGCGTTCTATCCGCCGGATTCGCTGGCACGCACCCGCGACGCGCTCGATGGCATGGGTTTCCAGCGCCAACGCGCGGGGCACATTTTTCCGGAAACCCGGCCAATGCGTGTGGGTGCGATCGACCACCGCGGCGAGATATTCCGGCTGCACATCCACGTGGTCGCCGAGGACAGCACGGAGGCGGGGGACCTGCGGCGTTTTCGCGACGTGCTGCGCGCCGACGACGTGCTGAGCCAGGCCTACCAGGAGAAAAAGCGCGCGATCCTGAAATCGGGTCTCAGTGAGCCGGTCGGGTACACGCGAGAGAAGGGCGAGTTCATCACCGCGGTACTCGGTCGCGCGGCTTGAGCGCGCGCCGCGATGCGCATCGGCGTACCGCGTGAGCGCAAGGACGGCGAACGGCGCGTCGGACTGGTGCCGGCCGCGGTCGCCGCGCTCCTGGGCGACGGCCATCAGATCGTCGTCGAACGCGGCGCCGGTGAGGAGGTCGGCTTCGACGACACTGCTTATGCGCAGCACGGCGCGACGCTTGTCGACGATGCGCGTCCGGTCTATGAGTGCGAGCTGATCGTCAAGGTCAAGGAGCTGCAGACCGACGAATACCGGCTGCTGCGTGCCGGAACCACCGTATTCGGCTTCGCTCAGCTCGGTCGCGACCGAGCGTTGCAGGACGCGGTGCTCGCTGCGCGCGTGACCTGCATCGCCTACGAGACCGTCACCGCGCAAGACGGAATGTTGCCTTTGCTCGCGCCGATGTCCGCCATCGCGGGGCGACTCGTGCCGCTCATCGCCTCGTCGCTGCTCATGACCGATCACGAAGGCAGTGGCGTGCTGTTTCCGGGCACGGAAGGCGTCGCTCCCGCGCGCGTCGTCGTCATCGGTGCGGGCGTTGTCGCGCGCGAAGCGGCGCGCGTTGCGGTCGAATTGGGGGCAAGCGTCAGCGCCTTCGGACGTCGTTCCGACCGACTTGAAGCGCTGCGTGGTCACTGTCGTGGACTGCCGAGCACTGCGATCCTCGAGCCGCATGCGCTCGCTGCGGCGATCGCCGATGCCGATGTCGTGGTGGGCGCGGTGCTCGAGCCGGGCAAGCTCTCACCCACGCTGGTAACGCGCGCGATGCTTCGGGCGATGCGTCCCGGATCGGCGTTCATCGACGTGGGGATCGACCAGGGAGGCATCGCCGAGACGTCGAGGGCGACCACGCTGTCGCACCCCACCTACGTCGAGGAGGGAGTGACGCATTATTGCGTTCCCAACATGCCGTCGCTGGTGGCGCGCAGCGCGACGCTCGCCCTGACCCGGGCGACGCTGCCGTATGTGCGGACGCTCGCGCAGATCGGCGTCGATGCTGCGCTTCGCGCCGACGCCGGGCTTCGCGCCGGCCTGCAGGTGCGCGATGGCGCTGTCACGCACGCGGGTCTCGCAGCTGACCGCGCGCGTGGCATGCCGCCGGTACGCGCGCAGGCGTGAGCTGCGCTGCGCCGCGGCGCGGCCCTGGCTTGCAAGCGCGCTCCATCTCCAGTACAAGGACGACGCTCATTTCACGGACGGTGTGATGCAGGTCTTCGGATTCGCCGGATGGTCGGGCAGCGGAAAGACA
Source organism: Casimicrobiaceae bacterium (assembly GCA_036491555.1). GTDB lineage: Bacteria > Pseudomonadota > Gammaproteobacteria > Burkholderiales > Casimicrobiaceae > PALSA-1003. The sequence goes on from DASXBS010000234.1 coordinate 7,953, forward strand.
ACCTTGATCGAGCGACTCATCCCGAGATTCGTCTCGCAGGGCGTGGTCGTTTCGCTGGTAAAGCACGCGCACCACGAGTTCGACATCGACAGGCCCGGCAAGGATTCGTATCGCCACCGCGAGGCAGGCTGCCAGGAAGTGATGATCACCTCGGCGGTGCGCTGGGCATTAATCCATGAGCTGCGCGGTGACCGCGAGCTGGGCCTCGGCGAGGCGCTCGAGCGGCTTTCGCCCTGCGACCTGGTCCTGGTGGAAGGCTTCAAGGCCTCCGCCATCCCGAAGCTCGAGATTTATCGCGAAAGCGTGGGCAAGCCGCTACTGCACCCGGGTGACCCTCATATAGCCGGAATCGCCAGCGACGTTGCGCTCGCGACTTCGCTGCCAACCTTTGCGTTGGGCGACATCGACGATATCGCCGCATTTATCCTTGCCCACGCGGCAGCGCCTCTGCCGCGCGCACGCTGACGCGGGAGCTTCATGGCGGCCGGAACTCCCGAAGACGTGCGACCTCCAAGAAGTGTCGGGCTATTGCAACACCTCGCCCCGATGGACGGTAAGTCGTACATCTCGAAATTGACTTGGCTTGGGGGTGGGGGTAACTTCAAAGTGTAGGGGGATATTCGGTCGCAGGTCGGCCGGGCGCTTTCTGCAGCAAATCGTAATCCAATGAAAAAACAAATACTTGGCACCCTTTCGGCCCTCGCATTGGCGCTCATCGCCGGCGTGTGCGGCGCGGCCGATGCCGGCTTTTACGGCGGGATTGCGCTGCGCGATGGGGCGGCGGATCCGAACGGGCTCAAGCTAGGTAACGTACCCCTCACGTGGAACCGTTTCGCGGCTCCGGTGGCCGATGATGTGGTGCAACGCACCCTGGCCTTCGGAGGCTATCGCTGGAGCAACGATCTCGCTCTGGAGGCCGCATTCAACACGGGCGACAAGTATTCGCTGCAACCGCGCACCGCGTCCCCCGGGGGCGGCTTCGGGCTGATGGCTCCGGACGCGGCGGCGCACACCTGGAACGCCGACGTCTATACGAGCTGGGAAATGGTGCGCAGCCTTTCGCTGTACGGCAGGTTGGGCTACGCGCAAACCGAAACGCGCCCGTTGTTCGCGGGCGCTTCGTTGACGCCCGGCGACGTGCGTCGTACGCGTGACGGCGTCAACTACGGCGTCGGTCTTCGCTACGACATGAGCCAGTCGCTCGGGTTGCGCGTCGAGTACGCGCGCTTCGGTCGCTTCGCCGGCGAGGCGTCGGCCACCGGACCGCTGCCCGAATCCGATCAGGTCATGATCGGCGTTCAGTTCAAATTCTAGTTCCGAACCTTGCCCCGAAGCGCCGGCCAGATTAAGCGCCGGCGTTTTTCATTGGCCCGCCGCCTTGCGCTACCATTGCACCATGATTCGCCTTGTTTATCTGGCGCGACTTCGCGATGTGCTCGGCACTCCCGGTGAAAGCGTTGCTCTGCCCGCGGAAATAGGAACCGTCAGCGGGCTGCTTGCGTGGCTCGCTCAGCGCGGCGGCGCGTGGACGCAGGAGCTCGCGCCCGGGCGTGCAGTGCGCGTCGCCGTCAATCATGATCTCGCCCGTCCTGACACTCCTGTCCGCGCGGGTGATGAAATCGCGCTGTTCCCCCCGGTGACCGGCGGATGACCAGCGTTCGCGTCCAGCAGGAGGATTTCGACGTCGCCGCAGAAATCGCAAACCTGCGCGCCGGCGGCACGCGTATCGGCGCGATCGTCGCCTTCATCGGCCTCGTGCGCGATTTGAACGACGGCGACGAAGTGCGCACGCTCACGCTCGAGCATTATCCGGGCATGACTGAAAAGGCCCTTGAGCAGATCGTCGCCGACGCGCGGCAGCGCTGGGATGTGTCCGACGTGCGCGTCGTTCATCGCGTGGGTGCGCTCGCACCTAGCGACGCCATCGTGCTCGTGCTGGTTGCCAGCGCGCATCGCGGCGAGGCCTTCGCCGCGTGCCAGTTCGTAATGGATTACCTGAAGACGCGCGCGCCGTTCTGGAAAAAGGAAATGACGCCCGGCGGCGAACGCTGGGTCGAGGCGCGCGAGAGCGACGACAACGCGGCGGCACGCTGGTAGCGACATTCAAGGGGAGCGTCGCGCCGCGCCGATGCGCGACGCGGCGGCGACGAGCGCATTGGCTAAGCCGGCAGCGACGATTCTCGACACCACGCGGCTGATCGCCATCGACTGGGGCACGACCTCGGCGCGCGCCTACGCGCTCGACGCCGCCGGCGAGGTCCTCGCGCGACGCAGCGCGACACTCGGCGTCCAGTACGTGGCGGGCGGCGACTTTGCCGGCGCGCTCGCGACGCTGACCGAAGGACTGTCCGGCGCTGCGCCGATGCTCGCCTGCGGAATGATCGGCAGTCGGCAGGGATGGGTCGAAGTTCCTTACCAGGGGTGTCCGGCGCGCTTCGAGGCGATCGCTACCGGAGTCGTCGCAGTTCCCGGAACACGGCTTTCGATCGTGCCTGGACTGCTGCATCGTGATGACGCCGGCATAGCCGACGTCATGCGTGGCGAGGAAACGCAGATCGTCGGCACGGTGCTGGACGACGCGCCTCAGCTCGTGGTGCTCCCCGGCACGCACTGCAAGTGGGCACTGGTGCGCAAGCGCACGATCGTCGCCTTCAGCACTTTCATGACGGGCGAGTTGTTCGCGGTGCTGCGCGAGCACAGCATCTTGGGCCGGCTGATGACTGCGGGTGACGATGCGGGAGCGCTCGCGCGCGGCGTCGCGTGGAGCCTTCGCGAAAATGCCGCGCTGACCCACGATCTTTTTTCCGCGCGAACCTTGCCGCTTACCGGCGCGCTTGCGCAGTCGGCCGCGGCCGATTACCTTTCGGGTTTGCTGCTGGGCGCCGAGATCGTTGCCGCACGGCGCTGGATCGCGCAGCACGCGGCTGCCGACGCCCCCGTGACCCTGGTCGGCGACGCCGCGCTGTGCGAGCGCTACGCGGTGGCATTACGCCTTGCGAATCTCGATGCCCGCATCGGTGCCACGACGGCGTCGGCGCGGGGCCTGTGGCAAATCGCACTCCACGCAGGACTTGTGCATTCATGACCGCGTCCGCGCTAAGTCCGTACTTGTCACCGTTGCCGCTGATCGCCGTGCTGCGCGGCATTTCTCCCGCGGAGATTCCAGGGGTCGCGGGCGCGCTGGTCGACAACGGGTTTCGCATCCTCGAGGTCCCGCTCAACTCGCCCGACCCGATGCAAAGCATCGCGCTGCTCGCGCGAAGTTTCGGCGAAAGATGTCTCACCGGCGCCGGAACGGTCGTCGAGGTCGCTGACGTGGCGAAGGTCGCGCAAGTCGGCGGCCGGTTGGTCGTCATGCCGCATGCCGACGTCGCCATCATCCGCGAGGCGAAACGCCTCGGGCTCGTGTGCGTGCCGGGCGTTTCGACGCTGACCGAAGCCTTCGCTGCGCTTCATGCAGGCGCGGACGGGCTGAAGATGTTTCCCGCGGAGCTGCTGACCCCGTCGGTGCTCAAGGCGTGGCGCGCTGTCCTGCCGCCGCAGGCGCTGGTGTTCGCGGTCGGCGGCATTCGCGCCGACAACATGCGTCCCTACTGGGAGGTCGGCGCCGACGGTTTCGGTACCGGTTCGAATCTCTACAAGCCGGGCGCGCACGCCGATGAGGTGCGCGCCGCTGCCGCGAGTTACGCGGCTGGATTCGCTGCGCTAAAGCCTCGCTGACACGTCCGATGGCCGATGTGCAATTCGACGTGGTCGCGCTGGGCGAGCCGCTGCTCGAGTTCAACCAGGTGCATCGCGACGATCCCACGTCGTACCGGCAGGGATTCGGCGGCGACACGTCGAACTGCATCATCGCCGCAGCGAGGCTGGGCGCGGGCACGGCGTACGTCACGCGCCTGGGCGACGATGCGTTCGGACGCATGTTCCTCGAGCTGTGGCAGCGCGAAGGGGTCGACGCGCGCGGTGTTGGGGTTGATCCTTTCGCGCCGACCGGCATCTACTTCGTCACGCACGGGCTGAACGGACATGAGTTCAGCTACCGTCGCGCTGGGTCCGCCGCGGCGCGCATGCGCCCCGACGATGTTCCGCTCGACGTGATACGCGGCGGACGCGTACTTCATGTGTCCGGCATCAGCCAGGCAATCAGCGACAGCGCCTGCGACAGCGTGTTCCTGGCGATCGACGTTGCGCGCACAGCAGGGGCGCGCATCTCCTACGATTCCAATCTGCGCCTCAAGCTGTGGCCGCTGGCGCGGGCACGCGCGGTGATCGCCGCAACGATCGCACTGTGCGACTGGTTCCTGCCCAGCCTCGAGGAGGCGATGCTGCTTTCGGGCAAGCACGAGCCCGAAGCGATACTCGACTGGGCGCACGCCTGTGGCGCGCCGGTCGTGGTGCTCAAAATGGGCGCCGACGGATGCTGGGTATCGGCGCAGGACACGCGCGAGCACGTGCGCGGCAACCCTGTCGACGCGTGCGATGCTACCGGTGCAGGCGATTGCTTCGATGGCGCCTTTGTCGCGCGCATTGTCGCTGGAGACGCGCCTATCGATGCGGCGCGCTACGCCAACGCCGCCGCCGCGCTGGCCACCACCGGTTACGGCGCAGTTGCGCCGCTGCCGCGCCACCCGGACGTCGTCGGTTTCATGAAGGCGTCGCGATGAATGCGACGTTTCGCGACGACCTGTTTGCCGGCAAGACGGCGCTGGTGGTGGGCGGGAGCAGTGGCATCGGCGCGGCCATCGGCGGCGCGCTCGCGCGCTGCAGCGCGCGGGTCACAGTGACGGGCGTGAGCGCGCGCGAAGTCGAAGCCGCGCGCAGCGCGCCCGGTTTCAGCGCTGCCGAGGCGCGCGTGCTCGATGTCCGCGACGCCGGCGCCGTACGCGAGTTCATCGATGCGCTGCCGCAATTGGACATGCTGGTCAATTGCGCGGGCATCATCCGCCGCGCCGACGAGCATGACGCCGAGATATTTACTCAGGTAATCGATGTCAATCTCAACGGGACGATGCGCACGTGCGCATCGGCGCACGCGTTGCTTGCAAGGAGCAGGGGATGCATCGTCAACACCGGGTCGATGTATTCTTTTTTCGGCGGTCCTCACGCGCCGGGATATACCGCGAGCAAGGGCGGCGTCGCGCAGCTCACCAAGTCGCTGGCGGTGGCGTATGCTGGCGACGGGATACGCGTCAACGCCATTGCGCCGGGTTGGATCGCTACACCGCTCACCGAGGTCGTACGCAAGGACTCACAGAAAAGCGCCGCCATCCTGTCGCGCACGCCGCTCGGGCGATGGGGAGATCCGGACGATGTCGCCAGCGTCGTTGTGTTCCTGTGCTCGCCAGCGGCCGCATTCATGACCGGCGCCATCGTGCCCGTCGATGGCGGCTATCTCGTCGCGTGATCGTGCAAGGAGGAAACGTGACCATTGGTATGGCGATTCGCTGTCTGAAAAAAGGGGAATGGGAGCGCGCGCACGGCATGGTCCAGCAGGATGAAAGCAAGCTCGGCTGCTGGGCCCATGGCATCGTACACCTGGTGGAGGGCGACCTGGGCAACGCTCGCTACTGGTATCGACGGGCGAGTCGGCCTTTTCCCAAGGATCGCGACGTCGATCGGGAAGTCGCGGAGCTCACGCGGGCACTAAGGGAGGATCATTAGTTCGCGGCGGCGCGCAGCGCTCTGTCGGCGATGAG
>DASXBS010000235.1:0-6028 GCA_036491555.1 Casimicrobiaceae bacterium
CTCGGCACCAACCGCGTCATCCAGTTCCGTTACCAGGTCGTCGGCATCTTCGTCGGCGCGGTCCTCGCTGTGGCTTTCGCGAAGGTGTTCATGGCGGCTTACCCGGTGCTGTTGCTCGATCAAACGGTGATGAAGGCGAGCGAGCAACCGCCCGAATGGAGCGCCGCGATGACCTACAAGTTTGTCGGCGTTCTGCGCAGCCTGACCGAAGACAACCCCTATCAACGCACCGCCATCTGGGCGGGCGTAGGAATCGGCTTCGCAATCGAGTTGGCGCGGAAACTGATCAAGTCGCGTCCGCGCTACCAGCGTTTCGTCGCGTCGGGTCGGCGCGGTTTCGCCGTCGACTTCGTGCTCGACGCGATCGTTCTTCCCTCGCCGTATGCGCTGTCCTTTGGTGGCTTCTTCAATCTTCATACCTCGCTGTGGTTCGGCGGCGGCGGCGTGGTGTCGAGCCTAATCAATACATACTCGAAGGCGAAACCCGCTCGTGGCCGCACGATGTTGCCCGAAGACATGAGCAGCACGTCGCTTTTCGGCGGGGGACTGATCGCAGGCGATGCCATCGCGGCGCTCGGCCTCGGCATCGCGGGTCTTCTCGCGACGGTGCTGTTCGGCTGACCAAGCGTCGCCGATCCCCGGTCAAGTCGGTTCACCGCGCCGTCTTCGCGACACGACGCCAAATCCGCGCAAAGAGGCGCCGCTTCCTAGCGCGCGTCCTGCAACTCCGCCGCCGTCAGCGTGTTCGACAGCAGCATGGCGATGGTCATCGGACCCACGCCGCCCGGAACGGGTGTGATCCAGCCTGCGCGTTCTCGCGCGCCTTCGAAGTCAACGTCGCCGCGCAGCTTGCCGTCCGGCGTGCGGTTGGTGCCAACGTCGATGACGATAGCGCCCGGCTTGATCCATCCACCCTGAACGAACGCGAGCCTGCCCATCGCGGCGACGAGGATGTCGGCCTCGCCGACGAGGCGTGGCAGGTCGCGCGTCGCCGAGTGACATATCGTGACGGTACAGCGCGCCATCAGCAGCTCAAGTGCCATCGGCCGCCCGACAATGTTGGACTGACCGATCACCACCGCGTGCATGCCGACGAGTCCGCGCCCCGTTTCGCGGATGAGCAGCATGCATCCGTACGGCGTGCACGGCCGAAGCAGCGGGCGCTTCTGCACCAGCCGCCCGATGTTGTAGGGCGTAAAGCCGTCGACGTCCTTGCGCGGATCGATGCGCTCGTTGATGGCGTCGCCATCGATGTGCTTCGGCAGCGGCAGTTGCACCAGGATGCCATGGATGTCCGGATCGGCGTTCAGGCGGTCGATCAGCGCCAGCAGCGCATCCTGTGTCGTCGTCGCCGGCAGATCGAAGGCCTGCGAACGCATGCCGACGCGCTCAGTCGTCGACCGCTTGTTGCGCACGTAGATCTGCGATGCGGCGTTGTCGCCTACCAGCACGACGGCCAGCCCTGGCTGTGGTTTGCCTGCGCTCGTCCTGACCGCGACCCGTGAAGCGACCTCTGCCGTCAGCAGGGCCGCGCGCGCCTTGCCGTCGATGATGACCGCGCTCATGGAGCCTTTCGCAAAAAGCGCGGATTCTACCTGATCTCGATCACCGGCCAGCGCTTCTTGGTCGCAAGCACGGCGAGCACCGGGTCGGGATTGACCGCGACCGGGTGCGTCACCCTCGACAACAGCGGGATGTCATTGAGCGAATCGCTGTAGAACCAGCTTTCGCGAAAATCGGCGAGGCCGCGACCACGGCCCGCAAGCCATGCGTCGAGGCGCTCGATCTTGCACTCCCGCATGTTCGGAACGCCGTCGACTTTCCCTGTGAAGCCACCGTCTCGCATTTGCGGTTCGGTCGCAATCACGTGGGTGAAACCGAGCTCGTGCGCGATCGGTTCGCTCAGGAAACGATTGGTTGCTGTGGTCAGGACGCAAAGATCGCCGCGGTCATAATGCGTAGCTACCACCGCACGCGCGGAAGCGGGTATCGCCGGGAGAATGCAGTGCTCGAGGTAATCCGTGCGCCACCTCGCAAGCTGCGCCAGCGGATGCCCGACGAAGGTCGACAAATAGAACTCGGTGAATTCGAGCGGCCCGACCTCGCCTTTTCGGTAGCGCTCAACGATGCGGTCGTTTCGCTGTTCGAACCCCGCCCGCTCGATGACCCCGTGCCCGATCAGGTATTCGACCCACGCATCGTCCGAGTCCAGCGTTAACAGTGTATGGTCGAGATCGAACAGCGCAAGGACGTCGGCCGGCACGGTGACGACCGCTTCGGCGATCAGGCGACGCGCATTTCGGGCCAGCCCATGTGTCGGGCATGCGCAGCGAGCACCGGGTCGGCGTTGACCGCGACCGGGTGCGAGACATGCTCGAACAGCGGCAGATCGTTCACCGAGTCCGCATAGAACCAGCATTCGCGAAAGTCACTCAGCCGCTCGTCGCGCGCCGCCAGCCATTCGACCAGGCGCTGGAATTTTCCATCGCGGATGTTTGGCACGCCAGTAAGCCTCCCGGTATAGCGCCCCCCCACGCGCTCGGCCTCGGTCGCGATGACGTCGGTGATGCCGAATTCGGCGGCGATCGGCTCGGCGAGAAAACGAATCACCGCCGTGGTCAACACGATGCGGTCACCCGCCGCTCGATGCCGCTCGACCAGCGACCGAGCGGAGTCGCGGATGCGCGGGCGGATCTTGCGCGCAAGGTACTTGTCGAGCCAGCTTCGCAACTCGACGTCTTCGAACCGCATCAGGGTCGACAGGTAGAACTCGGTGAATTCGAGTGTTCCCGCCTCGCCGCGGTTGTAGCGTGCAATCAGATCACGGTTGGCGGCGTCGTAGCGCAGGGGGTCGAGCGCGCCCTGCTCGACCAGAAAGGCCACCCATTGCTCGTCGCTGTCATGCGGCATGAGCGTGTGGTCGAGGTCGAACAGAGCGAGGACGTCAGAGGGCATGGGTATTGGCCGCGAGCGGTGCATTTACAATGCTCGGATGCGGCGGTCGGAATTGACGTCTATTGTAACCGCGATTCGCAGCCGACTAGAGGCGCTGCTCGCGCCGCCGACCGTGCCGCTTCGCCGGTTTGTCGTCGACGGGGACGCCATCGGCTGGCTCGACGACGCACGCGCCAGCCGTCTCGAAGCTTTCAGCGACACCTTGGTCGTGGCACATGACCACATTCGCTTCGTCGATGCGCTCGATTCGCATGGCGCGCGCAGCGACGCGATGGAGCGCGTGACCCGCACGCTCAGTTGCGAAGGCTTGCTGAGCGCGTGGCGTGACGAGCGCTACGCGGTGGCGCGCGCATTCGGCGTGACCCCATCGTTCGATCTCGAGCGCAGCGCCGCACGCTATTTCGGCATCCGCACCTACGCGGCACACGTCAACGGCGTGGTGCCGGGGCCGAACGGAGGTTGGCTTTGGTTCGGGCGGCGCAGTCCGAGCAAGGCCATCGATCCGGGCATGCTCGACAATCTGGTCGGCGGCGGAATCCCGGCGCGCATGAGCGCCGCGGAGACGGTGATCAAGGAGGCATGGGAGGAAGCCGGGATTCCCGCCGATGTCGCGGCCGCGGCGATACTGGTCGCCGAAATCCGCATCTGCCGGTCGCACCCGCTCGGCCTTGAGCGGGAAACGGTGTTCGCGCACGATCTCGCGCTCGCGCCCGAGTTCACGCCGGAAGCGATCGATGGTGAGGTGGTCGAATTCCGGCGCGTCAACGCCACCGAGGGCGCGGCATTGATCGCGAACCGTGAGGGCCACGATGTCGTGACCGCGGACGCTAGCCTCGTTGTCGTCGACTGGCTGCTGCGTAGCGCGGCTTTGCCCATGAGCGAAGAGGATCGCGCGGCGCTGCGCCGGCTGTGCAGCGCCGCGCTCGATTTCTGAACGCGGGCCATCGTCCATCAGACGCGCAGGCGCCGCGGGTCGCTCGCCGCCTGCTCGGCCGCAGCAGATCAGGCGGCCCGAACCGCTGTGCGTGCGACCTGCTTGATCCCGAGCTCGCGAACGGAATCGCGGATCGCATTCACGGCATGACGCATCTCGTCGGGGCCGATCGCACCGATGCATCCCACGCGGAAAGTCTCGACCTGCGTGAGCTTGCCAGGATACAAAACGAAGCCCTTGTCGCGTACCTTGTCGTAGAACAGTTTGAATGCGTAACGCGCATCGGCCGGCGCGTGAAAGGTGACGATGATCGGCGCCTGGATCTTCGGATCGAGAAAGACCTCGAAGCCGAGCTCTCTCATGCCCGAGATCAGCGCTTCGCAATTGGCCGCATAGCGCGCAAGCCGCGCCTGCTGTCCGCCTGCGGCGAAGTACTGCTCGAGCGCGGCGTCGAGCGCCACCACCACGTGCGTCGGCGGCGTGAAACGCCATTGCGTCGTCTTTTCCATGTACGTCCACTGGTCGTGCAGATCCAGCGACAGCGAGGTCGAATGGCCGGCGCAGCTTTCCAGCACGCCTTTGCGCACGAACACGAAGCCCATCCCTGGCGGCCCCTCGACGCACTTGCCCGACGCAGCGATCAGCGCGTCGAAGGCGAGCGCCGCCGCATCGATGGGCAGCGCGCCGAAGGAGCTCATGGCATCGACGATCAGGCGTCGGCCGCGCGCCGCGACGACCGCGGCGATCTCCGGCAAGGGATTGAGAATCCCGGTCGACGTCTCGCAATGGATGAGCCCGACATGAGTGATCGAAGCGTCGGCGTCGAGCGCGCGCGCGAGCTCGGAAGCGTTGGCCGGGACGCCATCCGCGGTCTCCAGCACGCTGCTCCTGCGGCCCATCATCTCGGTAAGGCGCGCCATGCGCTTGCCGTATGCGCCGTTCACCAGCGTGAGCACGTGGCCGTGCCGGGGAACGAGTGTGTTCACCGCGGCCTCGATCGAAAAGGTACCGCTGCCCTGCATCGGCACGCACACGTGCGTCGAACCGGCACCGATGATCGACAGCAGCCGTTCGCGCATGCGCGCGGTCACCGCGTTGAAGCGCGCATCCCATGATCCCCAGTCGCGAAGCATCGCGCTGCGCGTCTGCAGCGATGTCGTCAGCGGTCCGGGCGTAAGGAGGATCGGATCGCGATCGAAATTGCTCATGTTCGACTCCTGATTGTGCGTCAAAGCGCGATCGGTTTGCGCCACGCCTGCGTGCGCGTGAGCAGAAAGCGGGTCACGACGGCGTAGAGCAGGCATACGCTCGTCGACGCGAATACCACCAGCGTGGCCATCGCCGCCGCCGGCCCGATTTCGCCGGCGTCGTCGAGATTGAGAATCGACAGCGAGGCGAGCTTGGTGTCCGGCGAATACAGAAAGACCACCGCGGAGATGGTCACCATCGCGTTGACGAAGAGATAGCGGCCGATGTCGAGGATCGCCGGCAGGCATACCGGCACCGTCACTCGGAAAAACGTCTTGTAGAAAGGCACCTTGAGGCTCGCGGACACCGCTTCGAATTCATTGTCCAGCGCCTTCAACGCGGTCACCGCAGTGAGATGGCTCGACGTGTAGTAGTGAACGATGGTGGAGATCACCAGGATCGTCATTCCGTGGTAGAGCACGTTGAGCGGATTGTCGGGGTGGTTGAAAAAGAAAATGTACCCCAGGCCCAGCACCATGCCGGGGACGCCCATCGGGATCGCCGCCAGCAGCCGGATCAGCGCGCGCAGTCCGTTCATACCGCGTGTCTTTTCGAGCAGATAGGCGCCGCCGAAAATGATCATGGTGCCGAACACCGCCGACAGCAGCGCCATCTGGAGGCTGTTGAAGAACGCAGAGATCACGCCACCATCGATCAGGCCGAACGTGTAATGGCGCAGGCTGAAGGTCTTGTCGTAGGGCCAGAGCTTGATGAACGAGGTGTAAATCGCCATGCCCAGGACCGCCAGCAGCAGGACGCTGATCAGCGCGCAGTACACGAACATCGCCGCGTCGAAGCCACGCGCCGGCTTCGGCGCGTACGCTACCGCGCGCGAGGAGAACTGCGCCCTCTGCCGCCCCTGCATGGTCCAGTCGACGACGAACGCGAGCA
>DASXBS010000236.1:0-12199 GCA_036491555.1 Casimicrobiaceae bacterium
GGCGTTCTCCGCCACCGCGTGGACGTACCAGCCGACAAGCTTGACCATATCGGCACCGCCCAGCGCGCGGACCATTCCGGAAATATAGCCTGGCGCGTAGTAGTCGTCGTCATCGAAAGAAACGATGATCTCGCCGGACGAAGCGTCGATCAGGCGATTGCGTTTCTCACCGATCGATATTCTCGAGGGCAGGTGCACATAGCGCACGCGCGTGTCGTCGAGCGAAGAAAAAAACGGCGAGGCGACCGGAGAATCGTCGGCAACCAGGAGCTCGAGCACGGGATAGTCCTGCGCGCAGAACATCCGGTAGAAGGCGGGAAGGAAGCGCTCGCGGTCGTACGTGGGAGTGACGACGCTGACCTTGATCACTGCAGCCGATCCCACGCATCGAGCAGGTTGCGTTCGAGGGCGCGCGTATACGCCGGCATGTCGAACAAAGGCATGCGCGAGCGGTTGGCGCGCAGGCGCTCGCGGTATCCGACGCAAAGCGTGCGATCGCGGCCGAGTTGCAGCGCCACCGCCCGATACGCTTCCAGATCACTGGTCACGAGCTCGGGCAATCCGATGGCGTGCAGATGACTCGCCGAGACGCGGCTGGCGAAGGTCTCACCCGCGCAGGTGAGCACCGGCAAGCCTGCGAACAGCGCATCGTTGGCGGTCGTGTGCGCATTGCATGGAAAGGTGTCGAGAAAGAGGTCCGCGAGTGCATGCCTCCCCAAATGCTCGGCGAGCGGAAGCATCGGCGCGAACACCAGGCGATCAGGCGCGATACCGCGCTGCGCGCCTTCGCGCCTGAGGTTGTCGCGTGCCGCGGCGCTGCTGTCGAGCAGCCACAGCACACTGCCTGGCGTATGTTGCAGCACATGCATCCATGCATCGAAGACGCGCGGATGGATTTTCCACGCCGCGTTGAAGCAGCAAAATACGAAGCCAGTATCCGGAAGTCCGCACGCGGCTCGGCTCGGCACAGGACCAATCACGCGTTCGGTATCTCCGGGCATGTAGCAATGCGGCATGAGCAGGAATCGCTCGCTGAAATTCCGCTGCTGATCGGGCGGAGTCACTGTCTGATCGGTGATGATGTAGTCGTAATAGTCCGCGCCCAGCGTTCCGGGAAATCCGATGCAGTTGATCTGCAGAGGCGCCGGTCGCATCGCAAAGATCTCGCTGCGCGCATTGAGCACGTAGCCGCCGGTGTCGAAAAGGATACCGATACCGTCGTCCCGGATGCGCTGCGCGCTTCGCTCCAAGGTCTCGTCGCGGATGTCGACGAAGCGGTCGAAGGCGCGCTCAAAGCGCGCGCGCGCCGGACTGCGGTCGTCGGGTCCGAAGGAATATCCGAACACCTCGAAGCGCGCGCGGTCGTGCAGCTCCAGCACGCGGGTGAGCAGATTGGCCAGCGCATGCGTCCTGAAGTCCGATCCGAGATACGCGATGCGCAACTTGCCGCTCGTCGATGCGGGACGTGACAGCCGCGCCGGATGGTTCGAGCTGACGCGCTTGCTTACCCAGTTCTGCGCGGCGCGTAACAGCTCCGGCGGCGTATACGGCAGCGCGAGCAGGTTGTGCGGCACCACCGGCGGCGCGTCGGGCGCGTTCAGACGCGATCGCTGCCGCTCGAATAACGCGTCGAAATCGCGCCAGTCGCAGATGCGTTGGTGCGCATAGAGCAGCATGCTCTGAGCTTCGAATGCATCGGCATCGAGCGCGAGCGCGCGCTGCAGATGCGGAAGCGCTTCGGCGTCACGCTGCTGGGCGAGCAGCGACGCGGCCAGGGTCGTGTGACTGGTCGCGCTGCCGGGATCGAGATCGATGGCGCGCTGCAAGGCGCTGCTCGCACGCGACTGCACACCCAGGCGGTAGTAGGCAAGCCCGAGGTTCTGCCAGAGCGCCGCCACGCCGTCGTTCAGCGCGACCGCCTTTTCGTAAAGCGGCACGGCATCGGCGAAGCGTGCGCGCTGGCTCAACAGATCGGCGAGATTGGCCAGCGCCTCGATCATCGAAGGTTGAATTTCGAGAGCAGCGCGATAGCAGCGTTCAGCCTCGGCGGTGTCATGCTGCGGCCCCGGGTCCTGCAAAGCGAGTCCGAGATTGTTGAACAGTACCGGGTGCCGCAGGCCTGCGCCGAGCGCGGCCCGATACGCGCCCACCGCGGCAGGGCCGTTCTTTCGGCGGCGCTCGACATTGCCGATGCGGAAGTGCGCTTCAGGACTGCTCGGTGCGATAGCGACGGCGCGCTCCATGCCTCCAGCGCCGCGGCGGGATCGCCCGCCTCCTGGCTCATCCCGAGGACGACGTAGGCATCGGCGTTGTTGGCGTCGATTGCGATGGCGCGGCGCGCGACGGTCGCGGCGCCGGCGACATCACCCTTGGCGAACAGCGCGCGCGCGTGAGCGCTTTCGCGCGTCGACGCCTGCGGACCGGCGGCGGTTGCGGGTGCAGGCGTCGGCTCCAAGCCGTGGCACTTCTTGTACTTTTTCCCGCTGCCGCACGGGCACGGATCGTTGCGCCCCGCGATCATGGCGTGCGCGCTCGACGAGCAGGCGCTTCAATGCGGGCGCTACCGTGTCGACGACCGAAGTTCATGCGAGCGCGGCATCGCGGCGCGGTCAATTGGATCAGGCGTCGGCACGCAGGCTCTGCGTCGCGAGCTGCAGCGTCTCGCCGATGTCGGCGGCGCTATGCGCCGCCGAGACGAAGCCCGCCTCGTAGGCCGAAGGCGCAAGGTAAACGCCCGCGTCGAGCATGCGATGAAAAAAACGGTTGAAGCGCTCTTTGTCGCACGCCATCACCTCGGCATAGCTCGCGGGCGGGGCGACCGCGAAATACACGCCGAACATGCCGCCGATCGACTGCGCCGACAGCGCGACGCCGGCACTGGCCGCGGCCTGCGCGAGGCCGTCGGTCAGCGCGCGCGTACGCTCTGCGAGCCGCTTGTAGAACCCTGGCGCCTGGATCGCGCGCAGCGTCGCCAGTCCCGCCGCCACGGCGACGGGATTGCCGGAGAGCGTGCCGGCCTGATACACGGGACCCAAGGGCGCGATCCTTTCCATGATGGCTCGTTTGCCGCCGAACGCGCCCACCGGCATGCCGCCGCCGATGACCTTGCCGAGCGTCGTGAGGTCGGGCGCGACACCGTACAGCCCCTGCGCGCCTTGCAGGTGCAGGCGAAAGCCGGTCATCACCTCGTCGAAAATCAGAACCGCCCCGTGGCGATCGCACAGCGCGCGCAGCCCCTGCAGGAAACCAGGCGCCGGAAGAACGAGGTTCATGTTGCCGGCGACCGGCTCGACGATCACGCCGGCGATTTGGTCGGGATGCGAGGCGAATGCGGCATCGACCTCGTCCAGATCGTTGAAGGACAACACCAGGGTTTCGCCGGCGATCGAGGCAGGCACGCCTGCCGACGATGGCTGGCCGAAGGTGAGCGCACCCGATCCGGCCTTGACCAGCAGGCTGTCGCCATGGCCGTGGTAGCAGCCTTCGAACTTGATGATCTTCGAGCGTCCGGTATAGCCGCGCGCGAGGCGAAGCGCGGTCATGGTCGCCTCGGTGCCCGAGGACACCAGGCGCACCATTTCCATCGACGGCAGCAAAGCGCACAGCGTCTCCGCCATCTCGATCTCGAGCTCGGTGGGCGCTCCAAACGACAGTCCGTGAACTGCGGTTTCCTGCACGGCGCGCACGGTATCGGCGTGCGCGTGACCCAGAATCGCAGGCCCCCACGATCCGACGTAGTCGATGTAGCGCTTGCCGTCGGCGTCCCAAAGATACGCGCCCTCGCCGCGCGTGAAAAAGCGAGGCGTGCCGCCCACCGAGCGAAAGGCGCGCACCGGCGAATTGACACCCGCCGGAATCGTGCGCTGCGCGCGCTCGAACAGCATGTCGTTACGACTGGTCATTCGATGCACTCGAAGTGAGGAATCGGCCGCAGATGGCTAGCGCGCCGGCGCGGGGTCGAACATGCGGCTAAAACATCGCGCCGCCGCCTCGACATCGTCGGCGTCGAACAGAGCGGAAATGACCGCGATCGCATCGGCCCCCGCCGCCAGCAGCAGCGGCGCATTGTCAGGTGTAATCCCGCCGATCGCCACCACCGCAACGCGCCAGCGCCGCTTGGCTTCCGACAACAGCGACCGCGGTGCGCGCACCGCGTCGGGCTTCACTCTCGAGCCGTAGAAGCTCCCGAACGCAATGTAGTCGGCACCCGCGTCGACCGCCGCCTGCGCACGCTCCAGCGAGTCGTAGCACGAAACGCCAATCAGCGCGCGTCGGCCGAGCCGAGCTCGCGCCGCGGCCACGCCGGCATCGTCGCGACCCAGGTGCACGCCGTCGGCGGCGACAGCCGCTGCCAGCTCGACGTCGTCGTTGATGATGAGCGGCACTCCAGCACTTATGTCGCGCAACGCCATGGCCTGCTCGAGTCGCAGCGCCGCACCGGCTTCCTTGTTTCGATACTGGATCGCCGATGCACCCCCCGCCAGTGCGGCACGCACTTTCGACGCCAGCACGCGTGTCTCGGTCAGTCCGGATGTCAACGCGTAGAGGCCGCGCATCGTTGCTTGCGCACGCGAAACAGCGCCGCTCAATGCCGATGCAGATCGGAAAGCTGGGCTGACAACAGTGCCGCCGCCGGCGCATCCGCCGCCGAGGTCTTGGCCTCCGCGGCTTCGCCTTCAGCGTCGGCGTTCTCCTGCTCCCGCGCCCAGAAAAGGCGATCGGGCAGGAACTGTCCCATGCCGGGCCGATACGCCTTTTGCAGCGCGTGCCACGTGTAATCCTGGGCCTCGCGCACCGCATCGGGCAAGTCGAGCCCGTTGGCGAGCATCGCCGCGATCGCGGACGCCAGGGTGCAGCCCGAGCCGTGGTAGCTGCCGGGGAGCCGGGGCCAGCTGTCGGTGCGCACGACGCCATTCTTCCCGTAAAGCGTGTTCACGACCTGTGCGGTCGGCTCGTGCGTGCCGGTGACGAGGACGTATTCGGCGCCGGCGTCGATGAGGCGCTGGGCGCACGCCGCCAGCGAGGGGTCCTCGTCGTCTTCGACGTCGGCGAGGCGGCGCACCTCCATGCTGTTCGGGGTGAGGATCGTCGTTTGCGGCAGCAGGAGCTCGCGCATGGCATGCAGCATCTCGTCGCTGGCGAGCTCGTCGCCGCGCCCCGAGGCGAGCACCGGGTCGAGAATCAGCGGCACGTCGGGATAGTCGGCGATGATTTCCGCAATCGCCGAAATGTTCTCGACGCTTCCCAGCGCGCCGATCTTGAAAGCGTCGATGGGCATGTCCTCGAGCAGGCAACGCGCCTGATCGGACACCCAGTCCGAATCGATGGGCTGCACCGCCTCGACTCCCATGGTGTCCTGGACGGTGATCGCGGTCACCACGGTCAGCGGATGACACCCCATGCTGGCCAGCGTCAGCAAGTCCGCCTGCATCCCGGCGCCGGACGAGGGGTCGGATGCCGCGAAGGTCAACACCAGCGGAGGAAAATCGGGATCGGGATCGGTCGACGGGGGCATTGCGGTCTACGTCCTTCGGGAGCGGCATCGCGGGTCACGCGCAGGTGACAAGCATGGGACCCAACCTGTCACCGCTCCGGTTACCGCCCAACCGGACTTGGTAAACTACGATTTTACTCCAACCGATTTGTCGTCGAATGAAAAAATACATGTGCCTCATCTGCGGCCACATCTATGACGAAGCGTTCGGCGATCCCGACACCGGCATAGCGCCGGGCACCAAATGGGAGGACGTGCCGCCCAACTGGACGTGCCCCGACTGCGGCGCGCGCAAGGAAGACTACGAACTGGTGGAATTCTAGAAAGGGCTCGCGATGAAAATCCTGCATACGATGTTGCGCGTGGGCGATCTCGAGCGCTCGATCGGCTTCTACACCGGCGTGCTCGGGATGCGCGTGTTGCGCACGACCGAGCGTCCCGAGCAGAAGTATTCGCTGGCCTTCGTCGGATACGGCGATGAATCGCAGGGCGCGGTCCTCGAACTCACCTACAACTACGGCGTCGACCACTACGATCTCGGCACGGCGTTCGGACACGTCGCTATCGAGGTTCCCGACGCGGCTGCCGCCTGCGCCGCGGTTCGCGCCAAGGGGGGCGACGTGACGCGCGAGGCGGGGCCGGTCAAGGGCGGCAGCACCGTGATCGCCTTCGTGCAGGATCCCGACGGCTACAAGATCGAGTTGATCGAGAACAAGCGCGCCGGCTGATCGCGGCGCGAATGCGGCACGACAACGCCGTTCAGGAAGGTGCGTGGAGCAGGGCCTCGATGTCGTGCGCGAACACCTGGGGGCCCTGTCCGTAGCTAACATAGATTCGCAGCCGTCCCTGCGGATCGAAAATGAACGTCCCCGCGGAATGGTCCATGCTGTAACTTCCCGGCGTGGGACCCGGCTGCTTCTGGTAGATCACCTTGAATTCCCTGGCCACCGCCGCGGTGGCGTCGGCGTCGCCGCGAAGCCCGAGAAAGGCCGGGTTGAACGCGGGCACATACTGCGCGAGCAGCGCCGCGGTGTCGCGTTCCGGATCGACGGTGACGAACAACACCTGCACGCGCGAGGCGTCGGCGCCGATGGTTTGCATCACCGACGCGAGCTCGGAGAGCGTCGTCGGACAGGCATCCGGACATTGCGTGTACCCGAAAAAAAGCACGACTACCTTGCCACGGAAGTCCTCGAGCGAACGAGTCGTCCCCGACGGGTCGGTCAGCCGGAAGTCGCGTCCGAAGGCGCTGCCGGTGACATCCGACCCCATGAACTTCGGGCCCGCCGCATTGCCGCACGCCACGACGAGCAGCGCAAGCGCGCACGCACCGACCCGTTTGACGCAGGCGCCCGACGTCATCGCAGGTAGTGGTCCACGAGCAGCGCCGAGAAGAGCGCGGCAAGGTAGACGATCGAATAACGGAACGTGCGCCGCGCGAGCGTGTCGCTGTAGCGGCGGTACAGCGAGACCGCATAGCGGATGAAGTTCGCGCCGAGCACGAGCGCCGCGACAAGGTAGAGCCATCCGCTCATGCGTATCGCGAACGGCAGCAGGCTCACCGCGAGCAGCACGATCGTATACAGCACGATGTGCAGCCGCGTGAACTTGGCACCGTGCGTTACAGGCAGCATCGGCAGTCCCGCTTTGGCGTACTCCTTGGTCCGGTACAGCGCCAGCGCCCAGAAGTGCGGCGGAGTCCACACAAAAATGATCAGGAACAGCAGCAGCGCCTCGGGAGGCACGTCGTTGGCGATCGCTGCCCAACCGAGTATCGGCGGCATCGCCCCGGAAGCTCCGCCGATGACGATGTTCTGCGGGGTCGCGGGCTTGAGCAGGACGGTATAGACGAGGGCGTAGCCCAGAAAGGTCGCAAGCGTGAGCCACATGGTGAGCGCGTTCACCTTGGCGTAGAGCAGCGCCAGCCCGGCGACACCGACTATGCTCGCGAATACCAGCGTCTGCAGCGAGCTGATCTCGCCGCGAGGCAGCGGCCGCGCACGTGTGCGCGCCATCACCGCATCGATTTTCTGCTCGACCAGGCAATTGATTGCGGCGGCCGACCCCGCGACCAGCGCGATGCCGAGTGTCGCGAACAGCACCGGCAGCGCGGGTGGCAATCCCGGCGTGGCCAGGAACATCCCGATCATCGCGGTGAACACGATCAGAGAGACGACGCGCGGCTTCGTCAGCGCGAGAAACTGGCGCAGTCGATGCTGCGGCAATGCAAGGGACGTGGTCATCGAAAACTTGGCGAAATCGTCAAAAGCTCGGGTGCCACTCGGGCGCCGCTCAGTTGGCGCTCGGTGCCGCTAAGTTGCTATTCAGTTGTCAGTCCGGCGCCGCGCATCGTTAGCCGTCCACCGCCTGTCGAACGGGATGCATATTTTATCATCCCGGACCGCGGCGCCTCGCCGATCTGCGACGCACGCAACAGCCGCGCGAGATCCGCGGCCAGGCGCTTGATGTCGGCTTCGGCCGCGTAGCGCAGCACCAGGTTGCCTCGCGTGTCGACGATCAGGATGGTCGGCGCGCCGCCCGCCATCAGCGGCAGGCTGGCGAGCGATGGTGCGGGAACGCGGGCGATGACCAGTCCGGGATGCGCGGACGCAACGTCGGACGGCACCACCACGGCGGTCGGCATGAGCCAGACCCGGGTCACACGATCCTGTTCGCGTCCCTGGATGGTACGCGCCTGCCGGGTTGCGTAGAGCGCGCGCCGGCACGGTTCATCGCACGCATCGCCGGTCACCACCAGCAACACCCATTGTCCCTGAAGCGCGGCGAGCGAGAACGGCGAACCATCGTTGCCTACGCCCTCGAGCGAAGGGACGCGTCGCGTTTCGAGCAGCTCGCCGTAGTTGGCGCGGCGGTCCGGGGTGAACCAGAAATAGGTCACGTATGAGGCCACGATGGGAGACAGTGCGAACAACGCAATCAGGAGCAGCTTTCGCCGGCTCTTGTGGCGATCGGGCATCGTCGATGAATTCATGGTCGCTCACGCCAGTTGAGCGCGAGCCAGAGCGCGCATCCCAGCGCGGCCATCGAGTACCACTGGAGCATGTAGCTTCGATGCTGTTCGCTTCCGAAGTCTGGCGCCGGCCATTCGCGCAGCAGCCCGTCGCCTGTATCGCTGCCGCCGGTCTGCTCGATAATGTAGGGCAGCAGCGGCAGACCGGTCGATTGCGCCAGACGCGCGATGTCGAGGTTCTGCCGCAGCGGGCCCGACGAAGGTTCCGCTGCGAGCTCGAGGTAGCGCGCCGGTGGCATGTTGATGCGGCCGGTGAGCACTACATCGCCGACCGGCGGCGGCACCGCGGGCAGGTCCGCGTGGCGCGACGTCGCCGCGATCCAGCCCCGATCGACGAGCACGTAGCGCCCGCTGGGGAGCCTGAGCGGCGCGACCACGTCGTAGCCCGCGCGCCCGCCGCGTATCTTGTTGTCGATCAGCACCTGTTGGGCGGCGTCGAACACGCCTTCGATGCGCACGCTGCGAAAGCGCAAATCGGCGACGCTGGCGCCCTCGTCCAGACCCGTCGCCGGCGCTCGCGAAGCCTGCTCGAACTGCGCGCGCAGTGCATCCTTCTCGGTGGCGCGCTGGCGCTGCCAGTTGCCGAGGCTCACGGTAAGCGCCACCAGCACGGCAAGCGCTAGCGTGGGCCAGAGTGTCGGGCGGAACTGGCGCCGTGAAAAAAAGGTCCGAATCATGTGGGCATCGATGCGTGCGTGGCCTAGACTGGGGTTCGCGCGGTCAGCATGCGGCCCATCGTCCGCAGGCGCGCTCAGCGGGGCAGGAAGCCATTGGGAAACGAAGTGATCAGAATCATCGTCATCGTCGCGCTGCTGCTCATCGTGGCGAGCCTCGGCAGCGCGCTCTACTACCTGTACCACGATCGCGGCCAGGGAACGCGCATGGTCAAGGCGCTCGCGCTGCGCGTTGCGCTGTCGGCGAGCCTCATCATATTCCTGGTCGTGAGCTATAAGCTCGGGTGGATTAGCAGTCAGGGCCTGCGCTAGCACCGCACACCGGTACAGATCAAAAAAGCCGCGCTGCTGCCAGCGCGGCTTTTTCGTGCGCGGCGCGGTCTACATCCAGTAGACGAGCACGAACAGCAGCAGCCACACTACGTCGACGAAGTGCCAGTACCAGGCCGCGGCCTCGAACGCGAAATGGTGCTGCGCGTCGAAGTGTCCGCGAAATATCCGCAGCAGCATCACCGTGAGCATGATCGCGCCGATGGTGACGTGGAATCCGTGGAAACCGGTCAGCATGAAAAACGTCGACCCGTAGACGCCCGTCGACAGCTTGAGGTTGAGCTCGCTGTACGCGTGCGTGTACTCGAACGCCTGGAACCCGAGGAACGTGAAGCCCAGCACGATGGTGATGAACAGCCAGAACTTGAGCGCACCGCGATGGCCGGCCTTGAGGGCATGGTGTGCGATGGTGAGCGTGCCGCCCGACGAGACGAGGATGATCGTGTTCAGCAGCGGGATGCCGAACGCAGCCATCGGCGTGAACGCGTCGGTGAGATACGGCCCGTTGGTGGGCCACATCGGGGTGTAGTTCGGCCACAGCAGCTTGCTTTCCATGTCGCCAAGGCCGGGGACCGATAGGTTGCGCACGTAGAACAGCGCGCCGAAAAAGGCGGCGAAGAACATCACTTCGGAAAAGATGAACCAGCTCATCCCCCAGCGGAACGACAGGTCGACCTTTTTGTTGTAGAGGTGATGCCCCGACTCGTCGATCACGCGCCCGAACCAGCCGAACATCATCGTCACCAGGACCGCGAAGCCGGCCAGCACCAGCCACGGACCGAATGCATAGGAGTTGAACCAGCTGGCCGCGCCCACCGCCATCAGCAGCAGCGCGCACGAGCCGGTGATCGGCCAATGCGATGGCTGCGGCACGTAGTAATACGGTTCGGCATGCGGTGTCGTGCTCATCCTTTGCTCCCCGGGGTCTCTCTGGTGGTGCCGTTCGCGTCCGGCGCGCTGAGGTCGCGCGCCTGGGCCTGGTTGCCTTCGACTTCGAAAAATGTGTAGGAAAGCGTGATCGTCGAGACGTCGGTGGGGAGGTGCGTGTCGATCACGAACACCACCGGCATCTGCCGCTTTTCGCCCCCGCGGAACGACTGCTTGGCAAAACAGAAACAGTCGAGCTTGCGAAAATAGTTGCCGGCGAGCTGCGGGCCGTAGCTGGGCACCGCCTGCCCCGTCATCGCTCGATCGCTGTTGTTCTCAATCTCGTAGAGCACCTGGACGATCTCGCCGGGATGCACGTTGAGCACGGGCGTCAGCGGGCGAAAGCGCCAAGGCAGCTTGTTGAGGTTGGCGTCGAACTCGACGCGCACGGTACGGGACAGGTCGACCTGCGTGTTTACGGTCTGATCGGGGACAGCGATGTCGCGCAGCCCGGTCGCCTTGCAGATCTGATCGTAGAACGGAACCAGCGCGTAGCCGAACGCGAACATCCCGACCACCACGATGGCGAGCCTCAGCACGAGCGCGCGATTGGACCGCCGCGCCTCGGGCATCGTCGACTGCATGGAGGGGCCGGCGCTCATCGCGATGCCTTGCGGTCTTTGCGGAACACGTTGCGGCCGATGGCGACCAGCAGGAATCCGATGACCGCGAATCCGAGCACGCTCATCCCGACGCTCGGCTCGCCGGCGTACTGCGCGAGGATGATGCCGCCGAAAAAGACCATTGCGATCGACAGCAGGATGACCGCGGTGCGCACGCTGGCCGTTCGCCTCGGGTCGGTGTTCGTATCCATGTTATCGATGCCCGATGTCCGCCAACTAGGCGATCTGCGGCGGCGTTTCGAACGTGTGATAGGGCACCGGTGACGGCAACGTCCATTCCAGCGTATCAGCGCCTTCCCACGGCCGGGCCGGCGCCGGTGCGCCGCCGCGGATCGCGGTCAGGACGATGTATAGGAAAAGGATCTGCGACAAGCCGAAGCCGAAGGCGCCGATCGTGGCGATCTCGTTGAAATCGGTGAACTGCGTCGCATAGTCCGGGACGCGACGCGGCATGCCGGCGAGCCCGAGGAAGTGCATCGGGAAAAACGTGACGTTGAAAAAGATCATCGACAGCCAGAAATGCCACTTGCCGAGCGTCTCGTTGTACATCCGCCCGCACCACTTCGGCAGCCAATAGTAGATGCCGCCGAAGAACGCGAACAGCGAGCCCGCCACCAGCACGTAGTGGAAATGCGCAACTACGTAATAGGTGTCCTGAAGCTGGATGTCGACCGGCGTGATCGCCAGCACCAGGCCGGTGAAGCCACCCATCGTGAACAGGAATATGAAGCCAATGGCGAAGAGCATCGGCGTCTCGAAGGTCATCGAGCCGCGCCACATCGTGGCCAGCCAGTTGAAGACCTTCACGCCTGTCGGCACCGCGATGAGCATGGTCGCGTACATGAAGAAGAGCTGTCCCGCTGCCGGCATGCCGACGGTGAACATGTGGTGCGCCCAAACGATGAACGAGAGAATCGCGATCGACGAGGTGGCATAGACCATCGACGCGTAGCCGAACAGCGGCTTGCGGGCGAACGCGGGGATGATGGTGGAGACGATCCCGAACGACGGCAGGATCATGATGTAGACCTCGGGGTGGCCGAAGAACCAGAAGATGTGCTGGAACATCACCGGGTCGCCGCCGCCTGCGGCGTTGAAAAAACTGGTGCCGAAGTGACGG
>DASXBS010000237.1:0-8364 GCA_036491555.1 Casimicrobiaceae bacterium
ACAGCGCAGTGGGCAGCTCCGCCAAATCGGCGGCGCTGCTGATTCAACGAAGTGGTCAGAGAATCTACGTTCCGGTTCGCCTGATCTGACGCTGACACCAATCTCCCGAACCACTATCGCGGGAACCGCCATGGTGCTTGAACAGCACGACAGACCGATACCGGGAGGCGTCGCGTCCGCGGCGACGTCGGCCACGGATTCGAAGCGCTTAGCTCGCGTATTCGTTGAATGATCGATCGCCACAGGCGCTCGCTGATATCGGCTGCGCTTCTCTTGGGGGCCGTCGCGACGGGCGCGAATGCGCAATATGGAGGCCGATCGCGTAAAGGTGGCGACGCAGCATCAAGCCACGCGACGGGGCCCGGGGATTCAAGCACGCGAGGTGTCGCGCCGCAGTTCGACCCGCTCGCAGCCATCGAGCGCGAGTTGCCGTCGCTGCGCATCGATCTCAAGCTAACCGCCGAGCAGGCACCTCTGTTCGACAGCTTCGAGCGTCAGGTGCGCGACTCTGCGAACGCAGAACGCATGCGTGCCCGTCACCTCGCGTCGTTCCGCATGGATCAAGGGAATACCGTGACCGCCGACACGGTGCTTGGCACGATCGCGGACGACGACGCGCTGCGCGCCGAATCCACCCGGCTTGCGCTGGAGCGCATGACCGTCCTCTACGCGGCGCTTGCACCTGAGCAGCGAAAGCAATTCGATCGCCGCATCATCCAGTCGCTGCGCGAGCCGCTCGGCACGTCCTAGAGACCCCGCGTCAGGCGAGCGCGAACGGCCCTCCGCGCTCGAGTGCACGCTGATAGGCAGGTCGCGCGCGGATTCGCTCCAGGTAGGTCATGAGTTTCGGCCGACGCCGGTCGAGTCCGGCGCGCGCAACCGCCGCCTCGACGGGAAAGCTCATCTGGATGTCGGCAGCCGAGAATTCGTTGCCGGCGAACCAGCGGCTCTTGTCGAGCTCACCTTCCAGGAAATCGAGATGGCGCTCGAGCTGCGGCGTAACAAAAGTGGAAAGCACACGCTGTGAAATGCCGCGCGCGACCGGCTTGACGAAGAACGGCATCGGCTGCTTGGCGATGCGGTCGAACACCAGCTTGAGCAGCAGTGGCGGCATCGCAGAGCCCTCGGCGTAGTGCAGCCAATAGGTGTAGCGCAGCCGGTCCGGCGTGCCCGGCGGCGGTGCGAAGCGTCCCTTGCCATAGCGGTCGACGAGGTACTCGATGATGGCGCCCGACTCGGCGATGACGACGCCATCGTCGGAGATCACCGGCGATTTGCCCAGCGGATGCACCGCGCGCAGCGACGGCGGCGCAAGCATCGTCTTCGGGTCGCGCGTATAACGCTGGATCTCGTATTCGGCGCCCAGCTCCTCGAGCAGCCACAATACGCGCTGCGAGCGCGAATTGTTGAGATGGTGAACCAGGATCATCGGCGCTCCGACCTGGAGCCGCCGCGCACGTGAGGATTGAGCCGATCGATGTCGGCCTGCACGTCGGCGCGCGAGCGCTCGTAGATGATCTCGCGACCCATGACGCTGCCTGAATAGGCGAGCGCGTTGCGCGTCGGGGTCAGACCGCAGCGCACGCTATGCACGCCTTCCCCGACCACGACTTCGATGCGGTCTACACGCTTGGACAGCACGGCGAGCTCGAGCGTCTTGCCGGTTTCGGTGATGCGCACTGTGATCTTTTCGTTGTCCATCGTGCTCGAGGTCCGTAGTCGCGGAATCCGCGAGTCTATCAGTGCGATCGCCTGCGCCCCGGCTCAGCGTGCCGTTGCCCGCGCGCAGACCGTCTCCGGCGATCCGGTGGTGGGGCGCCAGCGCGCTTCGCCCTGCGCTTCCCAGAACAGCGTGCCGTTCCCCTCGTAGCGCGCGCCGCTGCCGGACCGCTGCTCCACCAGGAGGTAACCCTTGTCCTTGATCGTCACCCACGCGAAGCGCGGCGGCACGTTGACGTACGAGATGGCGAGCGGCGCGTCGACGCCTTCGCAGCGAAACGCGAAAGGTCCGAGGCTGGTGCCCTTCGTGTCGGCGCTGCGCGCGGCCCGACTGCCGGCGCGAATCGCCGCGATGCGCGAGACATAGAGTTCGCGCAGGCACGGCTCCTGCGTCGTGCTGTTGGCGCATTCGGCGCGACGCGCACCCCACGCCACCTGCTGCTCGCGGATCTGCGAGACAGCCGGCCCGCTGCCCGCGGTCGCCAGCGTTAGCAGGCGATTCATTTCCTGATCCAGGCCGGTAAGCGTCGCTGAGTGGCACATCACCCGCTCGATCGAACGACGCGGCAGCGTCGCGCAATCGACCGGTTCCGGTGAAGCTGCGGAAGCAACGACCGCAACAAGTGTGGAAAGCACGGCGAGCCAGCGCACGATCGCGCGCGGATCGCGCAGTTTTCGAAACGACGGCGGCGATTGCATGTCGAAAGCATAGCATCCGACGCCGCGTCAGATTGCCACTGAGCACCCGAGAATCGCCGAGCGCGCCGGCGTACAATGACGTTTCACGCGAGCATCGACATCCATGTCGCCCGATACCACCGTCACCACGCGCTTTCCCACGGTCGCGCCGGGCGTGCTCGGCTCGCTTCGCTTCGACAATGCGTTCGTCCGCGATCTGCCCGCAGACCCGGAATCGGGCTCGCGCCGGCGCCAGGTCCACGGCGCGTTGTACTCGCGTGTCCACCCCGAGCCGGTCATCGCGCCGCGCGTGCTTGCCTGGTCGCGCGAGGTAGCGGCGTTGCTCGGGATCGACCCGCGCGAAGTCGCGTCGCAGGAATTCGCGCAGGTGTTCGGCGGCAACGCGCTGGTCGAGGGCATGGAGCCCTACGCCGCCAACTACGGCGGGCACCAGTTCGGCAACTGGGCGGGACAGCTCGGCGATGGCCGCGCGATCATCCTCGGCGAAACCGTCAACGCCGCCGGACAGCGCTGGGAGCTCCAGCTGAAAGGTGCCGGCCCCACCCCTTATGCGCGAACCGCCGATGGTCGCGCCGTGCTGCGCTCGTCGGTACGCGAATTCCTGTGCAGCGAGGCGA
Source organism: Casimicrobiaceae bacterium (assembly GCA_036491555.1). Classification (GTDB taxonomy): domain Bacteria; phylum Pseudomonadota; class Gammaproteobacteria; order Burkholderiales; family Casimicrobiaceae; genus PALSA-1003. The sequence goes on from DASXBS010000237.1 coordinate 3,036, forward strand.
TGCACCATCTGGGCGTCCCGACCACGCGCGCGCTGTGCCTGGTCGCCACCGGCGAGAGCGTGGTGCGCGACATGTTCTACGACGGACGTCCGGAGGACGAGCCGGGGGCGGTGGTGTGCCGCGTTGCGCCCTCGTTCATCCGCTTCGGCAATTTCGAGTTGCCCGCGTCGCGCGGTGATTTGCCGCTGCTCAAGCAGCTGGTCGATTTCACCATTCGGCGCGATTTTCCCGAGCTAGTGCCTGGAGGTGACGCTGCTGCAGCACTTCCCGAAGCGGTGCGCGCACAGTGGTTTGCGCAGGTGTGCGAGCGCACCGCGCGCATGGTCGCGCTGTGGATGCGCGTGGGCTTCGTACATGGCGTGATGAATACCGACAACATGTCGATCCTGGGTCTCACCATCGACTATGGCCCGTATGGGTGGATCGACGATTTCGATCTCGACTGGACCCCGAATACTACCGATGCACACGGCCGCCGCTACCGCTTCGGCGCGCAGCCGCAGATCGCGTACTGGAATCTCACGCGACTGGCCGGGGCGCTGGTTCCCGAGTTCGCGAATGAAGATCCGCTGCACAGCGGATTGCAGCGCTACGCCGACGTGTTCATCGCCGCCGAGCGCGACAACATCGCCGCCAAGCTCGGGCTGGCCGAATGCCGCGACGGCGACGCCGAGCTGATGGCATCGCTGCAATCACTGCTCAAGGCCGCGGAAGTCGACATGACGCTGTTTTTCCGCACGCTCGCCGATATCGATCCGAACCATGGCGATGCTGCGCTCGCCGCGCTGCATGACGCCTTTTACGACGAGGCGAAGGCGGCGGCGAACGCGAGCGCGTTCAACGAGTGGTTCGCCCGCTATGCGGCGCGCTTGGCCTCGGACACCACGCCGCCCGCGTTGCGCCGCGAGCGCATGCGCGCCGTCAACCCGCGCTACGTGCTGCGCAACTATCTTGCGCAGGAAGCGATCGATCGCGCCGCACAGGGTGACGCGAGCGGGATCAGCGAGCTGCTCGAGGTGCTGCGCCGGCCCTACGACGATCAACCGGGGCGTGAAGCCTATGCGCGACGGCGTCCCGACTGGGCGCGCAACCGCGCCGGCTGCTCGATGCTTTCGTGCAGTTCCTAAGCAAAGGGTTCAATAGGCGCATATGCTGCCGGCAAGCAGCATCGAACAGCTGAATCAGGCAGACCGGCGCGAACAGCAGGAGTCGTCCCTCATGCCTCAATCCGCCCGATCCGCATCGACCGCATCCGCCGCCTCGCGCCATGGCCACGCGAAGATATTGCACCCGGTGGTCATGATGCTGCTGATCATCGCGGGCGCGATCCTGCTGACCTACGCGATCAGCTCCGGCGAGTATCAGCGCAAGGACGGTCTTGTCGTCCCCGGCACGTACCAGACGATACCCAAGGACTCCGGTCTCGATGCGCTGATTCGCGCTGCGCCCCCGAAAAGCTCCGCAACCCAGGCCTACCCGGCGAGCGCGGTAACGCTGTTCTCGTCGATTCCCGCAGGGATGATCCGCGCAGCGCCGCTGATATTCATGGTGATGTTCATCGGCGGCATGTTCGGCGTCCTGCGCAAGACAGGTGCCCTCGACGCGGGCATCGATCGGCTGCTCGCGCTGACGCGCGGCAACGTCTACTGGCTGACACCGCTGTTGATGATCGTGATCTGCGCGGGCAGCTCGTTCCTCGGACTGATCTCCGAGTACCTGGTGATCATCCCGATGGTCGTGTTGCTCGCCAGGCGCATCGGCCTCGGACCGCTTTTCGCAACGGCGCTGGTGGCGATTGCCGCCAAGCTGGGCTATTTGTCGTCGGTCACGAATCCGCTCGCGGTGGCGATTGCGCAGCCGATCGTCGGCGTGCCGGTATTCAGCGGTCTCTGGCTGCGACTGGTCGTCTTCGTCGTCTACCTGGGGCTCGGTATCGCATATCTGCTTTGGTACGTGCGCAAGACCGGTTTCACCCTGCCGCAGGACATCGACCTGTCGAAGAAGCTCTCGCCACGCCAACTCGCGATCCTGATTGTGCTCGGCGCGAGCGTCGCCGGACTGGTGGCGGGCACCCGCACCTGGGGGTGGCACAGCTCCGAGCTCGCCGCCTACTACATCTTCCTCGCGCTGGTCATTGCGCTGATCTCGGGCCTGCCGTCGCGCGAGACCGCGGAGGCCTTCATCGACGGGATGAAGGGCATGATCCTCGGCGGTCTTCTGATCGGTCTGGCCAGCTCGGTCGAGATCATCCTGCGCGACAGCCTGGTGCTGGACACGGTGATCCACGACCTCGCGAGCTGGGTTGACGGCAAGTCGGCGATCGTCGTCGCGCAGGGCATGGTGCTCATCGAGATGGTGCTCGACGTATTGATCCCGTCGACCTCCGGCAAGGCCGCAATCAGCATGCCCTTGCTCGGGCCGATTGGTACGCTGGCCGGGGTCAGCGGGCAGACGACCGTGCTCGCGTTCCTGTTCGGCAATGGGCTCACCAACATGGTGACGCCCACGTCGGGCATGCTGCTCGCGTATCTCGCCACCGGAGGCGTCGGCTATGGCGAGTGGATTCGCTTCATCATGCCACTGGTGGCAGTGCTCTTCGTGCTTTCGATGATCATCATGGCGATCGCTGTCGGGATCGGCTACTGATGCCGTCATGATCGATGCGGTCGCTCCCTATGTGCTGAAGCTGCCGGGCGACACCGCGCTGCCGATCCTCTTCGATTCGCCGCACAGCGGCCGGCACTATCCGTCGGATTGGGAGACGCATCTTTCGCTTGCCGAGCTGCGGCGCGGCGAGGATGCCCTCGTCGACGAGTTGATCGGGGCCGCTCCCAAACTCGGCATCGGGCTGCTCGCTGCGCAGTATCCGCGGTGCTATATCGACGTGAATCGCGACATTGACGACATCGATCAGGAGCTACTCGCCGAAGCTTGGCCTGGACCGGCGCCGCTTCGACCGACGGAAAAGAGCGGCAAGGGACTCGGGCTGATCAGGCGCTATGTCGTGCCCGGCAAGGTCATCGTCGAGAAGCCGTTGTCGATCGCAGACGTGCGCGCCCGCATCGACCGCATCTACGTGCCCTACCATCGCGCGCTGGCGGAACACAACGCGGCGCTGCGTGAGCGCTTTGGATTTATCTGGCACATCGACTGGCATTCGATGAAGTCGCGCGGCAATGCCATGACCCCCGACGGCGAGGGTGCGCTGCGGCCCGACATGGTCGTGGGCGATCTCGATGGCACGAGCGCCGATCCGCGTTTTGTCGAACTGGTCGTCGGGCACCTGCGGGGCCTGGGTTATCGCGTCACCGTCAACGATCCGTACAAGGGCGCGACCATCGTGCGCAAGTACGGCCAGCCTTCGCGCGGCAGCAGCGTTATCCAGATCGAGATGAATCGTGCGCTCTACCTAGACGAAGCGACGGTTGAACCCACCCCCGGCTTTGCCAAGCTCAAGACCTCGCTCGAATCATTCATGGCTGCACTCGCTGCGGATTGCGCACGCTAGCAGAGCGCTGCGTTCGACGCTGAGCGTCATGAGTTTGCGAAAATTGGGCACGTTCAACGCTCGCATTCGATAGCCCCGCCTCCCATATAGCTCTGAGTGCTGTCCGCGAGGTTTAACAACCATCTTGTTGACGATCGCCTCTAAGCCCCAGTTTCTATAGCCAAATTCAGCGGGCGAGCGAACGGGAGTCGCTGAGTCCTACAACGGATTCAGACGTGCACCGATCGTTTAAAAGGTGTCGTCCGATCACGCGTCGCTCTCATAAGTCACAGCATCTAGCTGTGAAAAAGCCATTCGAATATTACGGTCTCGGCCACGCGTGCGTGGTGGCCGCAGCCACGTTGCTGGTCTCTACCTGGCTAGGGGGCGCGCATGCCGCCACCAATGGTTCGGACTACGTGATCAGCGCATTACCCGGTGCGTCATCGGCGCAGGGGTCCGGTTCGACTTCGAAGTTCAGGTACATGTTCGGCGCACCGGCCAAATGGGCAGGCCCGTTGCGTTGGTATTACAACCATGCGGGCGCTCCGGCGCCATTCAGTAGCTCAAAGGACGCGGTGATTCAACAGATCACCGCGCAATCGGCGAAATGGACCGCGGTCTGCGGAGTCCAGATCGCTTATGGCGGCGAGACCGACGCGGTGCCAAAAACACTTTCCGGCGGACCCGATGGCATCAGCGTGGTCGGCTGGCAACATCCGGACATGGGCATCTCGGGCGCCACTTATGTGTGGTATCAGTCGTCCGGTCCCAACAAAACACTGGTCGAATCCGACATGATGTTGGATCCGGCGTACGTGACAACCGTTGACCAGATGACGCGTACCGTAAGTCACGAATGGGGACACGCGCTCGGGCTTCAACATTCGAACGTCGAAGGCGCGATCATGTCGGGTCCGCCAGACACGATGTACACCAACGGCGCCGACCTCACTGCTGACGACGTACATGGCTGCCGTTGCCTTTATGGGCCAGCGCCCGGACAGCAGGCCGGCAACGTGTGTTCGCTACCCGACGTGATCGATTTCGGCACGCTCCCTGTCGGACCGACTTCCAGCGAGAGTCAGGTCACGGTGACCAACAGCGGCAACGCCGCGCTGATGATGTCCGGCATCGGACCGGACAGCAGCGACTTCTTCATAGGCACCAATGGGTGCTTGCCGGGGAGCTCGCTCGCTCCGGGAGCGAGTTGTACTTTCGGTGTGCTGGCGCGCCTTACCGAGGTCGGTGATCGCAGTGGTGAAGTGACGATCAACACTTCGGAGGGACCTTATCGAATTCCGCTGGGGGCCACCGGTGTCGCTGCGCCACCACCACCCGGACCGAACTACGAAGGTTCGTGGTGGAATGCGCCCGCCGGGTCGGAGTCCGGCTGGGGAATCAACTTCGCGCATCAGGGCGACGTGATCTTCGCCACTTGGTTTACCTACGACACTACCGGCAGGGCGTGGTGGTTGAGCATGACCGCCAATCGGACCGGAGACAATGTTTTCTCCGGAGTGCTCTTTGAGACCCACGGGCCTGCTTTCAATACGCCGTTCAATCCGAACGCCGTATCGTACCTTCCGGTGGGTGCCGGCACGCTGACTTTCAGTGACGCGGACCACGGCACATTCGCCTACACGGTCAACGGAGTCGCTCAGACCAAGGCCATCACTCGAATGGTGTTCGCAACTCCGCCGCTTTGCACGTCCGCGATGCAGGCGAACCTCGCGACCGCCACCAACTACCAGGATATCTGGTGGGATTCCGCCGGCACCGGCGAGCCGGGGTGGGGTGTCCACTTCACGCACCAGGGCGACCTCATCTTCGCGACGTGGT
>DASXBS010000238.1:0-7637 GCA_036491555.1 Casimicrobiaceae bacterium
GATCCCGAATTCGCGCAGCTGGCGCGGACCATCCGCGCGCACTTCTATGCACAGGGCTCGCTTGACCACTGAAGCGAAGACATGCTGAGTCGTGCGAAGATGCTTGCGCCGAGGTTTCGCGTCGTGGCAGTGGAGCTCCACGAGCGCGCGGTGCGCTTTCGCATGCCATTTCGCTTCGGCGCGACCACGCTCGACGGCTGCCCGCAGGCGTTCGTGCGCGCCACTATCGAACTCGCCGATGGTCGCCGCGCGCATGGCGTCGCGGCCGAGATGATGATTCCCAAGTGGTTCGACAAGTCCGCGGAGAAGTCAAACGCCGACAACATCGACGATCTGCGCGACTCGTTGCGCTGCGCCTCCGAGGTCTACCTTGCAGCGCATGCGCCGCGCAGCGCCTTCGCGCATTTCGCGGAGCACTATGAACCGTTGTTGCGCGCGGGTGCACTCCGCGCTCAGGAATCGCTCGTCATCAACTACGGCGCGGCGGTGCTCGACAGGGCCTTGCTCGACGCGCTCTGCCGCGCGCTCGACGTCTCGTTCGCCACTGCCGTTCTCGCCAACGTACCGGGCGTCGACGCGTCGATCACGCCCGACCTTGCAGGTACTGATATCGACGCATTTCTCGCGGCGCTCGAACCGCGGCAAAGCATTGCCGCGCGGCATACCGTAGGGCTGGTCGACCCGCTGACGGCCGGCGAGATCATTCGTTGCGTGCAGGACGAGCTTCCGCAATCGCTCGACCAGGTCATCGCCTGTTATGGGAACACCCACTTTAAGTTGAAGCTGAGCGGGGACGCGGACGCCGACATCGTGCGCCTGCTTCGCATCGCCGTCGTGCTCGATGATCTGCCGGAATACGTCGTCACGCTCGATGGCAACGAGCAGTATGCGGACGTCGAATCGCTTCGGGGCCTGATCGACGCGCTGCGAACCACTCCTCGCGTCAACCGACTCGCCGAGAGCACCCGCTTTATCGAGCAGCCGCTCGCGCGGTCGGTCGCGTTGAACGTCGATGTGGGCGCTGCCGCGCGCTGGCGGCCGCTCCTCATCGATGAGTCGGATGCCACGGTCGACGCCTTCGCGCAGGCACGAAGGGTCGGCTACGACGGGGTTTCGAGCAAGAGCTGCAAGGGAGTCTACAAGTCGCTGCTCAACGCGGCCCGTTGCGCGCGCTGGAATGCGAGTTCAGGGCGCCGGCGCTACTTTGTCTCGGGCGAGGATCTGACCATGCAGCCAGGACTGGGCATGCAGCAGGATCTGGCACTGGTTTCGTTGCTGCAGCTGCCCGACGTGGAGCGCAACGGTCATCATTACGTCGACGGATTCGGCGGAGGCGGTGCGGACGATCGCGAACAGGAGAATTTCCTCGCGGCGTATCCGTCGCTTTACGAACGTTTGCACGGCGGCGTCCGACTCGCAATCCGTGGCGGAATGATCGATCTCGCGAGCCTGGCAGCATCCGGATTCGCGTCTCTCGCCGAGCCAGACTTTTCGGCGCTCGACCCGCTCGGCACCGGCGACGCCTGCATGAACGCACGCAGTCCAGCGCACCGGACTCAGGAGAACCTCGCATGAACCCCGTCCGACTCGGCATCATCATGAACGGCGTCACCGGGCGCATGGGCACCAACCAGCACCTGGTGCGCTCGATCTGCGCAATTCGCGCGCAGGGCGGCGTCGCGCTCAGCGATGGGCGCCGCGTGATGCCGGACCCAATCCTGATCGGCCGCAACGCCGGCAAGCTCGAGGCGTTGGCGCGCACGCACAGCGTGTCGCGGTGGTCGACCGACCTCGATGCGGCGCTCGCCGATAAGGCCGATACGGTGTACTTCGACTCCGCATCGACCGGCCTGCGCGCGGCGCTCATTAAGAAAGCGATTGCAGCCGGCAAGCACATCTACACCGAGAAGCCGCTCGCGACCAGCGTGGCGCAAGCGATAGAGCTCTACCGTGCGGCCAACGCGGCCGGCGTAAAGCATGGCGTGGTCCAGGACAAGCTCTGGCTGCCGGGCCTGCTCAAGATGAAAATGCTGGTGGATTCCGGGTTTTTCGGGCGCATCGTCTCGGTACGCGGGGAATTCGGCTACTGGGTGTTCGAGGGCGACTGGCAGGCCGCGCAACGGCCGTCGTGGAATTACCGGAAGGAGGACGACGGCGGAATCATCGTCGACATGCTCTGCCATTGGCGGTACGTGCTCGACAACCTTTTCGGCGAAGTGAAAAGCGTCTCTTGTCTCGGCGCGACGCACATTCCCAGACGATGGAATGAAAGCGGCAAGGCGTACACGGCAACCGCCGACGACGCCGCGTACGCGACCTTCGAGCTGACTGGCAAGGATGGTCCGGTCGTCGCTCAGATCAACAGCTCATGGGTGACCCGTGTGCGCCGCGACGATCTCGCCACTTTCCACGTCGACGGCACGCTGGGTTCAGCGGTGGCGGGATTGACCGAGTGCTGGACACAATCACGCGTGAATACGCCCAAGCCGGTGTGGAACCCCGACGTCCCGCAGACCATCGATTTCGCGAGCACGTGGCAGAAGATGCCCAACAACATCGCCTACGACAATGCGTTCAAGGTGGAGTGGGAGCTTTTCATTCGCCACGTGTGCGAAGACAGCCCTTTTCGCTGGGGCCTGCTCGAGGGAGCCAAGGGCGTGCAGCTCGCCGAGCTCGGATTGCGAAGCTGGTCGGAACGGCGCTGGATCGACGTTCCCGCACTCGACGCTTGAACGTGGCAAGCATCCGCCTTCCCCGCGCCGACGGCTCCCTGCACGAGTACACGCTCCGTCCCGCGCGTCCGTGGCCTGTCACGCGCGCGCCGCGCAACCGTGTGGCCTACGCCGCCGCGCACGTGGTCGCCGATGCGCTGGCGCCGGCGGACCCCTGGCTGCAGCCGGCCCTGGACTGGGATGCGACGCTCGCCTACCGCACCTATCTCTGGTCGCTGGGCTTAGGCGTCGCCGAGGCGATGGACACCGCGCAGCGCGGAATGGGACTCGATTGGCCCACATCGCTCGAGCTCATCGATCGCTCGCTCTCGCTCGCACGCGCCACGCCCGGCGCGGTCATCGCCTGTGGCGCGGGCACCGACCATCTCGAGCCGCGCGCGAGCACCACGCTCGCCGACGTCATCGCCGCTTACGAGATGCAATGCGAGGCCATCGAGAGCCGCGGCGGCCGCATCATTCTCATGGCCAGCCGTGCGCTGGCCGCCTGCGCGCGCACCGCGGACGACTATATCGCGGTCTACGGTCGTATCCTCGAGCAGGTGCGCGAGCCGGTGATCCTGCACTGGCTCGGCGACATGTTTGACCCGGCGCTCGCGGGATACTGGGGTCATGCCGACGCGCGGCGCGCAATGGACGTCTGCCTCGAGGTCATCGGCGCGCATGCGGGAAAAATCGACGGGATCAAGATCTCGCTGCTCGACAAGGACAAGGAAATCGCGATGCGTCGGTGCCTGCCCGGCGCGGGCCCCGATCCGGGTACGGCGCGTGTGCGCATGTACACGGGCGACGATTTCAACTTCGCCGAGCTGATCGCTGGCGATGATCTCGGCTACTCGGATGCCCTGCTCGGCATTTTCGATCCGATCGCCCCGGTGGCCGCGGCAGCGCTCGCATCACTTGCCTCCGGCGACAGAAAGGGCTTCGCTGAGACGCTGGCGCCGACGGTGCCGCTTTCGCGCCACGTCTTTCGCGCGCCGACCCGCTTCTACAAGACCGGTGTCGTTTTCCTCGCGTGGCTCAACGGGCACCAGGATCACTTCGTCATGGTAGGCGGCCAGCAAAGCGCGCGCAGCCTTCTCCACCTCGTCGAGCTGTTCACCCTTGCCGATGTCGCCAGTGTGCTGACCGATCCGGGGCGTGCGTGCGCGCGCATGCGCACGCTGCTCGCGATCCATGGCGTCGACGCGCGCTAGCCAGCCTATGAACCCCCCCGACTCCGGCGTGTTGTCGATCAACACCGCGACGCTGCGCAAGCAGTGGTCGCTGCCCGAGATCATCGCCGGTTGCGCTCGCCACGGCATTCGCCGCATCGCGCCATGGCGCGACCAGGTGGCCGCCGCCGGACTCAAGGAATCGGCGCAGCGCATCCGCGACACCGGACTGACGCTGTCGGGCTACTGCCGGGGCGGCATGTTTCCGGCGATCGATCGTGCCAGCCGGCGCGCCGCGCTCGACGACAACAAGCGCGCCGTCGACGAGGCGTTGACGCTAGGGGCGCCGTGCCTGGTGCTGGTGGTCGGCGGGTTGCCCAAGGACCGTGACGGCAAGGTGGTCTCGCGCGACCTGGCGGCCGCGCGCGAGATGGTGCGCGACGGCATCGGCGAGCTGCGCGAATACGCGCGCCCGGCGGGCATGCCGCTGGCGATCGAACCACTGCATCCGATGTACGCGGCTGAGCGCGCGTGCGTCAACACGCTGGCGCACGCCAACGATCTCTGCGACGAGCTGGGCGAGGGCATCGGTGTAGCGGTCGACGTCTATCACGTGTGGTGGGACCCGAATCTCGAGCGCGAGATCGCGCGCGCCGCCGGCCATGCCAACCGCCTGCTGGCGTATCACATCTGCGACTGGCTGGTTCCCACTACCGACCTGTTGCTCGACCGCGGCATGATGGGCGACGGCGTGATCGATCTGCCGCGTATCCGCCGCTGGATGGAAGCGGCGGGCTACCGCGGGTCTCACGAGGTGGAGATCTTTTCCGCCAATCGCTGGTGGTTGCGCGACCCCGACGAGGTGCTGGAGATCTGCAAGGCGCGGCATCGCGATGCTTCCTAGGCATCGCTAGGCGGTGCACGCCAACCAACCTCCAGGTGCTTTACCAACGTGCGCCGCGTCGCGTAACTGATTTCACGGCACGAACGCGATGGCTGGTCACCAGGTGGCGAACATCGCCATGACCGCCGCCGCCATCGTCCCGGTGGCCAGCCATCCCAGCGCCTTGAGCCGACGGGTGACGGTGAATCGCCCCATCACCTTGGCGTCGTCGGCGAGCAGCATCATGACCATCATGATCGGCACCGCAATGACGCCGTTGATCACCGCCGACCAGAAAAGCGCCTTGATCGGGTTGATCGGCGAAAAATCGAAGGCGATTCCGCCGAGCGTGGCGAGCGCGATGATGGCGTAGAACTCGCGCGCCTCGAGCAACTTGAGGTCGAGTCCGCGTTTCCACTGGAATGCTTCGGTGACGGCGTACGCCGCCGAGCCCGCCAGCACCGGCACCGCGATCAGGCCGGTGCCAATGATGCCCAGTGCGAACACGAGAAATGCCGCCTGTCCCGCCAGCGGGCGCAGCGCTTCCGCGGCCTGCGCCGACGTCTCGATGTTGGTGACGCCGGCGACGTGCAGTGTCGCCGCGGTGGCGAGGATGATGCAGAACGCCACCAAATTCGAGAAGCCCATCCCGATGTAAGTGTCGATCTTGATGCGGCGCAGATGTTTTTGCGCTCCATTGGGTGACTTGGCTAGCGCGTACGCGTGGGGATCGGCTTCGATCTCCTCGACTTCCTGCGATGCCTGCCAAAAGAACAAATACGGGCTGATCGTCGTTCCGAACACCGCGACCACGACGGTGAGGTATTCGGTGGTGATCGAAAAATGCGGCACGACCGCGTGCGCAAGGACTTCGTGCCATGGAATGTTGACGGTGAGCACCATGACGACGTAGGCGAGCAGCGCCAGCGTGAGCCATTTGAGGTAGCGCACGTAACGCTGATAGGTGAGGAAGACCTGCAGCAGCAGGCTGACTACGCCGAAGGCAATGGCGTAGATGTGCCCGGGTCCGCCGATCAACAGCCGCAGCGCGTCGCCCATCGCAGCGATGTCCGCAGCTATGTTGATAGTGTTAGCAATCACCAGCAATCCGACGACGGCGTATACAATCGGTCGCGGAAAGTGGCTGCGTATGTTCGCGGCGAGTCCGTGCCCGGTGACGCGCCCGATGCGCGCACTCACCATCTGGATGCCCACCATCAGCGGATAGGTGAAGACGACGGTCCACAGCGTGAGCAGCCCGAATTGCGCGCCGGCCTGCGAATAGGTCGCAATCCCCGACGGGTCGTCATCGGCCGCGCCCGTGATGAGGCCCGGACCCAGTTGACGCATCCAATCGCGAATTCGAGCTTTCATGGTTCTCCGCCGGCGGCGCGGCGAGTATACCCGCATGCACGATGCTGGAAGATGAAAAAAAGCCCCGGCGTGCGCCGGGGCTTTGACGATGGGTGTGGCGAGAAGGGAGTCGCTACTTCCAGTCGGATTCGATATCCCGGTCCTTGTGGTCGCGCAGGAAAATCGCCCCGACGACGACGGTCATCAGCGCAACGACGATGGGGTACCAAAGGCCGTAATAGATATCCCCGCTCGCTGCCACCATCGCCGTCGCCAGCAGCGGCAGCATCCCGCCAAACCAACCATTGCCGATATGGTAAGGCAACGACATCGACGAATAGCGGATCCGGGTCGGGAACAGTTCGACCAGGAACGCGGCGATCGGCCCGTACACCAGCGTCACGTAGATCATCATGATGACCAGGATCAGCATCGTCATCGGATAGTTGATCTTCGACTTGTCGGCTCCATTTGGATAGCCCGACGCCTTGAGAGCTTCCGCGAACTTCTTCTCGTCGTAGCCCTTGAGCTCGGTGCTCCCGATCTTGGTAACTACCGTGTCGGTCGAGCCGGCCGGAAGATCCGTCGACGTGAACGACAGGCCCGACTTGGTCAGATAGTCCTTCGCCTTGTCGCAATCGCTGAACGTCGACCACGGGCCCACGAAGATGTGGAACTGGCAGTTCTGCGGCGCGGCGGCCACCGACATCGGGTTCGCGGTCTGATACGCCTCGAGCGCCGGATTCACGTAATGCGTGAGCGCCTTGAACAGCGGAAAGTACGTCACCGCGGCGATCAGGCAGCCGAACAATATGATCTTGAGCCTCCCGATCCTGTCCGAAAGCGAACCGAACACGATGAAGAACGGCGTCCCGATCAGGAGCGCCAGTCCGATCATCGTGTACGCCGTCAATCCATCCATCTTGAGCGTGATGGTGAGGAAAAACAGCGCATAGAACTGGCCCGTGTACCAGACGACGCCCTGTCCGGCCGTCGCGCCGAACAGCGCGAGCAGCACGTACTTGTTATTCGGGTACTTGAGGAAGCTGTCGCGCAAAGGCGCCTTCGATCCCTTGCCTTCAGCTTTCATGCGCTGGAACACCGGGGACTCGTTCAGCTTGAGCCGGATGTAGACGGAGAAGATGAGCAGGATCAATGAGACGAGGAATGGAATACGCCAGCCCCACGACGCGAAATCCTTGGCCTCCATGATTCCGGTGAAACGGCAGATCCCGATGACAGCCAGCGCCAGGAAAAAGCCCAGCGTCGCGGTCGTCTGGATCCAGCTGGTGTCGTAGCCACGTCGATTCTGGGCGGCGTGCTCGGCGACATAGGTCGCCGCGCCTCCGTATTCGCCGCCGAGCGCCAGGCCTTGCAGCAGGCGCAGGCTCACCAAAAGCACCGGAGCCGCCCAGCCTATCGATGCGTACGTGGGCAGTAAGCCGACCGCGAAGGTCGAGAAGCCCATGATGACGATGGTGACCAGGAAGGTGTATTTGCGGCCGACCAGGTCGCCGA
>DASXBS010000239.1:0-7186 GCA_036491555.1 Casimicrobiaceae bacterium
CGATGCGCAGCGCCTCGGTGCCGTAGCCGCGACCCGCGTGGTTGACGATGAACCCCGGCGTGTCGCGCGCGCGCACCGGCGTGTGGCCGAGCGCCGCGCCGAACTCGAACAGGCGCTGCTCGACGCTGGGCGAGGTCAGCAACCCGGCGACCACCTCCACCAGCTTCATCAGCGGCACCGGGCTGAAAAAATGCAATCCGGCGACACGCTCCGGCTTGGCACAGGCACTGGCGATCGCGGTGACCGGGAGCGACGACGTGTTGGTCGCCAGGATGCAGTCCGGTCCGACCGCGCCTTCGAGCTCCCTGAACAACGCCTGCTTCGCATCGAGCTTTTCGACGATGGCTTCGATCACGATCGTGCAGCCGGCGAGACCGGCGAGCGACGGCGGCAGCGCGAGGCGCGCGACCGCGCGCTCGGCGGCATCGTCGGGAAGCCGTCCCTTCGCGACCAGCGCCCGCAGGACCTGCTCGATCGAAGCCTTGGCTTCGGCCGCGGCCCCGCTTCGGGCGTCGAGCAGGCGCACCTCGATACCGGCCTGCGCGGCGATCTGCGCGATGCCACGTCCCATGAGACCGGCGCCGACGACACCGACGACGTCCTGCGTATCACTTGACTCGCTCATGTGTCTCCAGGCAGTCGCTTTGTCCTCCACCGAGGGCGTGAGCACGTTGGCCGTCGGCGCTCTGTACCCTTCGTCGATCCCCGCGCCCGCGGCTGGGGCGGCGGTATTATCTGTCAGATAATCGACCCCCGTCGCGACTCCGAGGCCCAGCCTTTTTTCCATGCCGCGCATATACACCTCGAACCGAGCCTCCGAGCGCGAGCTCGCCACGCACGAGCTGGTCGCCTCGCTGCCGCACCGCATCAGCGATATCCCGACGCTCGCTTCCGGCGGTGGCGCGAATGCCGCGCTTCGGCACGGGGGGCGAATGTGGACCTATGCGCAGCTGGTCGACGCCTTCACGCACGCATCGCGATCGCTGACCGCGGCAGGCGTTCGCGGTGGCGACCGCGTCCTCGTCGTCGGCGAGAATTGTCCCGAGATGCTCGCTCTGCTGTTCGCGGTCTCGAGCATCGATGCCTGGCCGGTAATCGTCAATGCGCGGCTGTCGGCGCGCGAGATCGCGGCCATTTCGACGCACTGCACTCCGCGGCGGCGCCTGTTCCTCACTGCCGCTTCCAGCGACGCCGCGGCGCACGCAACGCGCGCAGGGACACAGGAATCGATCGTCATTCCCGGGATGCCGGCCGTGGCGATGTCGGCGCGCGATGATGCATGCAAGGCCGAGCCGGTGCACGACGGTTCCGCGCGCCAGGTCGCCGCGTTGATCTACACCACCGGAACGACCGGCGAGCCTAAGGGAGTAATGCTCAGCCACCGCAATCTGCTGTTCATCGCGCGACTGTCGAGCGCGCTGCGCAGCCTGCGGCCGAGCGATCGCGTCTACGGTGTGCTGCCGATATCGCATGTCTACGGGCTGGCGTCGGTGAGCTTGGGAACGCTCTACGGCGGCGGGTGTCTCGTGCTGCAGACACGCTATACCCCCGAGGCGATGCGTGACGCGCTCACTGGAGCGGACGCGCTCACCATGCTTCAGGGCGTGCCTTCGATGTATGCGAAGCTGCTCGATCGTGTCGAAAGCGACGGCGCCTGCCCGCCGGTGCCGCTGCTGCGTGCGTGCTTTTCCGGCGGTGCGCCGCTCGACCCCGTGCTGAAACGCCGCTTCGAGGAGCGATTCGCCGTGACGCTGCAAAACGGCTACGGCTTGACCGAAGCCTCGCCGACTATCGCGCATACGCGGCTCGATGCTCCACGCGGCGACTGCGCAGTCGGGCCGCTGCTTCCCGGCGTGGAAGCGCGGCTGATCGATGCGCGTCATCACGACGGCCGCGATGCGCCCGCGGACGAAGCTGGCGAGTTGTGGGTGCGTGGCCCCAACGTGATGCTGGGCTACTACCGCAACGAGGCCCTGACGGCGGCCACCGTCGATGCCGAAGGGTGGCTCAATACCGGCGATCTGGCCCGCTTCGACCCCGACGGAGCGCTCATGATCGTGGGCCGCACCAAGGAGCTCATCATCCGCTCCGGATTCAACGTCTATCCCGCCGAGGTCGAAGCCGTGCTCAACGCTCATCCGGCGATCCTGCTCTCGGCGGTCGTCGGGCGCGCGGTCACCGGCAACGAAGAGGTGGTCGCGTTCGTCCAGCTGCGTCCCGGGGCCCGGACCAACGCCGACGAGCTTGCGGCGCACGCGCGTGCGTTGCTTGCGCCGTACAAGCAGCCAGCCGAGATCCGCATCGTCGAATCGCTGCCGGTCGCCGCCAACGGCAAAGTGCTCAAACATCGCCTGTCGGAAGGCATATCGCGCGCCGTGGCGACGCCTAGCTGACGGCGTAGCCGGATTGATGGGCACTCGATGGGCTACCCGCGGAATCGCCGGGGCCAGGTCGCCGATACGGTAAAATTTGCCTCGGGACATACCGATGCGAGACATTCCCGGCGCTATCCTCGTGGCGACGATCTGGACCTACTGGTTCGGAGTCGGTGTCATGATCCTGCGCGTGCACCGCAAGTCACGGCGCCTGGGTGGACTCGTGCCCGAGCAGCGCATCGAACGCCTGCTGTGGCTCGTCCTGGTGCCGGCGATCGCGGCATGGATCGTGCTGCCGTATCTGGCGCTGGTGCGGCGCGGTCCCTGGCTGCACGCGCCGGCGTTTGCCCTGGAATCGGCGGGGTACTCGACGCTGCGCTGGGCGGCCGCCGGGTGCGCGCTGCTGTGCCTGCTATTGACCGCGTGGTGCTGGGCGCGCATGGATTCGAACTGGAGCATGGCGGTCAGCGAAGAACAGCGCGGCGAGCTGATCGACGACGGCCTGTTCGCGCGCGTGCGTCATCCGATCTATGCCCTGCAGGTGCTTCTGATGCTGTGCTCGACGATCGTCGTCGCGACGCCGCTGATGGCAGCGATCGCGGTCGCGCACATTGCGGTCATGGTGATCAAGGCGCGCAACGAGGAAAGACACATGCTCAAGATGCACGGCGATGCGTACGCACGCTACCTGTGCCGCACCGGCCGGTTCATCCCGCGCCTGGGCGCGCACCCCGCCTGAAATCGTGCGGCGCGGACCGCTTCGGCGCGCGTGGCCCCTCCTTGTGGTGATCGCGGTGATGGTGGCGTCCGGATGCGCGGCACCGGAACAGCGCGTGGAATCGGCACACCCGGTGTTGTCGCCGTCGACGGCGCCGCCACGCCCACCCCCGGATCCCGCTGCCGACGAGCGCGTCCTGGCGCTCGATCCGGAGCACATCACCGCGCGACAGGTCCGCGAAGTTCTCGCGTCGGCCCCGGCACCCAGGATCATCGCGCTCCAGGGCAGCCTCGATTTCATCACCATGCGGCCGTTCTCCGAGTTCCTGATCGCGATGGGCTACCCGGCGGATCGCCTGCGCAATCCCGCCTCCGGAGCGCTGTCGTATTCGAGCTACATCGACAGCGCGCACCTCGCCGGGACACTGGCGTGGTACCGCGAGCGCGAAGGCATGACGCCCCTGCTCATTGGTCACAGCCAGGGCGGCATGATAGTGGTTCGCGTATTGCATGAGCTCGCTGCCGCGTTCAATCCGTCGATCGAGGTGTGGAATCCGTTGGCGGATCGCGGCGAGGGGCGCGACTGGTTCGTCGATCCCGACGACGGCGCGCGCCGCAGCGTCGTCGGGCTCAGGGTCGACTTCGCCGCCGCGCTCGCGACCGGCAAGTTGCCGCGGCTGCTGCTCGGCCAATGGACGATGCTGGGCAAGCTTCGCGGGATTCCGGACACGGCGATCGACTTCACCGGCTACACCATCGAGTGGGACCCCATCGCCGGAACCTTTCCCGGCGGCGAGCCCTACCATGCGCTGGGTAGCGCGCACGTGCGTAACGTCGACCTTCCGGCGGCAACCAGCCACGTTGGTCTCCCCGACATGCGGGCGCTCGCGGCCGATCCCGCGGCGCGCGCGCTGATCGACGCGTATCGGCCGCCTCCGGAGCTGTCCGCAGCGGACGCGGCCGCGACGGGCGATGCCGGCCGGCTGATCGCCGCCGCCGATCTCTGGTATAGCGTGAAGAAGCACTGGTGCCTGGACGCGCAGCGCGCGATTCAGGCCCGACGTGCGCTTGCGGCGCGAGCGCCCAGGTGATGCATCGCGTCAACCTGTTCCAGGCGGCGATGCTGCGCTGGCGCGCGTTGTATCCGTACAACGCGGTCCACGTGATCGAGATACCCGGCGCACTCGACCGCGCGCGTCTTCGCGCGTCGATTCGCGATCACCTGCAGGGGCTGGGATTGACCGGGCTCATCGTCGATCCGAGGCAGCAGTCCTACGAGTGGACGGGTGGCGAGGCGGCTATCGAGCTTCGTTCGTTGGAACCGGTCGAAAACGTGCGCGCGGCGCTTCGCGAAGCGATCGAGCGCGAGCTCAACGCCGCCTTCCCGGCCGAGGGACGCGTCGAGCCGTTTCGTTTCTTCGTCGTCGAGCAGCACGGCGCGTTCCACCTGGGACTCGCCTACGATCACTTTATCGCCGGCGGCGATTCGATCGTCGCACTTCTTCAGGGCATCGTGGCGCATTACGCAGAACCGCTAGCGAAGCAGACCAGCGCATTGCAACCCTACGGTCCTTCTTACGCGCGCCTGCTCGGCAGCCAGACGGGCGCGATCGTACGCGGACTGCCCGCGCTGGCGCGTATGACCATGAATTGCCGCCGCTCGATTCGCCTGCGCTACGCCGCACCGCAGGACGGATACAATGCGTTCCTGCTCGAGCGCATCGAGCGCGACGATCGCGCGCGTCTGGAGGCCGGCGCCGACGCATGGGGCATCACCACGCACGACCTCCTCATCGCGATCCTAATCACGTCGGTGGCGCCTCTGGCGCACGCGCGCGGACGTTCCGGCCGTCGCAACGAGATCGCGATCGCCTCGATCGTCAATATTCGGCGCGACCTGGGCCCACAGGCGCGCGACGCGCTTGCGCCGTGTCTTGCGTCGTTCCGCGTCTCGCACCGCATGGACGACAATGCGAAGCTGCGCGATGTCGCGTTGGCGGTGTACGCGCAGACCGATGCGATCAAACGCGGCAAGCGCTATCTGCAGACGCTGCTGGCACTTGGTCTCGCCGGCCTGGAATGGGGGTTCATGTCATTGCCGCAACGACACCGCTTTTTTCCCAAGCACTTTCCGGTATGCGCGGGCACTACGCCGCTCAACGTCGACGCGCTGTGGAGCGAACGTGGCGATGACGAACTGGCCGGCTACGTGCGCGGTGTATCCACCGGGCCCCTGGCGCCGATGGTCCTGTCGTTCACCATGGTCGATGGGATCATCAACGTCGGCATGTCTTTTCGCACCACCGTATTCGAGCGCGGTGCCGCCGAGGGGGTCGCTGCTGCTATGCTTCGCATGATCAGGACGCTTTGACGCATGGATCGCACTCGCTCTCACACGCGCCGTGACCACCCCACGTTGTTGCTGACGCTCGCCATCGCCGTGGTTGTGGCGCTGTCAGGTTGCGCGACGCCTCGCAGCGTAGTCGCGCCGGACTCCGACGCCGGTGCACCCGCCGCGCGCGCGCCTGCCCGGCCCGCAGTACCGCCGAAACTGCCGACCTTCGATGCGGAGACGCAAAGACGCATCCTCGGGCTGGATCCGGAACATATTACCGAGAGCGACGTCCGCGGCACACTCGCCGCCGCACCCGCGCCGCGCATCATACTGGTGCACGGAGGCGTCGTCGGAACCAATTTGCTGATGGTGTCGTTCGGTCGTTTTCTTTCCGCCATGGGCTACCCCGATGACCGCATTCGCGATCCTTTCGACCATGCGTGGTCGCAGGATCCCTTCGGCAGCGCCGAGCGCATCGCCGGCGAGATCGCGTGGTACTACGAGCGCGAAGGTGTGAGACCGATGATCATCGGACATAGCCAGGGAGGCATTCAGACGGTGAAGGTCCTCTACGAGCTCAACGGCACCTTCGAAGATGCCATCCCTGTGTGGAATGCCGCGATCGATCAGCCGGAAGCGCGGAACTGGATTTTCGATCCGCTGACCAACGTCAAGCGGCCGGTGGTCGGGCTGTCGGTGTCGTTTGCCGCGGCCGTCGGGGCGGGGGGCATCGCCCTGGCCGCGCCGCCGCACTGGATCATGGCACCACGCCTTCACACGATCCCCAATACCGTCGACGAATTCACCGGATTCGTCATCGCCTTTGATCTCATCGCCTGGACAGTGCCGGGAACACACAGCGCAGCCTACGAGCACAACGGCACGGCCCTGGTGCGCAACGTCGAACTCCCCGCAAGCTACAACCACGTGTTCGTGCCGATGACCCGTTCGCTGGCGGATGACCCGGCGTTGCGGGACTGGCTCAATGCCTATGTCCCGGGACGCGACAACGGAGATCCGCCCGGAGCCGACGAGGGGCGCGCGACTAACGCGCTATTCGCGGCGGACGTGTGGTTCAGCATCAAGAAGCACTGGTGCCTCGAGGCGCAACGACTGGTTGGTGCGCAAAACCCGGCGGCGGCGGAGGTGCATTGACTCAACGCGGTCTGTAACGCGATTTTCGCGAGGATTTCGCATGCGCACGGGACCACGTCATCCCCGGCTGGCTGCGGCCGGCTATCGGCTCTTGCGGCCGCTGCTCGAGCGCTTCTATGCGAGCCGCAGCCTGTATACGTCCACGAGCCGCCACGCCGTGGCCAAGTTGATCGACATGCGTGCCAGGCTCGATCGCGGCGACACCGTCTACCTCGCGGGGGTGGGCCCCGCCGGCCTGCACAATTCGGGTGTCGGCCTGATCGAAGTGTCGCGCGAGCACGGTCCGCGCATCGTGTGCAACAACGAGGAAGAGCGCTTCTCCGGCGAAAAGCACAGCACCGATTTTCCGCGGCACGCGCTCGCCTCGCTGACGACGACGATGGACCAGATAGGTATCGGCCCCGAGAGCATTTGTGCGTGGCTAGGAACCTGGGACTACTCGGCGTTCGCGGCCATGGTCGTGCGCACGATGCTCGAGGAGTTCCCGGCGAGCCTGAGCCTGCTCGGCACCCGCGAAACGCCGTTCATGAATGCGTCGCAGCTCGCGCCGTCGCTGCGCGGGCCGCGGCACCTTGCGCGCGCGATAAACCTTCCCGAGCCGGTC
>DASXBS010000240.1:0-1700 GCA_036491555.1 Casimicrobiaceae bacterium
TGTCAAGCGGGCGATCAAGCAGGGCGCGACCGACGAGGAGATTGCCGAGGCGGCGTTCGTCGCGATGGCGCTCAGGGCGGGCGCGGCGTTTGCTCACTCATCGATCGCGATGGCGGTGAGCGACGAGCAGCGCGCCAAGGCGGGCGCGCCGGCGCATAGTCACGAAGGCCACAATCACTAAAGCGCGTGGAAGAGGCGGAGTTGTCGTTAATGGAGCAGGCAGGGACGCGCCGCACGACGCGGCAAATCGAGATCGGCGCACTCAAGGTTGGCGGCGGCGCGCCGGTGGTCGTTCAGTCGATGTGCGCGACGCGCACGGTCGATATCGACCAGACCGTGGCGCAGACGCATCAGCTCGCCCGCGCGGGCGCCGGAATCGTGCGAATCGCGCTGGACAATGAAAAGGAAGTTCCTGCGCTCAAGGAAATTCGCGCGCAGACCCGCGGTATCGTGTTGTCGGTAGACCTCCAGGAGAACTACCGTATTGCCGGCAAGGTCGGCCCGCACGTCGACAAGATTCGCTACAACCCGGGCCACCTGCACCATATCGAGAAAGCCAAAACCGTTCCGCAAAAGGTGCGATGGCTGGTCGAAGTCGCGCGCGAACACAATCTCGCGATTCGGATCGGGGTCAACTGCGGCTCGGTCGCGCCGGCTTTTCTGGAGAGATATCCCGGCGACCAGCTAAGCGCGCTGGTGGAGTCGGCGGTGTGGCACTGCGAGCTGATGGACGAGTTGGGATTCGACCGCTTCGTGGTCTCGCTCAAGGACTCCGACCCGGCCAAGGTGCTGGAAGCTAACCGGCGCTTTGCCGCGCGCCGGCCCGACGTTCCGCTTCATCTGGGAGTCACCGAAGCCGGGCTCCCGCCCGACGGCATCATCAAGACCCGGATCGCGTTCGAGAAGCTGCTCGCGCAGCACGTCGGCGACACCATCCGCGTCTCGCTCACGCTGCCCAACGAGCGCAAGCATGAAGAGGTCACCGTCGGCCATCAGATCATCAAGGACGTCGCGAGTGGACGCTTCATCTCGGTGCCCGACTTCGGCACCGGCCTGAACATCATCTCGTGCCCCTCATGCTCGCGTGTCGAGAACGAAAAGTTCGTCGAGCTGGCACAGCAGGTGAAGGAGATTACGACCTACGCTTCGCGCCATCGGATCACGATCGCAGTGATGGGATGCCGGGTGAACGGGCCGGGTGAGACCGACGACGCGGACTTGGGGCTGTGGTGCGGTCCGACGACGGTGAACCTCAAGAAGAAGGATCGCAAGCTGGGCAATTTCCGCTACGACGACGTGTTAACGCGCCTGCGCGCCGAAGTCGACAAGCTGATAGCGGAGCGCTCGGCGGCTGCGAACAACTGACAGAGCGACAAAATTCGTAATGGGCATGGAGCGGAAGCGCGCGCGCTCAGCGCGCGCTTCCGCTCCATGCTTGAGCGCGCAGGCGGCGCGGCTCGCTAGCACCGCTTAGAAATCTGACAGCCGGCTTGCGAGCAGCAGGTTTCGTCGCCGCGGGCGACGAAGAGCTGCTTACACACGTCGCATCTGGCGATCCGCTCGTCGTCTTCGAGCATCGGTCTGAGCTTCTCGTTTATCAGTTGTTCCTCATCGTCATCCCAAGGATCGGATGGAGTGGATGGAGCGGCGGGCGCGGCTCTGCCCGCCTCCGCCGCTCTACCTGCTGCCGCGCGCATCGG
>DASXBS010000241.1:0-18185 GCA_036491555.1 Casimicrobiaceae bacterium
GTCCCTTCTGTGCCGCCGCGAACGCCGCCTTGCCGCGCATCGGCGCCGATCCGACAACCAGGAACACGACGTCGTCGGCCATGAGGCTCAGCACACGTCCGCTATCGCCGCGAGCGGACGCGATCATCCAGGTGTCGATCACCTCGCGGATGGCTAGCTCGTCAGGGTCCGTCGTGTCGTCGTTCATCCTCGCTCCTGCCGGAAAGGTCGTGGCGCAGGATGAATGCGGATCATGTCGTCGACGGATTGTGAACGTGCTCCGCGACGCCGGCGCGCGGCGCATGGTCAAGCAGCACGCGCTCGAAATGCTCGACCACCGGGAAGGGATCGTAGAAGTGATGCAGCAATCGCTTCCAGTCCTGGTACTGCGGCGAGCCACGAAAACCCACCGTGTGCGCCTCGAGCGTTTCCCATCGGACCAGAAGCGCGTAACGGTTGCCGGCTTCGAGGCAGCGCTGCAGCTCGTGCGAAATGTAGCCCGGCATGCCTGCGATGATGGGTGAGGCCTGCACGAACGCCGTCTCGAAATCGCGCGTGGCTCCCGCACGCACGTTGAGCGTAGCAATTTCGAGGATCAACGCATCTCCCTTTGCGAAAAAGCGGCGTGACTTTTTGGATCAGGCAACCGGCGTTCGGGCTCAGACATGAATCAGCCGGCCGCCGCCGAAAGCCCAATTCTCCCAGGTCGTTTCCTTGAAGACGACGAGCACGTTCTCGGGATCGAAGCCTGTGCTGGAAAGGCTGGCCATGAGCTCCTCGAGAAATTTTTTCTTGACCTTGACGCTGCGTCCGACCGACCACAGGATCTCGATGAGCACGAAATCGTCGTTGCGCGAGGTCTTGAGATCGGGGTATCCCGGATCGAAGCGAAAATCATCGGCGTCGAGCTCAATCACGCGATGGAACTTGTCGGTTGCGGGGACTCCGGTGGCAATCAGCGCCGCCTGCACCGAGTCGAGTACCGACGTCTTGAACGCGGAGGTCTTGGGCTTGCGAACGGTGACGGTGACGAGTGGCATGGCAACTCTCCGGGGGCAAACGATCGACGAGGCAGGCGATGAACGCGGCGCGCGTTCAATGCCGGGAAAGTGCGAACAGTCGTCTAAAGGCATTCTCGCCAGCCGGCGAGAAATTGACAACCCTCGAGTTCTTGTCGCGGCGGGCCCAACCCGCGTCGATGCATCGTGTCAGCACCGCGGCGCCGACCGCGCCGGCCAGATGATTGCGCCGCACGCTCCAATCGAGGCACGCGCGGCACAGTGCGCGCCGCTCGCGGGCGAGCGCGTCGACGTCGATGCCAAGGTCGACGCAAAAATGCCGGCCCTGCGCGGTAAGCTCCGGGTCGCCGCCGGCGTTGCGCAGCAATAGCCGCTGCTCCAGGCTGTCGTAGACGAGCACGCCGAGCTCGCCGGCGAGATGGTCGTAGCACACGCGCGCCTTGCGCAACGCCGGCTCGCGCGGACTCGCACGCGCGCGTACCGCACCGGCACGATATGCGACCCCCATCAGACTCTCGAGTAATTGCGCGACGTCACGGTCGGCAAGGCGAAAATAACGGTGACGGCCCTGGTTCTGAACGGCGAGGAGGCGGGCATCGACCAGCTTGGCCAGGTGCGCGCTGACGGTCTGCTTGGTGACGCCTGCTATGTCGGCGAGCTCAGTCGCAGTGAGCGCCTGGTCACCCATTAGCGCCGTGAGCATTTCGGCGCGCGCGTGATCGCCGATCAGCGCGGCGATCCCGACGATGTTGGGGCCGTCTTTCATGGTTCGATGATAGACGAACCATCGCCGTGCGGCAATGGGGTATCGTGACGTCGTTGCAATGCGGAGTGCTGCCATGTCGGTCACTTGTCTCATACGCTATGACATCGACCCCTTTCAGCGCGAGGCGTTCCGGCAATACGCGGAGCGCTGGGCGACGATCATCCCGCGCTGCGGCGGCGACTTGGTCGGCTACTTCCTGCCCCACGAAGGGACCAACGACCTGGCGTGGGGACTTATCGCTTTCGAAAGCCTCGCCGCCTACGAAGCCTACCGCACGCGCCTGAAGGCCGATCCGGAAGGGCGCGCCAATTTCGCAGTCGCGCAGACGCAGCGCTTCATCCTGCGTGAACGGCGCAGTTTTCTCGAGACGGTCGAGTCGACATTTCGCATCGCTGCACGCACAGCGAAGGAGGGCACATGATCGCGGTGATCTTCGAGGTGCAGCCGCATCCCGAGCGCAAGCAGGCGTATTTCGACGCGGCGGCACGTCTGAAACCGGTGCTGGAGGACATCGACGGGTTCATTTCGGTCGAGCGCTTCGAAAGCCTGACCCAGCCGGGCAAATTTCTTTCGCTGTCGTACTGGCGCGACGAAGACGCGGTAAAACGGTGGCGCAACGTCGAGGCGCACCGGCGCACGCAGGAGCTCGGTCGCCAATCGATCTTCGCCGACTACTCGCTGCGCGTCGCTGCCGTAATCCGGGACTACGGCATGAACGACCGAGCTGAGGCGCCGGTCGACTCGCGCGCGATGCACGGGTGAGCTAGTCCTATCGCTGCGCGGCGGCTTGCGCGTGCTCCCATTCGCGCCCGTCGAAGGGCTCGATGGTCATGGCTTCGATGCTGACGTTGTCCAAGCAGCGCGCATTCACGCTATAGCTGTCGGGATGCGAGCGCGGAACGTAGAAAGATTTGATTCCGCACACCGCGCAGAACAGATGCTTGGCGACGCCAGTGTTGAACGTATAGGTCGTGAGCTGCTCGCCGCCCTGCAGCAAGCGGAAGTTGGCCTTGGAGACAATAAGGTGTAGGTACCCCGTTTT
Organism: Casimicrobiaceae bacterium; assembly: GCA_036491555.1. Taxonomy (GTDB): domain Bacteria; phylum Pseudomonadota; class Gammaproteobacteria; order Burkholderiales; family Casimicrobiaceae; genus PALSA-1003. Next base: position 2,807 of record DASXBS010000241.1, read on the forward strand.
CGCGCACATCGAGCAGTTGCAGTCGAGCACGCTCAGGCGCGCAGGCGCTTCGACGTCGAAGCGCACCCGTCCGCAATGACAACCGCCGGTGTGGATCATCGTCTTTCCTTTGGATAGGGCACGGCAAGGGCGGGCGCAGCCTCATGAGCCTCGATTCGTATCAGCTTGATCCGGCCGCTGGCGCCACTCCTGATCGACACATTCGCGCGCCGGCAGCCGAACCGACGCGCAATGAGGGCGATCAGCTCGTCATTGGCCTTGCCATCGACCGGCGCCGACTTGAGGCACGCGACCCAGGTGCCGTCGTCCGCCTGCTCAAGCGTGCTGACTCGCGCACTGGGTTTGACCTTTACCTGAATGGACTTCATGCAGATCCGCCGGACACATGCCGGCGTTGAATCGACAGCGCCAGCGGGTGCGCGAGCGTCGCGGGTTCCTTCATCGCTTACGCGCCTTGGCGCCGGGGCGAAAAGCGAAGCTCTGCGCGCGCATGCGCCCGCGCGGCTTCTTGCTCGCGGTTTCGTGCGGGGGCAGTCGTCTCCAGCGAATGAAGAAGCTGGTGCGAAGCTGCCGCGATCTCGTCGACCGCACGTTGGAATGCTGCCTCGTTGGCCTTTGACGGCTTGTTGAATCCGCTGACCTTGCGCACGAATTGCAGCGATGCAGCGCGGATTTCGTCGTCGGTGACCGGCGGTTCGAAATTGAACAGGATCTTGATGTTGCGGCACATAAGGTTCCTTTATGGGGCATCAATCTGCGCGAGCGCGCTGCGAATCGCGTCGGCGTCGCGTGGACGAACCACGCGCGCGATTTCATGGCCATCGCGCAGGAAGACCAGCGTTGGCCAGAGCCTCACCTTGAACGAGCGTCCGAGACGCCGCCCGCTGGCGTCGGCAATCTTGAGGTGCCGCACCGTCGGGTGTGTGGTCAGCGCCTCGCCGATCAGCGGCTGCGCCGCGCGACAGTATCCGCACCACGCGGTACCGAACTCGAGCAGCGTGGCACCGTCGAGTTGGTCGATTTCGGTACGCGTCGGCTCGGCGCTACTGTGGGTGTCATTCATGAGGCCGGAAGTCAACCGAGGATGAGCTGCGTCTGCGTGACGACCGCGCAGAGCTTACCTTCCGCCGAGGTGATGCGGGTCTGCCATACCATCGTAGTGCGGCCGCGATGCAGCGCCACGCAATCGCCGACCACAGTGGTGTGTACTTTCGCGGCACCAATGAACTTGGTGCTCGAATCGGTGGTGGTCGTGCGCTTGCCTGCGGGCATGTTGAACAGCGTGCCGATCGCGCCCAGCGTGTCGGCGAAAGCCATCGAGGTGCCGCCATGCAGCAGGCCGCCGGTGGTGCAAAGGTCGGGCCGCACGTGCAGCTCCCCCAGGACGCGCCCCGCCGAAAGCTCGAGGATGCGTACGCCGAGCAACCCCGGCAGGAGCGGATCGAAGAGCTGCTGCGCGGACTCGATGCTGATCATGCTGTCGATGCGCTCATTTTGGTCGCGTCGTCGTGGGTGAACGAAGCATCCAACCGGGGAGCATGGTGACGAGCACGCTGTCCTTCAAAATGAAATGGTGGACGATGGCGGCGAGCGCGTGAAAACCCGCGACCCACAGAATGGTATCGCCGAGCCAAGGATGCAGAGTCGCGATGCGCGCGCCGGTGTCGTGCTGCGCTGTGATTGGCCCCGCGATCTCCACGCCGCCGAGCAGCGTCAGCGGATGACCCTCCAGCCATGCGCCGCTGATTGCGGTCAGCGGTACCGCGAATAGCATCACATAAAGCAGCCAGCGCACGAAGGTGGCGAGCCGGCCCAACCACCGGGCAACCGCGGGAGGATCGGGATGCCCTTCGACTAGACGCCACGCGAGCCGCACCGTCGTGAGCACGAGCACGCACAGCCCCAGCGTCTCGTGGAGCTGGCGGTCGGCGTCCTTCGCCGCCGAGTACACACGCTGCTCGGACCCGCCCGGACCGTAAATGAAGGCGATCAGCACCAGGATCGCAGTTATCCAGTGCAAGGCTTGCGCGACCGCTCCGTAGCGCGCAACCGGTGAATTGTTGCCGTTCATGAATGACGAGTGTGCGCCGAGCGCGGTCCTAGTCTGGAATGACGGTGATTAGCTTGACGCGGCGACGATGCCGCCGCAACAGGTAGTCGACGAAGTCACCGATGATCAGATTCGGCTTGCCCGATCCCTTGTTCACGACGCGGCATGCGAGAACCTTGGTCGCCGCGTTCCATTGAATGTTGATCGATCCACGCCGGCCTTTGGCACGGCTGCGCAGCTTGGTCCAGCCGGGAGCACGCCCGGCCTTGCGCTCGAGCACGATTTCGAAATCGTGGGCGTCGAGCTTCGGGTCGTTCGCGATCGCGTCGCGCACACTGCGCCCGGGATTGCAGACGACCTGTACAAGTGTTTGCACCCGCTACTCCTCCCGACTACGGCGATTCCCTCGCCCGACCCTCGGATCGAGAACAGCAATGCGCCTCCCGTCGTTCAGCCCGCAGTGCCAACCATGACTCCCGTCCAACATAGCCGATGAGACGCGAATTGGGAAGCCCGCCGCATACCTGGACGCGGGCGGGGTGGTCATCGGCGCGCACTGTCCGCTACCACGGCGCCGCGCTCTTCGAGCAGCGCACGCAGCACCGAACGGTGGCAGCGCGATTCGTCGGCACAGTAGCATCCGATCGAAAAATCGGCGTGGTGCGACAGCGCAGCCAGCAGATCGAGAATCCTGGCGTTGTCCGGCGCCGCCATTTCGACGCGGTATTTCCTCGCGAAGGATGTCCACTCGCGACCGCTGCGCGCGTCCAGTGCTGCCTTTACCAGGGGCGCGCTCGGCGCGAGGTTGGGCAGCCACACGTCGTACCAGTTCTGCGACGCATGCTCGGATTTGGGCACACCACGCGGCGGCCTGCGCACCGTTCCGATGCGCAGCCCCTCACCGGGGCCTCTGCCGGAGCCGAGTCGAACGATGCGAACGGACATGGCTTGCGATCTCTGGATTGGGCAGTACCGGACACGCGGTGCGGGTCTCGTGGAGAGCACTATAGTGCCAGCGTCATGAACACGCTGTAAGGATCCTCGACGTAATCGGCGAAAGGGGCGCATGTGCGGAAGCCGAATCGGGCATACAGCGCACGCGCCGGGCCAAAGGCGTCCATCGAGCCTGTTTCGAGGCTCAGCCGCCGGTAACGACGTCGCTGCGCTTCAGCGAGCAGGTGGTGCATGAGCGCGGCGGCCACGCCCTTGCGCAGATGCGCCGACGCGGTGCGCATTGACTTGATCTCGCCGTGGGCGTCGTCAAGCGCCTTAAGTGCGCCGCAGCCCATCAGCTGTGTATCGTGCCACACACTCCAAAACGTTATGTCTGGCTTGCGCAACGCTTCCAGGCCGAGCGCGTGCACGCTCTCCGGTGGCGAGTGCTGCGCCACGCCCTGCAGATGCTCGTGGATCAGGCGCCGAACGTCGGCGCCGCTCAAATCATCGGCGCGTATTTCCATCGCAACATCAGGAATGTCCGCCGCGTTCGTCGTCGGCGATTGCAATCCAGATCTCGACCTCGCCTTTGCCCGTACGCGGATCGAAGCGGTGATCGTAGACTTCGAAATCGGGACGCTGCGCGGACCGGTACCCGGACTGAGGAAGCCATTGATCCAGAATGCGCCTCCAGGTGGCCTGAATATCCGATACGTCGCCGCTGTGCAGAAACACTGCGTAGCGCTGCGCGCGAAGCTGCATGCGACCAACGTCCGCCGGCAGCACAGAAAGCGATTCGACTTCGACGGCACACATGTATTCGAGTCCGCTGTTATCGGCGCCGCAGACCACCCCGTAGGTCGTGGTTCCGAGTTGACCGGGCAGCGGCAGCGTCGACTCGAACTCGTGCCATTGTTGTGGGATGGTGCGCGACGATTCGGCGAAGGCATGGCGGCGGCGCAGGCCGCCGAGCTGCATCGGACGGCCCTGTTCGAATCGGATCGGCTCGACGCGCGTCATCCCAGTTCGACGGCCGCGGTGCGCATCGGTTCCGTGCGAATTCCGCGGGTCTACAAGCTCTCGTTCATGCGCAGCGCCTCCAGGCGGAGCGCGAGATGCTGCTCGAGCTCGACGAGCTTGAGCTGAAGGCGCTTGCGCTCGACCGGATCGGCGGCCGCTTCCACCGCGTGCTTGAGACGTGCCCGCTCGTGAAACATCGCTATTTCGGGCGGAGCGGCGTTGGCGTCCTTGAGTATTTTCATCGGCATGCGCAGCGCGGCGGGCGTGGCATCCCATCCCGGGTCCTGTGCCATGGGCTTGCCGTAGCCCTTCGCGCTGCTCAGCTCGCCGGAGTCGGCGGCCTCCTGCAGGTGACGCGCGATTTCTTCATCCAATGTACGCACGCGATACTCCTGGCGAACCGTGTCGGCACGGCCGGCTGCGGCCGTGGAGAACTTCCCAGTGTAAAGATCATCTTAGGCCCATGTCCACAGTGCCGCGCCGTCGGTACCCGTTTGATCGAGCGGATGTGCGGATCAGGAACGGGCTCATGACGGGGCGAGCACCGAAAATTCGATCATGGCGGACGACAGGCCGAGCAGCAGTGCGATGGCCGATGCGATGAACCAGCGGACGGTCTTGCGATATTCGGCGGGTTCATGATCCTCGAGCCTGAGCGAGCGAAACAACGCGACCAGTTGCAGCACGATCGCGACGATCGATGTCCCTGTCGACACGATCGAGGCCCAAGTCCATTGACCTGGCGCTTCAAAGGCCCAAAAGCGCAGGAACGTAAGCGAGAAACCGAGCAGCACCGTGATTGCCGTAATGAGACCCTGGCGGTAGCCGTCCGGCATCACGGCAGGGTGCGATGATTCTTTCCTGTCCACGGCATGTCTCCCGCAATTGTCCTATCTCGAACGCTCGGCCTCGACGACGTGCGCCTGGATCTTCCCGTCGACGGCCCCATTGCCGAACCGGCGAGCGATGGCTTGAGCCGCGATGTCGGTCGCATCGCCGAGACGCTCCTGGGCGCGCGCTTCGATTTCACTGCGTAGCGGCGTTCCCTGGCAATAGGCGATTGCAGGAATTTGCGGTGACGACGCCCGGCTGCGCGCCGCGATCGTGCTGATGCGAGGCGAGCTGACGAAGCCTCCCGCATGCAGGTCGGCCGTAATGGCGGTGTGGTCGTGGTAGCCGTGCGGCGTACGCGCCATGAAACGCGGCGGGTCGTCGGGGAACACGGATTCGAGCGCGATCGTGACGGTGTCGGCGAATTCGTTGTGCTCGATGCGGTCCCAGACGTTGAACAGGAAAGCGCCTCCCGGGCGCAGAACACGGCGTGCTTCCGAAAATGCCTTCGGCTTGTCGGGAAAGAACATGACGCCGAATTGGCAGACGACCGCGTCGAAGGTCACGTCCTCGAAGGGGAGTTGCATCGCATCGGCCTGTCGCCACTCGACCGGGCGCGCGATTTCCAGCGTGGCGGCCAGGTCGAGCATCGGCTGGTTCAAGTCGGTCGCAATGATTGCAACCGTCTCCGGAAGCGTAGAGGCGAGCTTGCGAGCGACCACGCCGGTGCCAGCCGCGATTTCCAGCACGCGAGCGCATGGGTGAGAAGCGACCCGATTCGCGAGGTCGATGGCGTAGGGCTCGAAAATCAGCGGAACGAGATAGTTCTCGTAGAGCTTCGGGATCGATCCCGAGAAGACCTTGTCGGGATGCGGACCGTTCATGGAAGTCTCCTCAACGTTGCGGCGAACATCGCGCTTTCGCGCCGGCGTGTCCTGGCGAGAACGCCAATGCCACGACCATGAGATGGTACCTGTTGCGCAGCGCTAGCTTTCGGAATCCGCAATGCTCGTACAGAGCCACAGCCGGATTCCGAGGATGGACTGTCAGGGAAACCTGACGGTAACCCGCTGAACGCGCCGCATCCAGGGCGGCGCGCATCGGCGGCTCGCCGTGACCACGATGCTGATATTCGGGAAAGAGTGCGATGCCGAGCTGCGGCGTTTGTTCGTCCACGTAACCGAGGCCCTGATCGTCGGCGACCAGCCGCATCCAGCAACGCACCCGATGGCGCGCTCGCATGCGCATCCTCGGCGACCACGCCGACGTCGGTCGGCGCGCCCCAATGCTCGGCATAGATGCGAATCCTTGGATCGTAGAGCACCTCGCGCGGACGAAGCCCGGCAGGGGGCGGATCCCAGAGCGCGATGTGCAGCAGATCGCAGAGCAGTGCCTGGTCCGCAGCGACCAACGGCCGGAAATTTACGGCGCGTGGCAAAGGCGAAGTCATGCGCCGTCGATTGTGATGGGAGCGAGCTTCGAGGTCGACCTGCGCATTCGATCGGTTTGCGGCCTCAAGCTGCCGCGTCGACGATGCGGACCTGTGCGATCCAGTTCCGCGCCCTGCGCGAAAGCCGAGATTCGACATCCTCACCTTCGAAGCTCGCCGTCGCACGGCGAAGCCACGCCTCGTTCACATGTTCCAGCGCGTTCACGTTGACCACCGCGTAAAGACGGCCGGCGATATCACTGGTAACCAGGGGCACGGCGCCACAGCGGGCGCAGACATGAAACGTTGCCGTCCGCGTTCCGAACTCATATTCCGACACCAGCGCACGATCACCGACCGAGATCTGCAGCCGGTACTTCGGATTGGATGTCCAGACGCCGCCGTGCTTGACGCAGAACGAACATCCGCATGCACGCGCTGCGATCTCCGGCGGATCGGCACCAATGTCGAGCAGCAGAGCGATATTGCCGCAGTGGCATTGCCCGCTTATTTCCATTCCCTGCCCCGATCCTGCAATCCCAGGACCGCATTCTACGTCGGCAACGTCAGTTCTCCACGTCGACCAGGCGGCACACGAACCCCCACCCGCCCCCGAGCTCGCTGACTGCGAGGACCAATTCGTTGCTCCCCTTTTTCAACGGAAGGTACACCGCGTCGTTTTCGGCGTTCACGATCCCGAGAAATCCGGGGTCGCGGAAGTTCTGTGCGCTGCGCCCACGGTAGAGAATGCTGCCGTTGAGGAATACGCTGACGTCGTCGCTGTAGCCGATGTAGAGTTTTTTCACCTGGTCGCGGTCGGAATCGATGCGCGTGCGCGCATAGACGACCTTCATTCCCGGCTGCGGATCGAGGCGCTTCGAGAAGTCGTTCGCAAAAGAGACCCGCGGATGCGGGCTTTCGCGGTAGCGGTTAATGACCACGAAGCCCGGCGGCTCGGCCTCCACGTCCTGCCAGCGGATCGAGCCGATCTCGGCGGTCGACAGCGGACGCTCCAGTTTGCGCTCGAGCGCATCGTACGATGGCGAAAGGCCCCAGCGGATGAGCGTGCCGGCAGGCATCGGCGGCGGTTGGCGCTGCCACGGCGCATCGGGGGTGGTGCGTATTTCGACATTCGAAAAATAGGTGGCGCCGGTCAGCGCCGCGAGCCCGACCTGGCCCTTCTGGATGCCGCTTTTCAGATCGCTCATCACGAGCACGGGCTTGGCCATGTCTCCGAGATAGAGCTTGGCCTGCGCGCCGACGACTTCGAGGCGCAGGTGAAACCAGGCGTCCTTCGGAATATCGACCGCGCCGGTGAAGCCGGTGCCGTTGTAGATCTGCCAGTTGAGGCCGGTGTTGAGCACCGGCGTGTATTGCAAGGCATCGGGGAGGCCGGACTTGTGCTGGCGCAGATAAACCCACTCGCCGTTGGCTCCATCGTCGGCGATACGAAACTGAATTCCGAAGAACCCGCGGATCGCGGGAGTCGCCACGTCAACATCGATCACGCCGTCGCGCATCTCGAAATCCTTCAGCGTGGCGTCTCCGCCATCGAGCATCAGCGTCCTGCGGCCGAGATAGTCGGCCGGCCTGGCCTGTCCCTGCAGCTCCCAGCGTGGAGAGTCGGGCGCAACGGACAGCGTCTCGGCATCGACCGCGGATGCGAAAAGGATAACCAGAACGCAAAAGGCTGGATGTCGAAGCATGGATTTCCCGTTGTAAATCGTGATCGAGATCGTCGCTTTGCATAAACACGATGTGCGAACTATCGGCACAACTGGCTCACACGGAAAACGATCATATACCCCGGTGCCTACATGGGTATGCGGCGCGACAGGCAGTCGAATCATCCGATGAAATGCGGCGGCTGCTCGCAGACGCGCATCCAAATCGGCCGCGTGGTCGCCGACGCGCGCAGGCCGCACGCACGTAGGCGAAGATTGCCGCTTCAGCCGACGTCAGCGTAGGCGAACGGCACGGCGAAAATAGAGAACCCTTTCGGTTTCCTCGAAGCCTAGCGCGCGGTGCATCGCATGCGCGACGAGGTTGCCGATGGGTGAGTCAGAGGCGAGCTCGCTGCAGGCTCGATCCGCCGCCCAGCGCTCGACCTCGGCGACCAGCGCGCGTGCCACGCCTTGACGCCGCGCTGCAGGTTCGACATATAACTCCTCGAGGAAAACGACTGGCGAGCTGCTCGTGCCGTTGACGTAGTCGTTTCGCTGCGCCGCCTCGATGAAACCGACAGCATTGCCGCCGTGCAAGCAGGCGAGCCGGACAAAATGCCCGCGTGCCGAGCTTTCTTCCATGTCGCGCAGGAGCTCGTGCGCTGCGACACCAGGCCACAATCCCGCGCGCAACGACAACCAGCCCGGATCGGTGCAGCTCGCCGGCGGCACTATTTGCAGATTGGACGGCGTTGCCGCTGCGCGGCGCTGGGTCATCGCCGGGTCGGCGGGTGGATGCGCTCAACGGGGCCGCGCTTATTCGGCGCTGCATTTTTCGCCGTATGCGTCGACTGATTTGCGGCGTAAGTCTGCGCCCATGGACCCAGCGCGGTCAGCGCCTCCTGTTCACCAAGTCGTTTCGCCTGCGCTACGACTTCCGCTGGAACCCAGTGCGGAAATCGAACGTCCTTGTTCGCATGCTTGCCCGAAGGCGTGTGCTCCTGCCGCACCTGCGCCAGCCGATCCGGCGAAAATTGCTCGGCGACCCGTACCAGCGCGGGCCAGAGACGGCGATGGACGAGCGTGATCTTTCCATCGACCAGGCGGCAAAACAGAATATCGTCGGATTCGGCGATCGCCTGCAGAACCGCGAAGATCTGATGGCTCTTGGGGTGCCCCCACCAGCTGCCCCTGATCGGCTCTCCGGCGACGGCATCGGTCAGGCGGGGAACGGCCCCCTTGCCCGACACGAGCACGACTCCGTGCACTTTTACGAAGGTCAGCGCGTCGCTTGCGGTCACGCGGGTCGTCCTCGTCGCGGGTTCACGCATCGTGGGCGCTTACGAGGCGCGATAGAAGTAGTACGTCGCCGTGTATGGAACACGCGCAACCTCGCCGGCGTTTTGTGCCGAACACTCCTGCGCAGGACTGATCCCACCGGTCGTATTCACCCGCTGAATGCTCTTGGTCTGCGCGAATAGGCCGGAGCCGGTTGTCGATTTCGCGGTGAGCAGCAACCAGGGAATCGCCGATTTGTCCGGTCCGGGATCGCGCGCCTTGACGTCACCCACCACGATGCTCCCATCGATCGATTGCCAGGATGGTCCCGCATAGTGCTTTCCGATCGGGCGTCCCGCGCGGTCCACGAGCGCCGCCTCCGGCGCGCGCAAGGTCCATTCGAACGCGGACGGATTGCCTGGTTTGGATGCGCACTCGTAGATCTGCACACCCGAAGCGAGCGCCTCGACGAATACCGACTGCTCGGCAGGGGCCCGCAGCGCCTGTGGTACTTCGGGTGGGACGATAGCGGGGCTGCTCGCGCAGCCGGTGGTGACAGCGGCAGTGGTCACATGAACGATCGTGAGCAGGTAGCGCTTGTTCATCGGAATAACCTCGGTAGTCGGAGTTGCGATGCTAGTGACCGGTCAGGCCGCCCCCGGCTGCGGTAGCGCAGCCGGCGACTCAGCGGGTTCCTTGACGGTGCCCGGTGCAATGAACATGTGAACATACCCGCAGCGCTCGCATACCGCGCACTGCGCGCTACGGTTCCAGGCGTCGGGATCGAGGATTTCGGTCAGCGGCGTCGCGAACTGGATCTCGTGTTCCCAGAATATGTCGTGGGCGCACACCATGCACCGAAGTGCCCGGCCTTGCACGACGATGGGTCCAAAGCGTTTACGATCGGATGGCATCGAGGTCCCCCTGTATGAATGGCAGCGAGCCAGGCTCGCGATCCTTCATGGCGTGCGAATCGCGATCTGTTTGGCCTTGCTCAGCGATGCAAGTGCTCTCTGGTACGACCACTCCACCAGCTCGGTGAGATATGGGGCAGGAAAGCGAGCAACGTCGACAACGGTGATCCAGCCATAGCGGCCACGATATCTTGCCGGCTTCACTCCCGGAAAATCGGTCAACTCGACGAAGCGGTCGGGCGTGACTCGGGTGCTGAAGCGCCAACGCTCCGGATTGCTGGTCTTGAAATAGGCAAACGTCTTGCCGCCGACCGAGTAGACAAGGATATTGCTCGGATCGCCATACAGCGTTTCGCTGGCGCCGGCGAACCCGCTGCAGAACTGCCTGAGCTGTCGGGTGTTCACGGCGTGTCATGGATCTGCGACGCACGTCGTGCGCGCACACTGCTCGGCCCACAGGCGATTTACGGTGGCTCTCATTTCCGAGAGCGCCCGGCGCAATGCCTCGTTGATCCACAGATGGGTGAATCGTCTGACTTCCGGCGTGTTTTGCTCGAGGTCTTCGATCGTATTGCCAAGCTCGCGACGCACGAACTGGGCCTGGTCCCGAAGCGTTGTTCTGGCTGATGCCTCATCGGCGTCCGACTCGGCCGCGAGCGAAATCTCCAGTTGTGTCTTCAGGTACTCGACTTGAAGCCGCGCATCGGTCAAATGATTGTACGTCCAGTAGAGGAAGAACTTTTCCTCAGTCGAGGCAGAATCGATCAGGGATAAAAACTGCGCCTCGAGAGCGGCTACGGCGTTTGCGTGCTGTACGAACTCATCCAGCGAGCTCGTGTCACCTGCACGCTCGCCAGCCAGCGCCGTCGGCAACCCGTACGCGGCGACCGCAAGGAAGGATATGGCCGTGCGACCGATCCATGCCGCGACGCTCCTATGACCCTGAACGAGCAACACGACGGAACTCATGCTGCCACCTCGCGCGGAAGACGACGTCGACTGTTCTTGCTGGAAAGTCGACGGTGAAACCAAGGAAACCGCCACAAGGGAATCATGCCTAAAGTTCGCGCCGACTGGAAGGCCGGGTCGAAAGCCGGTCGACCAACTGCGCTCGATCACGGCGGATCGTCGACTCAAGTAGGTGTTGCGTAGAGCTCGATTTCCTCGTCGTTCGGTTTCAGCGCAGCCGTGCGTTCAAAGCGGAATCCGAGTCTGTCGAGCAAATTGCGCGACGGAAGGTTGTCCCGCGACACGATGGCGACGATCCGGGGAAGGCCGAAAACGCTCTTCCCGTAAGCCATCGTCGCGACGGCAGCTTCGTATGCGTACCCTTTGCCCCGGAATCTGGGCAGAAAAGCGAAGCCCAGATCGACGTCTTCGAGCGATTCCCGCTTGATCAGCCCGCACATGCCGAGCGGTTCTGCATCGTTTCTGGACTCGACCAGGTAGAGGCCGAAGCCGAACCGGCGGTACATGTCGACGGGCCCGTTGCGGATGTAATCCTCGGCGTCGCGGAGCGTTCGTACGCCTTTGTCGCCGATATATGTCAGCCACGACGGGTCGTTCACGAGTTCGAGAATGAACGCGGCGTCGCCGGGATTGAGCCAGCGAAGGACGAGGCGCTCGGTTTGCAGAACTCTCAATGAAGGATCACGCGGCAAGCATGGGGCCGATCCACAACCATTCGAAGCGCCAGCAGTGGTTGCCGATTCGCGCGGCTACGCATCGCGTTGCGGATCCGTCCGCCGCTCGGAGTACCACAGTTCCATGCCCTGCCGCTGCTTGACGGCACTGGATCCGCGGAAGATGACGCGCAGCAGAACGACGAGCATTTCGCGCACGGTGTGCGTGCGCAGCTTTCGTCCGGACGTAATCACCGTTTCCTTCAGGACGACGAATCTGCCCTGGCGCTTGAGGGCAGTGCTCAGGACCACTTCCTCGGCACCGTAGAAGTCTTCGTCGAAGCCGCCCACCGCCACAAACGCGCTGCGCGTGCAGAACAGGAAGCAACCCGTCGCGACACGGGTCAGGCGAAACGCTCGTACGACGATCGGCACCAGCAGCCGCGCGTACAGCGGCACGACACCGTCGAATTTGATCGCCGCACCGCCGCCCACCGCGCCTTCGCGCAATGCCTCGATCGCAGCGCGGAGCACGGCTTCGTTCACGATCGTGTCCGCGTCGACGAAGATGAACAGGTCGCCCGTCGCCTTTCGGGCGCCGGAATTCCGGGTCGCGGCAATCTGCCGATGGGCGACGCTGACCAGCGTGGCGCCGTGACGTTCGGCGATGGCCGCGGTTGCATCGGTCGAGCCATCGTCGACCACGACCAATTCATAGGACGCGCCGGCAGCGCGGCCGGCCTCATGGAGAGCATCGAGCGTCGATCCGAGCACACCCTCCTCGTTGTACGCAGGCACGATGAACGAGATCAGGCTCATCCGGATGTCATTGCTCTGCCACCGCCAGGCGCAGACCAAGAAAGACGAAAAGCACGCCGCTGGCGCGGGAAAGTCGAGTCAACGCCCGGGGATGCTCGACAAAGAATCCACGAATTCGCGCAGCGCCCACAGCGAGAAACAGGCACCACACGGTGCCCGTCGCCACGAAGCTCATGCCGAGGACGACAAAGGCCGCAACCTTCGTCGGGCTGTCGGAGTCGATGAACTGAGGCAGAAGCGCGAGAAAGAAAAGGGCTACCTTCGGATTGAGGACGTTGGTCAGGACGCCGCGCCGGAAGGCCGAGCGGACACCCGTAGAGTCTTGTAGCGGCAACATGGCATCGGGGCGCGCGATAAACACACGCACGCCGAGATAGACGAGGTACGCGGCACCGATCAACTTGATCGCAATGAAAGCGCTTGTCGACGTTGCGAGAATCGCCGACAGCCCGAGTGCCGCCGCGATCGTGTGCACGATGCAGCCCGCGCTGATTCCCAGCGCGGAGGCGAGGCCGATCCGTCGGCCGCTCGCGATGCTGGAACCCAGAATGTAAAGCGTGTCCTGACCGGGCGTCAGATTCAGCAGCACGCCCGTTCCGAGGAATAACCAGTAATCGTGGATGCCGAGCATCGGTAGAAGCTTACAAGAGTGCCAGAGTCGCGAGACCCGATCAGCCTAAGGACACGACGCGAACAATCGATTCCCGGTGATCGCGGAAGCCCATCCTTTCATAGAGGCCATGCGCACTAGTATTCTCTCGCATGACATGCAAAAACGGTATCTCGTTGCGCCGCAGTTGATTTCGGATCAGTTTCATCATCAGCCGGCGTGCGAACCCCCGGCCCTGGAAGTCTGGGTGGGTGCAGACTCCGCTGATCTCACGGAGCGCGCCGGCGCACATTCGCTCGCCGGCCATGGCTATCAAGCGTCCATCCTCGAAAAAGCCGAAATACTCGCCCAGTTCGATCGTGCGCAGACCAAATGGGCCCGGATGAGTCAGCGCCGCAAGCTCGAGAGCCTGTGACGCGTGCTCGGTACCAAGGCGGATAGCCCCAGAGTCTTCGTCGTTGGCGGATGTCTCGCCCGCCCACAACATCTTGAACATTGTTGATTCCGAATCCACTCGCCAGCCGACGGGGGCGACGCCCGACCAGCCGTCGCAGTAGAAACGCTCGCCGGGCTCGCAGTAGTCAAGCAAGGCGGCAAAGTTTGGGTGCTCCGTGGAAGCGAAACCGATAATGGGAGAAAAGCCGGGGGCGTACCGGCGGGCTTCGCTCGTTCCGGTGGAAAACTTTGCATGCGGCCCGGAAAGCGCGTGCCACGAGATGTGGTCGAGCAGTTGCTTCGCTGCCGTTGCATCTGTTTGAAGGGGCGTGCGCAACGAAGGGCTACCCTTGAATTTCCGCTTCAACGAGCTTTGCCAGCAACGCGAGCGACTCCTGCCAGCCCAGATAGCAGGCTTCGGCAGGGATGGCCTCGGGTATTCCCTCCTGCACCACATGCATGTCCGAACCGCAGAAGACTTCCCGCAGCGTCACCGTCGTTTGCATCACACCCGGCAGATTCGGGTCGTCGAACTTGCCCGTGTAGCGGATCCGTTCATGGGGCACCAGCTCGAGATAATCCCCGCCGAACGAGTGACCATGGCCCGTCGTGAAGTTCGTGAAGGACATCCGGTAGGCGCCACCAACCCTGGCATCCATGTGATGCACCTTTCCCGTGAATCCGTTCGGTGGAAGCCACTTTGCCAAGGCATCGGCATCAAGGAAGGCGCGATAGACGCGTTCAGGCGTTGCTCGGATGACCCGGTGAAGTCGGACGGCATTTGTGGACATGATCAGATTTCAATCCTGAAGTGAGGTGTCGTGATTGGCAGGCCTGAATCTCAACGTAAACGCGGCCGCTGCGTTGCAATAGTCGAAACGCTCACGCGGCTCAACTTGATCACAGCACGAACGGCAGCAGTGCCGAAACGCGCTTCATGTACGCCTCGTATGTCGTTCCAAACTGCTCGCGCATCCAGCGCTCTTCGAGTCGAAGCTTGCGCCACAGGGCGCCAGTCGCCAGCGCCAGAGCAACGATTCCGCGCCATTCGCCGATCGCCACCGCGGAACCGAGAAATGCCAGCAGCAGCCCGGTATAAATTGGGTGACGAACCAGGGTGTAGGGTCCGGTCGTAATGAGCTCATGGCCTTGCTTGATGGTGACCGTGCCGCTCCAATTCCGGCCAAGGTGCAGGCGCGCCCAAACCGAAAATAGCACGCCGGCGGCGGTGAGCAAGAAGCCAAGCCAGAACGGCCATTGGGCCAGCGGCAGGAAGCGCCTGCCGAGCAGCGACGTCGACGCACTCGATCCCGACAGCAGCATTACCGCGATCACCAGCGGAACAATGTGCAACAGCCGAGAGGCCAAAGGCTCGCGCCGCACGACAACCTTGACATCCCGAGACGCCACCCACCAGTAGAGCACCCAGACTAGCCACATCGCGGGAATGGCGTAACGGTAGATCAGATGCATGGCGCGGCCCGGTCGAAGGCGGGGTCAGACAGCAAAGCGCTTCCTCGAGCGGTCTCTAAGAGGTGATGTATGAATGCCAACAGCGAAACCATGGCGCGATCAGTGGTCGATGGTCACGACGAGACTCGCGCTCTTGGATGGAGCGAAGGCGGCTTCATACGCCGAAAGCATCCTGTCCAGCCGCTTGCCGCTCGTTCGATTAGGATTCTCGACGTAAATGGAGAATGCCGCAGCGCGATTGATGCGCTGCATGAGCTGCAGCATCGCGACACCTTCGACGATGACGGGAAGATGCGAG
>DASXBS010000242.1:0-9653 GCA_036491555.1 Casimicrobiaceae bacterium
CTCGGCAACCTTCAGGAGACCCTCATGAGAAGAATACTGTTCACGATGCTGTGCGCGCTGGTTCTCGCCGGCTGCCAGACTACGACGTCGAAAGACGCGGGCGCGCCGGTCGAGGAGCGCGATGCCTCGGCCGCCGCCAGCGGCGCGACCACGTCCGGCACCAGCGGCGCGGGGGTGAACGGCGCGGCCACCGGGGCCAACGCGCGCAACCCGCTGAAGGATCCGAACAACATCCTGTCCAAGCGCATCGTGTACTTCGACTACGACAGCTACGTCATCAAGGACGAATACAAGCCGATGGTCGAGGCGCATGGCCGCTACCTGCAGGCCAATCGCAACGCGCGGATGACCATCCAGGGTCATACCGACGAGCGCGGCAGCCGCGAGTACAACATCGCCCTCGGGCAGCGCCGTGCCGACGCGCTCAAGAAGCTGTTGGTGCTCTATGGCGCGACCGAGATACAGATCGAGACGGTGAGCTTCGGTAAGGAGAAGCCGCGCCGCGATGGTCACGACGAATCGGCGTGGGCGGAAAATCGCCGCGACGAAATCGTCTTCGTAGGCGAGTAAGGATCGCGCGTGGCAAGTCGCTCGCGATGGAATTCGATGCTGGCGGCGGCGCTGCTGCTGGCGGCGATGGCGACCGCCCCCGCGCGCGGCGCGCTATTCGACGACGACGAGGCTCGCAAGCGCATCGATGCGCTTCGCCAGCGTGTCGACACGCTCGAGCAGCAGTTGTCGCAGCGTCTCGAGCGCATCGAAGCCAAGGACGCCGCGCTGGTCGACATGTTTCGCGACGTCGAGCAGATCAAGGCCGACATCGCGCGCCTGCGCGGACAATACGAAGTGCTGACCTACGAACTCGAGCAGGCGCAAAAACGTCAGCGCGACCTGTATCTGGATCTCGACAGCCGCTTGCGTAAGATCGAAGGCGGCCCCGGCGCGGCCGCAACCGCCGAGACGGGTGCCGGCGTTGCCGCCGGGACTCCTTCCGCTGGCGCTGCGCCGGGTTCGACATCGGGGGCCGGGCCGCGCCCCGGGGATCCGGCCGGCGAGCAGCGCAGCTACGACGCGGCGCTCGAGCAATTTAAGAGCGGCAGCTATCCCGCCGCCATCGCGAGCTTCCAGAGTTTCGTCAAGACGTATCCGAGAAGCCCGCTCGCCGCCTCGGCGCTTTACTGGGTAGGCAACGCGCAGTACGCGCAGCGCGATTTCCGTGGTGCATTGACGACGCAGCGCCAGCTGGTCGCGGCGTATCCCGATAGCCAGAAGATTCCCGATGCAATGCTCAATATCGCGAGCTGCCAGATCGAGCTCGGCGACGCCGCGGGCGCGCGCCGCACGCTCGAGGACATCGTCTCCAAGTATTCGAGCTCCGAAGCAGCAGGCAAAGCGCGTCAGCGCCTCGCCGGCCGCTGACACCGCGGCGCGGCTCGCGTCGATGCGGCCGTTCGCCGAGCGTCTGATCACGTGGCAGCGCACGCACGGGCGCCGCGACCTCCCATGGCAGAACACTGGCGACGCCTATCGCATCTGGCTGTCCGAGATCATGCTGCAGCAGACGCAGGTGGCTACGGTGATCCCGTATTACCGGCGCTTCATCGCGGCTTTTCCCGATGTGCGCTCGCTCGCCGCCGCGGCGATCGATGACGTGCTGGTGCTATGGAGCGGCCTCGGGTATTACCGCCGCGCTCACCTGCTGCATCGCGCGGCGCAACGCGTGCAGGAGGATCATCGCGGCGTCTTTCCCCGCGACGCAGCGACGCTTGCTCAGCTGCCTGGCATCGGCCGCTCGACCGCGGCGGCGATCGCGGCCTTCGCCAGCGGCGAGCGCGGGGCGATCCTCGACGGCAACGTCAAGCGCGTGCTCTCGCGCCACGCCGGGATCGACGGCTTTCCCGGTGCCGCCGACGTCGAGCGCCGCCTGTGGGCCGAGGCGGAGCGACGGCTTCCCGCGCACGACGTCGCGACCTACACGCAGGCGCTGATGGACGTCGGCGCGACGATCTGCGTGCGCGCCCGCCCAAGATGCGAGGCATGTCCAGTGGCTGACGACTGCGTCGCACGCCGCGACGATCGCATCGCTGCGCTGCCCGCGCCGCGTCCGAAAAAACGCCTGCCGCAGCGAATGACCGCGGTGCTCGTCATCGTGCACCACGATGACGTCCTGCTCGAGCGTCGGCCCGCAAGCGGCATCTGGGGCGGGTTGTGGAGCCTGCCCGAGGCGGGCGTCGCAGATGATGCGGTGCGGATCTGTCACGTTCGCTTCGGTGCAGAAGTGATGGCCGGCGACGCGCTGCCTGCGATCGAGCACGCGTTCACGCATTTTCGCTTGAGCATCGCGCCGCGGCTTTGCCAGGTGCAGCGCCGCGATCATCGCGTCGAGCAGCCCGGACTGCTGTGGCTGCCGCTGACCGAGGTCGCGCATGCGGCGTTGCCGGCGCCGATCAAGGCACTGTTGCGCCACATCGCAGCGCGCGAAAAGCCCGCGCCGCAGCGATCCGCGTTATCGAAGCGAGCGCAGATCCGCGGGTAGCAATTCCTCCGCGCGTTCCTTGTACGCGGCGCGAAACGCGGTGAGCTCGCGCAACGCCTCGTCGTTATGCCCTTCGCTTCGCAGGCGCCGAATGAGCTTGATCCATTCGTCGGGCGGCTTCGGCGCGTCCTTGGCTCCCGTGGCAGCGGACTTCGCCAGGGCCATGGGGGCTGGCGCCTGATCGGCGGCGCGCTCGGTTTCCGCCGGCGCATTAACGGCCCCCGCCGACGCCGATGGTAGCGCGCCTGCGCCGCGCTTTGCCGGCAGCGTTTCCTGTGCAGTGCCGGCTGCCGACGGCGCGGATCCCGTGACAGGCGGTGGCGCCGGAAACGGTTCCGGAGCCGGTGGTGGTGAGGCTGGCCCGGCGCCGGGCGCCGCGGGAACCTTCGCCGCCGCCACGGCGAGCTTGTTGGCGTCGGCGCGCGACGGTGCTTGCGCGGTGTCGGCGTTCGCGCGTGTCTGCCTTTCGTTCAAGGATTCGACCGCGCTCGCGGGCTCGGGCGCCTCAGCTTTTTTGCGCTCCGTGGCGCGCTCGCTCTGTATCGCATCGGCCGTCATTTCGCTGCGTTGATCCGCGCCAGCGGCTGCGCTGCGCGCGAGCGGCTTGCTCGCATCGGGCGGTGGCGCGGGCGCCGTCACGCTAGGCGCCGCTGCGTCCAGCACCGGCGCCGCAGGCGCCGTCGCCGATGCGGGCTCGACCCGTCGCGGCGCCGGCGAGCGCACCGTCGCGTCGCGCTCCGCGCCGGGAGTGACTTCCTCCGGCGGCGTGAGCTGAAGAATGCCGATGGCGAGGAAAGCGACGATGGCGGCGGCCATCAACGGCCACGATTGCATGTGCCGCGAGCGCGCCGGTCCGGCCTGCACCGCGCGGCGCGCGGCCGCATGCAGCGCCGCGTCGATCGCCGGCGGCGGCTGTTCGCGGCTCGCCTCGCGCCAGGCGGAGTTCGTCTTTTCGTCCAGCTTGTCGTCGGCGCCGCTCATGATTCCCGCTCCACCAGGTCGGACAGGTCGCTGCGCAACTTGTTCATCGCGTAGCGCAGCCGGCTCTTGACGGTCTCGACACCAGCGCCCGTCAGCTCAGCGATCTCGGCGAGCGACAAGCCGCCTTCGTGCTGCAGCAGGAACGCTTCGCGCTGCGCGGCGGGCAGCGCCTTCACCACCACCTTGATGCGCAGCCCGAGCTCGCGCGCTTCCGCGCGGCGATGCGGCTCCTCGTCCGATGCACCGGGGACATCGGCGATGGTCTGCGCGTGCTCTTCGTCGTCCGCCGACACCAGCTGCACGACGCCGCTGGCGCGGAAGTGATCGATGAGCCGGTTGTGCGCGAGCCGGTACAGCCACGTCGTGAATTTCGCCGTCGGCGCGTACGTGGCGCGGGCCCGGATCAGGTTCATCCATACGTCCTGGAACAATTCGTCGGCGATGCCGCCGTGCCGGCACTGGCGAAGAAAATAGCGATACACGCCGCCCTTGTGACGCGCGTAGAGCGCATCGAATGCGGCGGCATCGCCCGCCGCGTAAGCGAGCATCAGATCCTCGTCGCTGGGCGCGTCGGCGGACATGGCCGCCCAGTATGATCCCCGGGGGGAACAACCGGAAGCGAGCGCTCGCGCGCTCGGCGCGCGTGCCACTCAGCGCGGATCGGGCACGAAGTGCGCCGGGAACGGGTTCGGCCTTGCGCGCGCAATGGGATGCGGGCCGACCGGCACGCCTAGCGCCAGCAGGTTCTGGTAGGAATCGTAATAGATCGTGATCGTCTCGTCAGGCGTGTTGCTGGCGCGCTCGAACGTGGTGTACTGCGAGTACGAGGTCTCGACGCGGCCGTGGCCCGTGCCCAGCTGCGACTTCGCTTGCGCCGAGTCGAGAGCCTGCGCTTGCGCCTCGGCAGGCGCTGCCGGGGCGGCCGCGTTCTCGCGCGCCTCGGAACGCATCGCGCCGGCCGCGCCGACGGCGTCCTTGCGTGGCATCGCAACTGGAGGCGTGCGCACGCCTTCGCGAAACACCGCGACGCCGATGACGCCGACATTGTCCGGGCGGCCGGTGCGCGCGGCGTACGAATCGGGTAGCGCGGTGAAGTAGAACGCTGCGGTACGCGCCATGTCCTTGCGCCAGCCGGCGATGTCGGCGCTTTCGCCGGGCCCGAGCACGTAGCCGGACTGCTGGGGCGATGCGGTGTCGCCGGTGATGACGTTGACGCCATCGACGCTCATCACGGTGAGCGCGCGCTCACCGGTCGCGTTGCGCACTCGAACCGCGTATTCATTGCCCGGCTTGCCGACAACGTAGCGCTTACCTCCGAAATAGTACGTCGGCAGCGACCGGCCCTCGGTGCGGTCGTAGATCTCGACCTCGACGCGGCCTGGCGGCCAGTGCGCGCAGGCTGCGGCCGGCACGATGCTCGCGAGCGCGAACAGCATCCCGAGGGGTTTCCAGCACGATCTCCGGATATTCAACATTTCGTTTTCCTTTGCGCCGCACAGACGGCATTGTTGGACTTCGCATCCGCCGCGCAACAAGCCGCGTCGCGTGCGCCGTCACTGCTTTAAACGCGGTGTGCCTGCGTCCGGGGTTAACACGTCGCCATGCGATAATGGATATCCTGGATGGATGCCTCAGTTTCGTCTGCTCTGCCTTCGCCCGCATTGATCGCCGGGCTCGCCTTCGCGCTCGCCTTCGCCTTCGGCGCCGTGGCCAATCGCGTGAACTTCTGCACCATGGGCGCGCTGACCGACGTCGTCCATTTCGGCGACTGGCGTCGTCTTCGCATGTGGCTGCTGGCGATCGCGGTGGCAATCGCCGGCGTCGCGCTGCTCGATGTCACTGGACAGGTCGATTTCGGCAAGACGATCTACACCACGTCGACAGTGCCGTGGCTGTCGTGCATCGTCGGCGGAATCATGTTCGGATTCGGGATGACGCTCGCATCGGGCTGCGGAAGCAAGACGCTGATCCGGATCGGGGCGGGCAACCTCAAGTCGCTCGTGGTGCTCATCGTGCTCGGAATTTCCGCCTACATGACTCTGAAGGGACTGTTCGCGGTCGTGCGCGTGAATGCGCTCGACCCGGTGCGCTTCGACACCGCGGCCTTCGGCGCGCAGCGCTCCGACCTCGCGAGCGTTGCTGCTGCACTGACCGGCGGCGCGTCACTTCGGCTTGCGCTTCCGCTGTTCGCGGCGACGCTGGTGGCGATTTTCGTGCTCGCGGATCGCGACTTCCGCGACTCCGGTGCGATGATCGCCGGCGGTGCGATCATCGGCGCGATCATCGTCGGCGGATGGTACGTGTCGGGACACCTCGGCCACGTCGCAGAAGACCCGCGCACGCTCGAGGAGGCGTTCGTCGCCACCAATTCCGGCAAGGGCGAATCGTTCTCCTTCGTTGCGCCCGTGGCTTATCTGCTCGAGCTTCTGATGCTATGGAGCGACCAGTCGCGCATCGTTACCTTCGGCATCGCCGGCGTGCTCGGTATGCTGACCGGGTCCGCCGCGGTGGCGCTCGCCACGCACACCTTTCGGTGGGAGGGATTTGCGTCAATCGAAGATCTGGTCAACCATATCGCCGGTGGAGTGTTAATGGGATTTGGCGGGGTGACCGCGCTGGGATGTACCATCGGCCAGGGATTGACAGGCATTTCTACCTTGGCGCTGGGATCGTTCCTGGCGTTGGGCGGCATCGTCGCCGGTTGTGTGGCGGCGCTCAAGTATCAATATTGGCGGGTAGAGGCTGCGTCGTGAGTGAATTGCGCGAGCCGAGCGAACCAAACGGAATGGAATCATGATCGTTTACGATCTGGCGTGCGCTCAGGAACATCGCTTCGAGGGGTGGTTCGCCTCGGCGGACGACTATGCGCAGCAGCGCCAGCGCGCTCTGGTGCGCTGCCCATTGTGCGACGACGACGTGATCGAGCGCAGGCCCTCCGCCAACGTGCATGTCGGCCGTGCGTCGGCGCCCACGCAGGCGCAGACGCCTGCCGAGGGCGAGACCCCGCCGAAGCCCAACAATGTTCAAGCCGAAGTGCTACGGATGATGCGCACGATGATCGAGCAGAGCGTCGACGTGGGGGCCGCCTTTCCGGAAGAAGCGCGCAGGATGCACTACGACGAAGTCCCGGCGCGCAGCATCCGCGGAAGCGCGTCGCCGGAAGAAACCGACGCGCTTCGCGACGAGGGCATCGATGTGCTGTCGCTGCCGGCGATACTGACGCGCAATCTGCAGTAGCTCTGCTTCGCAGACCCGTGCACTCGCCAGGCGTTCATGGCGCCGATGTCGCGGAACGGCTATAATCCGCGCCCTTCGGGTCGTTAGCTCAGCTGGTAGAGCAGCGGACTTTTAATCCGTTGGTCGCCGGTTCGAGTCCGGCACGGCCTACCAAATTTTCAAAGGGTTAGCTTAACGGCTGGCCCTTTGTCTTTTTGGAACGTGACAAAAACGTGCCAATTCGATCACGTTTCTGTCACGGCCGCGCTCGATTCTCGTCGCTGCGACCGCCAGATGCTCGGTCGCAAACTTCGCGTAACGATCGACCATCACGCGCGATTTCCAACCGCCGAGCTCCTTCAGCTCATCGCAGCTCGTACCGGCCTGGCGATGCCACGAGGCCCACGTGTGCCGCAGGTCGTGGAAGCGGAAATCCGTAATGCCGGCTTTACGTGTCGCCTGCTGCCAAGCGCTGTTAGTCAACTCCCAAGCGATCGGTTCGCCGCGATATGTGAAGCAGAACACCGGATGCTTGCCCCGCTCAACTTCCAACACTGCCACTGCGTCTCGATTCAACGGAACGCCTCGCGGCGTGCCATTCTTGGTCTGGTCCAACCAGGCGGTACTGCGCTGCAAATCCACCCGGTCCCATTCCAAGCCAGTAATCTCTCGTGCCCGGCAGCCCGTCGCCAAGGCAAAGCGAATCAGCACCTTCATGTGCGGTGCTGCTACTTCGACCAGGCGATCCGCTTCCGCTTGCGTCAACCAGCGATCGCGTTCGTGCTCGCCAGATAACAAGCGGATCTTCGGAATGATCTCGATCCATTGCCACTCGTCACGCGCGATGCGCAACAGGTTGCGAACGGTGGCGAGATAGCGATTCACCGTCGCCGGCTGATTGCCGCGCTTCAATTCCCCTTGGGTGATCTGCCAAATCACGTCACCCGTGATCTCGCGCAACTGCAATGGCCCAAGGTAAGGATCGAGGCGGCGACAGATCCGCCGTACGTCAGCAAAACTCCGAAGATGCTGCTTGCTCAAGAGATACCGGACCACGGCCTCCTGCCAGGAGCGCTGCGGCTTGATCCCGAAATTCGACTCGCGAAACGCCTCCAGCTTTAGCTTGGCAAGAAGGGCTTCGGCTTCACTTCGGTTTCCAGTCCCAGCACTTTGGCGTATGCGCTGGCCGTTCGGTAGCGTTGTTGCAATCCACCAGTAGCGGGAATCGCCACGTCGGTAGATCCCGGTTTCACGGGCCATAAACACTCCTTTCCGGCCCGCCCTTGCTGCTTATAGTCGTCCAGCCAGGCATCGAGGTCAACACGGTCGTAGAGGCAGCGGCGCCCGAAGTAGATCGCCGGGATGTGCAAGCCTTCGAACAGCGTGGTGCCAATGCCGAGATACTCCGCAGCCTGCGCCTTGGTGAGGCAGCGGACCACCGGGCGAGGTAAGGCGGAGTCATCCATGGGCAGCGGTGCAAAGGCGGAAGGTTTGGAGTGTGCCGAGCAGCTGGGTGATGCGAAACCAAGTTCGGAGGGCTACAGCGAACTCGGGCGAGCACAACGTAGGAAATCGTGATGCTGCTTTGGCAGACTGGATCTTCCGCGCGCAACCGGCAGGGCGGCGACGACCTCGCTGAAGCTCGCCGTAGCGTGCCCGAGTTGGTTGGCGTGAAGCTATTGCACTTCCATCATTCGTCGTTAGTCGCGTCGTGATGCAGCAAGCTAACGAGAGAGAGTAATGGCGAGAGATTTCTACACCGTGGACGAAATCGCGGAGTTACTTCGGGTTCGCCCGGGAACGGTGCGCAACCGATTGTGGCGACGTGATGCTGCGCTTCCTCCGTCCACGGTGATCGGTCGTCGCAGGCTGTTTCCGCTGCGCGACTACGAGGCGTGGAAGCAGCGTCTTATGCAACGGCCGGCGTAACCTCGCGATGAGCCTAAAGGTGATGCACTGGGCCTGGTCGATGCCCTTGTCGCCGGCGCCGAAACTCGTGCTGATGGCCCTTGCCGACGAAGCGGACGATCAAGGCTATTGCTTCCCCGGCGTGCCCCATTTGGCGGCGAAGTGCAGCATCGGCGAGCGCACGGTGCAGCGCATCCTGCGCCGGCTTGCACGCGACCACTACGTGTCGATCGAGCAACGCTTCCGCAAAGACCGGGCGCGCACCAGCAATGGCTATCGACTCGCGGTGAGCCGCCCCCCGTCAAATTGGCACCGGCCCCTGGACAGCAGTGTCACCGGGCCGGCGACGCCGGTGGCGGGGGGCCGGTGTCAGCGCAGTCACCGGGGTGGTGACACCGGTGACGGGGTAACCACTACTTACCCGTGTATTGAACCAGAACTACAACCACCACGTGGAACCGAGGAAGGAACAAGCGCCGCAGCAGACGCGGCTCGTGGTGGTGGTGAGCTGGATTTCCCAAGAACGGTTTCCGCAACGCAGCGACACGCACTGGCCGAGCAGCTCGCAGGCTTGAGTCAGGAGCGAGCGCAGCAGATCCTGGACGAGCTCGCAGCACGGATGAACCAGGGCCACGTGCGTAGTCCGGTGCGCTATACGGCCGCACTTGTCGCTCGGCTGAGGCGCGGCGAGTTTCGACCGGAATCAGGACTAGCGATCGCGAGGCAACGCCAGATCGAGCGACAGCATGCAGCCACAGCGCAGGGCGATACCGCCACCAATGATTCGTCGGTTGACGCTGCGATCAATCGGTTGCCGGAGGCGATTCGTGCATCGTTAGAGCGCATACGACGTCGATCGCAATCGAAGCCAAATTGAGGCGCGGAGGGAGGGCGCGACGTGCGGATCAACAGCGGCAGGCAGGGCAAGATGAAACGATGGGTGCTTCTCGTGCCCGAGAAGCACGTCTGCACAGGATTTGCGACGGCACCCAGTCTAAATGTGCGTGCTGTC
>DASXBS010000243.1:0-2096 GCA_036491555.1 Casimicrobiaceae bacterium
GTCGGGATTCGCGCTGTTTTTCCTGCGCTCGATCGCGCCGCGCGACCTGGCCACGCGCGACATCTATCGCGGTGCGCTTCCGTTCATCGTGATCCAGCTCGCGGTGGTCGCTCTTCTGTGGCGCTTCCCGGGTCTGGCAACGGCTTTGCCGGCGATGCTCGACTAAGTGCCGACGGGCCGCCCCAAGGCACTTGCCCCCTGGGGGGAACGGCGCTCAGCGACGTTCGGGGGGACAAACAAGCTCGCGAAGGCGGCGCTTACGGTTTGAGCGAGCGATACAAAAAGGGAAAGCTTACGTCCATGCGGTAGTCGACGTCGGAATGCGTGTCGTCGAATTCTTCGTAGGTATGCTTGATGCCGGCCTGCGCGAGTCGCCTGGACAGGATGCGCGTGCCATAGTGGATGTGATACTGGTCGCGCCAGCCGCAATCGATGTAGATTCCGTGCAGCGACGACAGCGCGGCCTTGTGCTTCGCGACCATGTTGATCGGATCATTGGACAGCCAGCGCTTCCATCGCGCCGCGATGATTTCGCCGCTCTCCATGTTGAAGGGAACGCGGAAGCCCGGCGCGGCGCGCGGGTCGGGATCGTAGGTGGCGGCCATGCACAGGTTCATGATCGCGTGACCTTCGGCCTGGGTAAGCTTTTCGGTCGCCCATACATGCTCCAGGAAGCGCTTGATGCGTCCGTCGTCCCGCCCCTCGGGCAGACCCTTGCGCCGGCTCTCGGCGAGCGCATCGTATTTACCGGGGACGCGCTTGCCGGCACGGTACTTTGCCAGCTCGTTGAGCGTGTTCGGCCAGTCGTGCCAGTAGACGAAATCAAAATACGAGTCACCGGAATGATCGGCGATCGCGCCCCAGTGGCGCGCGTATTTCATGCCGTGCACGATGGCGCCGTAGCCACCCGAGGACTTGCCGAAGCAGCCGCGATGATCGCGCGAGGCCAGCGTGCGGAACTCACGGTCGACGTACGGGATGAGCTCCTGGATCAGATAGTCGGCATAGTCGCCGATCGCCGACGAGTTGATGTACTGGTTGCCGCCCAGCGCAGTAAAGCAATCGGGGAACACCAGGATCGTCGGCCCCATCTTGCGCTCGTGGATGAGCCGCGCCGCACGCTCGATCAGGTTTTCGGCGAAAGGCTTCCAGTTCGCGTGCGCGAGCCCGGACCCGGTGAAACCGACCAGGTCGTAGAGCACAGGGAAGCGTCGCCCGCGTCCACCGGTCGCGCGCGTCGCGCCGGTGTCGTATTGCGGCGGCAGCCACACGCCGAGCTTGCGCACGTGTGGATCGCCCAGTGGATTGCCAAGAAGAACCTTCGAGGTGTGTTCGAGCACGACCAGCTTTCCGGCGTGCCCTTGGGGACGTTTGAGCGCCATCGAATGCTTCCCGGCGAACCAAGATTTGCGATTGTAGCGCGGGGTGCATTTCGGCCCCGGCTCGGGTCTTTCCACCGCTATCATTTAGGATCTGATCGAGCCGCAGGAACGCTCGAGGCCCGGCGCGGTCCTACGACTCATTCGGTTTGCCGCAAAAGGAGGTCCGATGCGTTCGTCGTCCCCAATGATCGCCGCGATCACCCTGGTGTGCGCCGCCTACGCAGCGGACGGCATCGCCAGCCTTCCCTCGCTGACCGAATGCCTCGAGGGTTCGGACTTCATCGGCAACGCGGCGCTCGCACGCGACGCGGGCATGACCGGCCGACGCTTCATCGAGCGCATGCAGCAGGACTTCATGACCATCCATGCGTTCCCACAGCAGCTGCGCTGGTTCGTGCATGACCAGGAGGATGAGGTTTTCCTGACCGAGGCCGCGCGTACGGTGTTCGACCAGCCGGAGCCACCCGAACAGCATCGGCGCGCATTCCTAGAAGCGTGCTTCGAGCGCATGGCCGATTCCGCGAATGCGCCGGCGCCGGTCGATGCACCGGCGACTGACTCGGAAATCTAGCTCCCGGGCACTCGCGGACGCTCGAGGATCGCGCAGACGCCCATTCCGCCGGCGGTGCAGATCGAGATCAGGCCGCGTCCGGATCCGCGTTGCTCCAGCTCGCGGGCAAGCGTCGCGACGATGCGCGTGCCGGTGGCGGCGAA
>DASXBS010000244.1:0-6887 GCA_036491555.1 Casimicrobiaceae bacterium
CCCCTACCTACGATCTCGGGAGCGGCGCTTTCAGCGCATCGGGGGGCACGGGGTCGGTGGCTCTGGCCCAGACTTTTCTGAATCACCTCGGTGACGCGGGCAACCAGCCCTCGAAGTACGTCGTTACTCTTTTGCATAGCGAGAGCGAGCAGGACTTCGTCACCGCAACGCCGATCCCCACGGGGCGCTGCACCGATTGTGCGCCGGACAAGATCCCGGAGCCGGCGACTTTGCCTCTGCTCGGCGCGGGCGTTGCCGCGCTGCTGTTTGCCACGCGTCGTCGGTTGATAAAGCAACTCTGAGGATTCGAAGCGGCCTGTCGCGAGCCGAGCAAGAAGGCCACGCACGTCGCATCTTTGGAAAGCGGTTGTCGAGGGCTGCAGGTTGTTAGGCAGCCTTCTTTTTTGCATGATTGCGGCCGCATGGAGCCCCGCGGAATCGTCGGAGCCAAGTCCCAACGATTAGGTTGCTCGCGCCTCGCCGAGCGCGAGGCGCAGCTGCCGCCCCGCGCCAGTACCTTCATTTATTGCATGAACCAGCCGTGGCTCACCACCAGCGACTGGCCGGTGAGCGCGTTGGAAGGAAACGACGCAAACAGCAGCGCGACCTCGGCGACGTCTTCCACCGTGGTGAATTCGCCGTCCACGGTTTCTTTGAGCATGACTTTCTTGACGACGTCGTCCTCGGAGATCCCGAGTTCCTTCGCCTGCTCCGGAATCTGTTTCTCGACCAGCGGCGTACGCACGAACCCGGGGCAGATGACGTTGGCGCGCACGCCGTGCGCAGCCCCCTCCTTTGCAACCACCTTGGCGAGCCCGATCAATCCATGCTTGGCGGTGACGTACGGCGCCTTCAGCATCGATGCTTCCTTGGAATGCACCGAGCCCATGTAGATCACGCTGCCGCCGCGCCCGGACTTGTACATGAAAGGCAGACACGCACGCGTAGTAAGGAACGCGCCATCGACATGGATGGCGAGCATCTTTTTCCAGTCGGCGTAGGTGAATTCCTCGAGCGGATGCACGATCTGGATACCGGCGTTGCTCACGAGAATATCGACGCCACCAAAAGCCGCAGCCACGGCGGCAACGCCATCGTTGACCGCTTTCTCGTCGGTGACGTCCATCACGACGCCCATCGCCTGGGCTCCCGAGGCCTTGATCTCGGCGGCAGTTGCGTCGGCAGCCGCCTGGTTCATGTCGGCGATCGCGACTTTGGCGCCCTCGCGCGCGAAGATGATCGCGATTTCCTTGCCGATCCCGCTTGCCGCGCCTGTGATGATGGCGGATTTGTCCTTGAGTTTCATTCGTTGCTCCTGTCAGGCAAGGTAATCGTGGATGACGCTGCCCAGACCCAGCGTCAAATCGGTCTGGATGTGCACGCCGGAAACGACCTCGAGCACCGGCAGCTGCGCGACCGGTGCCAGCGCGTGATGAAATAGCTCGAGCGCCGCAGGCCCTTCCCACGCGCCCTTCACCGTGACCTCCTCGCAAAAATAGCGCACCAGCTCGCAGATGCGCGGCGTGCCATCGACGTGGGGGATGATCTTGATGAGGTAATTCGGCGCCGAGAGCGAAGCGAGAATCGGCTCGAGCGGCAGCGCCCGGTGCTTGTAGCCCATGGTGGCAACGGCGACGGTCACGGGCCCGTAGCGCAGCACGCCCAGCAACGTATCCTTCTCGACCGAGAGCTTCGGCGCGGCGAGCTTTTTCGGAAACCCCCAGAGCTCGCGACCGCCCGCGATCGGCGACTCGTCGTCGAGGAACATCGCGTGCACGTATCCTCCGGTCTTGCCTTGGAAGTTCACCGGGATCACCTGTCCCGACTCGGTGTAATCGCCGAAGCCGGTCGAATCGGGCATCCGGATGAACTCGAACTTGACCAGCGGCTGGGTGAACTCGAGCGGTGCGGGAATCACCTCGCGCAGCGCGTCGGGGTCGGTGCGATAGGTGACGATAAAAAATTCGCGGTTGACGAAGCTGTAAGGTCCGCGAGGAAACGCCGGGCTGGTGAGCGGCATCGCGTAGGCGCGCGCTTTGACTTCGGTTTCAGTCACGGAGGACTCCTATCGGCGGCTTTATTCCGCAAGGTCGAAGGTGCGGACTCCATCGACGACCTCGGTGGCGTTGAGCCAATTCGGGTGCGCGCAGGTGCGGCGTACGTCCTCGAGGCCGGTCTGCCAATGCATCTGCATGGTCCCGCGCGAGAACTCGTAATCCTTGGCGCTCGAGGCCTGATCGAGACGTCGATTGATGAGGTGCATGATCGTGATGTTGCGCTTGTACTGCGCGAACGGCGCCAGCAGCTCGTAATCCACATCGCGATGCATTTTCGCGGGCACCTTGGCTAGCAGGCGCCCCAGCGCCACGCGGAGCCCTTCGATCTCCTTCACGCGATTGGTGTTGAATCGCGTCTTGCTCGAATACTGGATGTCCTTGGCGCGCTCGAGCACCTGGTCGAGCGTGGTCGGCAGCTCTCCTTTGGCACTGAACAAATCGACCTGGACGATCAGCGCGTTGATGTTGGGCGAATCGTCGAGCACATACCACAACGGCGAATTCGACACGATGCCACCATCCCAGTAGTAGCTGCCGTCGACCTCCACTGGGGGAAATCCCGGAGGAAGCGCCCCGCTCGCCATGATGTGCTCGGGACCGATGATCCGGTCTCGGTTGTCGAAATATTCTGAATTGCCGCTGTGCACGTTGGACACACCGACCGACAGACGCACCTTGGCGTCGTTCTTCTCGTTGATGAGATCGAAGTTGACCAGGCGACGCAGGGTATCGCGTAGCGGCGCGGTGTCGTAGACGCTGAGCGCTTCGGGCGTTCCGTCCGGCTGCAGGAACGGTGGCGGCACGCGTGGGGTAAAGAATCCCGGCACCCCGAAGGCCATCGTCGCGCTCGCACTGATTCGGTTGAACGCCATGCGCATCGGATCGAGGAACGCGGGAGTAACCAGCGGCACTCCCGAAGAGACCAGTTCCCAGAATTCGCGCAACCGCGCGACGCGCTTCGCGGGCGGATTGCCGGAGATGAGCGCGGCATTGATCGCGCCGATCGACACGCCGGTGACCCAGTCGGGCGCAAATCCCTGCTCGGCCATGCCTTCATAGACGCCTGCCTGGTACGCGCCCAGCGCCCCTCCGCCTTGCAGTACGAGCACGCTGTGGTCGTGCTGGGGGGCGCCCGGAGGTGCCTTGACCGGTTTGCGACGCGTTGCCATCGGGGCTCCTCACCTATTGTGCAGCGCAATATTAGCACGCTGCAAGAGGGCCGTTGGATGCCAGGCTATTGCGTGAGCGAGACGCCGAACAGCTTTTCCTTGAGTCGATACAGATGGTCGCGCAATTCCGCGGCCTTCTCGAATTCGAGGTTGCGCGCGGCATCGAGCATTTCGCGCTCGAGCCGTTTGAGCTCGCGCTCGAGGTCTTTTTCCGGCATCGCCTCGTACTTCGAATGCGCCTGCGCGGCCTTGAGCTGCTTGCGCTCTTCGTCGACGTCGTAGACGCCGTCGATGATGTCCTTGATGCGCTTGGTCACGCCCACCGGCGTGATGCCCATGCGCGCGTTGTACGCGACCTGCTTGGCGCGCCGGCGGTCGGTCTCGCCGATCGCCGCACGCATCGAATCGGTCATTTTGTCGGCGTAGAGGATGGCCATGCCGTTGATGTGCCGCGCCGCACGGCCGATGGTCTGGATGAGCGAGCGCTCGGCGCGCAGGAATCCTTCCTTGTCGGCGTCGAGAATCGCCACCAGCGAGACTTCCGGGATGTCGAGTCCTTCGCGCAGCAGGTTGATGCCGACTAGCACATCGAATTCCCCCAGCCGTAGGTCGCGAATGATCTCGACGCGCTCCACCGTGTCGATGTCGGAGTGCAGGTAACGCACCTTCACGCCGTGCTCGTTAAGGTAATCGGTGAGATCTTCGGCCATGCGCTTGGTGAGCGTCGTCACCAGGACGCGCTCGCCCCTTTCCACGCGCAGGCCTATCTCGGAGAGCAGATCGTCGACCTGCGTTTGCGCCGGGCGAACCTCGAGCACCGGGTCGACCAGCCCGGTGGGTCGGACGAGTTGCTCGACGACCTGGCCCGCGTGCGATTTCTCGTAGTCCGCCGGGGTCGCCGACACGAATACCGTCTGCGGAAGCAGCCGTTCGAATTCATCGAAGCGCAACGGCCTGTTGTCGAGCGCGGACGGCAGCCGGAAGCCGTAGTTGACCAGGTTCTCCTTGCGCGCGCGGTCGCCCCGATACATGCCGCCCACCTGCGGAATGGTGACGTGCGACTCGTCGACGAACATCAGCGCCTTCGACGGCAGGTAGTCGATGAGGGTGGGCGGCGGCTCGCCCGCGGCACGCCCCGAGAGGTGGCGCGAGTAATTCTCGATACCCTTGCAGAAACCGATCTCGAGCATCATCTCGATGTCGAAGCGCGTGCGCTGCTCGATGCGCTGAGCCTCGACGAGCTTCGTCTGCGCGATGAAATGTTCCTTCTGCTGTACGAGCTCGGCCTTCACCTTCTCCACCGCGGTCAGAACCTTGTGCCTGCCGGTGACATAGTGGCTCGAAGGAAACACGGTGAAGCGAGACAGCTTCTGCCGGATGTGCCCGGTCAGCGGATCGAACACCTGCAGCGTCTCGACCTCGTCGTCGAACAGCGAAAGGCGTACCGCGTTGTCGGCGTGCTCCGCCGGAAAGATGTCGAGCACGTCGCCGTGGACGCGGAACGTTCCGCGCCGAAAGTCGGTGTCATTGCGCTGATACTGCATCTCGGTGAGCCGCTTGATCGCATCGCGCTGCGACAGTGTGTCGCCCTGACGCAGGTGCAGGATCATGCTGTGGTATTCGGAAGGGTCGCCGATGCCGTATATCGCCGACACCGTCGCGACGATCACGCAATCGGGACGCTGCAGGATCGACTTGGTCGCCGACAGCCGCATCTGCTCGATGTGCTCGTTGATCGACGAATCCTTCTCGATGTAAAGGTCGCGCGACGGAACGTACGCCTCGGGCTGGTAATAGTCGTAGTACGAGACGAAATATTCCACCGAGTTGTTCGGGAAGAATTCTCGAAACTCCGAATACAGCTGCGCCGCCAGGGTCTTGTTCGGCGCGAGCACCAATGCGGGACGCCCTGTGCGCGCGATGACGTTGGCCATCGTGTAGGTCTTGCCCGATCCCGTGACCCCCAGCAGCGTCTGGTACGCGAGGCCGTCGCCAAGACCCTCGACCAGCTTGACGATCGCCTCGGGCTGGTCGCCGGCAGGCTCGAAAGGCTGATGCAACTCATAGGGACTATCGGGGAAGTTGACGATCATCGGGTCGGTCCAGGGCAATCGAGCATTTTAACGGATCCATCGAGTGCAGCGCGAGGCTGCCTGCGCCGTTGTGCTGCAAAGCGTCGTGTTAAAATTACCGGTCTTTCAACGCGAAGCCCGCCATGAACGCTCCCGTCCCCGCCTCGCTGCTTTCCGCCGTGGAAATGGCGCCCAAGGATCCGATCCTCGGAGTGACCGAAGCGTTCAACGCCGACCCCAATCCGCGCAAGGTCAATCTCGGCGTCGGCGTCTACTGCAACGAGGAAGGCAAGGTGCCGCTGCTCGAATGCGTGCGCGAGGCACAAAAGGCGCTGGAAGCGAAAGCCGCACCGCATCCGTACCTGCCCATCGATGGCATACCGGCGTACGACCGCGCGGTCCAGGAACTGGTATTTGGAGCCGACAGCGCGGTGGTTCAAGACGGGCGAGCGATCACGGTGCAGGCGATCGGCGGCACCGGCGCGCTAAAGATCGGCGCCGATTTCCTGCGCCGGTTCCTTCCTTCGGCGCAGGCGTATATCAGCGATCCGTCCTGGGAGAATCATCGAGCCCTGTTCGAAGGCGCCGGGTTCGCCGTCAACACCTATCCCTACTATGACGACGCGACGCACGGCGTCGATTTCGAGGCGATGAGCCGGTCGCTCGAGGCTGCGCCCAGCGGGTCGGTCATCGTGCTTCACGCATGCTGCCACAATCCCACCGGCGCCGACCTCGACAACGGGCAGTGGTCACGCGTGATCGAGATCGTGCGCGCCCGCGGTCACATTCCGATACTCGACATCGCATACCAGGGCTTCGGCGAGGGCATTGCCGCCGACGGCGCGATCGTCGGGCGCTTCGCCGCCACGCCGGGCCCGCTGTTTGTCGCGAGTTCGTACTCGAAGTCGTTCTCGCTTTACGGCGAGCGCGTGGGCGCGCTGTCGGTCGCTGGATCGAGCCGCGACGAGGCGGCGCGCCTGCTGTCACAGATCAAGCGCGTGGCGCGCGCCAATTACTCCAGCCCGCCGAGTTTCGGCGGCCAAGTCGTCGCCAATGTATTGACGACTCGGGCGCTACGCTCGCTCTGGGAGCGCGAGCTCGAAGCAATGCGGCTTCGCATCCGCGAGAACCGGCGCGCGCTGGTCGAGGCGCTCCGCGCGCGTCTGCCCCAGCGCGATTTCGATTTCGTGCTCGACCAGAAAGGCATGTTCTCGTATTCGGGCCTGTCGGCGGACCAGATACAACGCCTGCGCAACGAGTTCTCGATCTATGCGATCAGCACGGGCCGCATCTGCGTCGCGGCGCTCAATTCGCGCAATATCGGCGACGTCGCCGATGCGATTGCAACCGTCGCGCAGTGATCGCGCGACACCCGGATACTTTGACAGTCCAAGGGCTTACGCTATAATCATTTGTTGTCCGACGCGGGAATAGCTCAGTTGGTAGAGCGCAACCTTGCCAAGGTTGAGGTCGCGAGTTCGAGTCTCGTTTCCCGCTCCATGATCTTGCAAACCCCGGCAAGCCTGGGGTCTACAGTTTTTGATGGGCTAGGTGGCAGAGTGGTCATGCAGCGGCCTGCAAAGCCGTGT
>DASXBS010000245.1:0-12060 GCA_036491555.1 Casimicrobiaceae bacterium
CTTTGCATGAGTCTGCGAAGCATCCTACGGCGGCCGTGTCATCGCCCGCTAGGCCTTGATGAATTCCTCGCGGCCGCCCAGCCAGCGCTCGAGATGCGCTCGCGCGGCCTCGGGCTCGCGGCGCAGCAGCTCGTCCGCGGCGTCGCGCGCGTGCTCGATCAGCGCGGCATCGCGATCGAGGTCGGCGAAGCGCAGCAGCGGCACGCCCGACTGGCGCGCGCCGAGGAATTCGCCCGGACCGCGTATGAGCAGGTCCTGGCGCGCGATCTCGAATCCGTCGCTGTGCTCATAGATCACCTTGAGGCGCGCCTTGGCCAGGTCGGACATCGGCTCCTCGAACAGCAGGATGCAAACGCTTTCGTCGGCGCCGCGTCCCACGCGACCGCGCAGCTGGTGCAGCTGGGCAAGCCCGAAGCGCTCCGCATGCTCGATGACCATCATCGTCGCGTTGGGCACGTCGACGCCTACCTCTATGACGGTGGTGGCGACCAGCACGTTCACCTCGCCGCGCACGAACGCCTCCATCACCGCCGACTTCTCGGTCGGCTTCATACGCCCGTGGAGCAGCCCGACCTTGAGCTCGGACAGCGACGACGTGAGCTCGGCATGCAACGCGACCGCGGTCTGCAGCTCGAGCGTTTCCGACTCCTCGATCAGCGGACACACCCAGTACACCTGTCCGCCGCCGACAGCGAGCTTGCGAACGCGCTCGACGATCTCGGCGCGCCGGCGCTGGCTTACGAGCTTTGTCGCCACCGGCGTGCGGCCGGGGGGCATCTGGTCGATGACGGAGACGTCGAGGTCGGCATAGAAGCTCATCGCCAGCGTGCGCGGGATCGGCGTCGCACTCATCATGAGCTGATGCGCGTCACCGATGCCCTTCTGGCGCAGCGCGAGCCGCTGAGCGACGCCGAAGCGATGCTGCTCGTCGACGATGGCGAGGCCCAGCTTCGGTACGCTGACCGCGTCCTGGAACAGCGCATGCGTGCCGATGGCGAGATGCGCCGTCCCGCTGTGCACCGCCTCCAGCGCCTTTCTGCGTTCCTTCGCCGGCAACCCACCCGCCATCCAGGCGATGGAAATCGGCAGCTCCGCGAGCCACGCCGACAGCTTGCGGTAATGCTGCTCGACCAGAATTTCCGTGGGCGCCATGAACACCACCTGATATCCCGATTCGATCGCCTGCAGCGCCGCCATCGCGGCGACGATGGTCTTGCCACTGCCGACGTCGCCCTGCAGCAAGCGCTGCATCGGAACGCCACGCGAAAGATCGCGGCGGATCTCGCCGATCACGCGCGATTGCGCGCGGGTGAGCGCGAACGGCAGGCGCGAGAGCAGCGGGCGCGCAAGGGATCCGTCGCCGGCCAGCCGCGGCGCCTTGCGCCGGGCGCGCGCGCGCCGGTGCAGCTTGAGCGAGAGCTGCTGCGCGATCAACTCATCGAATTTGAGCCGCGTCCACGCCGGATGCGTGCGCTCGTCGAGCGCGATTTGCGATGCGTCGGTGGGCGGCTCGTGCAGGTAGTGCACTGCCTGTGCGAATCCCCACAGGCGCCGCGATTCGCGCGTCCATGGCGGCAGCGTCTCGGCGAGCAGCGCTGGATCGCCATGAAGCGCGCGCAGCACGCGCTTGCGCAGTGCGTCCTGCGCGAGTCCCGCGGTGGTCGGATACACCGGCGTCAGGCGCGTTGGCAGCGGAGTGCCGGGCGCGATGACCTGAAACGCCGGATGAACCATCTCCAATCCGAAGTTGCCCTCGCGCACCTCGCCGAAGGCGCGCACCCGTGCGCCTTCGGCGAGCGCCTTTTGCTGATTCGGGTAGAAATGAAAAAAACGCAGCACCAGCTGCGCGTCGTCCTCCTCGATCAGGCACACGAGCTGGCGCCGTCCCCGAAACTGCACCTGAGTCTTGACCACGGTTCCTTCAACCTGCGCGGTCGTGCCCGTTGTCAGCGCGCGCAGCAGCGTGACCCGCGTGTGGTCCTCGTAGCGCAGCGGCAGGTGCAGGACGAAATCCTGCTCGCGCACGATGCCGAGGCGCGCGAGCTTGTCCTCGATCGTGTTGCCGGCCCTGGACGCCTCGCGCGCCGGCTTTTTAGCGGCCACCTTCGCGCTACTGCCCCTTGCTGTCGTCGAACATCGGACGTCCACCCGCGGATAACGGGTGCTGCACGATCATGACGCCTTCGATCTCGACGCGCGCGCCCTTGGGCAGTGCCGCCACTTGATACGTCGCGCGCGCCGGGTACGGCGCGGCGAAGCTCGACGCGAGGATCTCGTTGACGATCGTGAAATCGGCCATGTCGGCGAGCAGCAGCGTGATCTTGACAATGTCGTCGAGCGCACCACCCGCGGCTTCGGCGACTGCGCGCAGGTTGGCGACGACTTGCCGAGCCTGCGCCTGCACGCCGTCGCGCAAATTGCCCGTCGCGGGATCGAGACCGATCTGGCCAGACAGATATACGGTATTGCCGCTGCGCACCGCCTGCGAATAGGGACCGATCGCCGCGGGCGCGGCGGCAGTCTGGATGATGGTCTTGGTCATTGATGTGCCTTCGCGCTTCGTGCTGCGGCTCACTGGACTACGCGGTGCTCGGGGCGGCCCTTCGCACTCATGCGTCCTACTGGCGGGCTGCGGCCCAGGGGAACCGAATCTAGCACGTAATCGCGGGGCTAATGCTCGACGGCGAGCCCCGCTGCGATCCACGCATCGATGCCGCCGTGCAATGGACGAATGCGCTTGTAGCCGAGCTTGGCCAGCGATTGCGCGACCTTGACCGCGGTCGCCTCGTTGGGACAGGCGCAATAGACGACCACCTCGCCGTCGACAGGAACGCCCTTGAAGCTCTCGGTGATTTTCTGCATGTCGATCGCGCGCGCGCCGGGGATGCGACCGGTCGCCGCCTGCGTGATCGGCGAGCGCACGTCGACGATGGCGTTGATCTTGTGATCGTCGATAAGTTCGCGTAGCTCGTCGACTGACACACGATCCATGCGCAGCTGGCGCACGAACATCCAGCGCCGCCACGCCTTGATCAGCACCCAGGCGACGAATCCCGCGACGACGAGCATCAGCCCGTACTGGCCGAGCGCCTTGAGCGTGTTCATCGCGTCGTCGATGGCGTTGCGGAACAGGTAGCCGAGCCCGATGCCGACACTCACCCACAGCGCGGCGCCGATGGCGTCGAATAGCACGAACAGCGCGTAACGCAGCCGGACCGCGCCCGCCATCGCGGTCGCGACCGACGCGAAGCCAGGAACAAATTTCGCCACCAGCATCGACGTGGGGCCGAAGCGCTCGAAAATGTTCTCGGTCTGGCGCACGCAGCCGTCGGGTGAGAGCGAGACGCGGCACAGAACGCGCAGGATCGTCACGCCGAAGCGGCGGCCGGCCAGGTACCAACCCGTGTCGGCCACCAACGCGGCGGCGACGCCGACGGCGACCAGCTCCCACAGCGGATTGCCACCCATCGCCGCGTACGCACCGGCGACGATGAGTACGGGGTACGCAGGTATCGGCAGGCCGGCCTGCAACGCGAGCACGTTGACGAATACGAGCCACAGCCCATACTGCTGGAGCAACATGATCAGATGGTTCATGGTCTACCTTGAATACTACGTTACGCCTGCAGGGGCCCGGATGTTCGTCGCGCGGCTGTCCTTGGCTTACATGCGAGAATTGAGATAGGTGGGGCACTATTGCGTCCTTCGCAAGGGGGTAGGTTGCTACGATGGCGAGGCTCGTCTCGCGAGCGTCCAGCCCGTGCGGTATAATCTTGCCCCTCTGGGGACGTAGCTCAGCTGGGAGAGCGCCGCGTTCGCAATGCGGAGGTCGAGGGTTCGATCCCCTTCGTCTCCACCAGATACACAAGGCCGCCGGTTCTCCGTCGGCCTTGTCGTTTGCGGCGGGATTCCGACCGCGCTTCATACGGAAGGCTTCACTATCTGGGCTAGCGCCGGCCGTATCGGGGAGCCCTTGGAAAGAAACGCCGAAGCTGTCGAATCCGTGTTCCCTCGATCGACTAAGTAATGCAAGCGCCTGGATTCAAAACTGGTCGAGACCTCAGGTGCCCCTGCCCAACCAAGACTCATGGAGGTATCACGATGCGATTCATGATGATAGTGAAGCACGCCGAGACGCAAGGCCTTCCGCCGAAGGAGCTTATGGATGCCATTGGGAAGCTCGCCGAAGAGGAGACCAAAGCCGGCACGATGCTCGGCAGTGGAGGCCTCGGACCGACCGCGCTGGGCGCCCGGGTTCGGCTTTCGGGGGGGCAGGTCATGGTCACCGACGGGCCTTTCACCGAGACCAACGAGGTTGTAGGCGGCTACGCGGAGTTCGAGTTGAAATCGAAGCAGGAGGCGGTCGAATCGGCGGTGCGGTTCATGGAACTTCACAAGAAGCACTGGCCGGGTTGGGAAGGCGAGACCGAGGTTCGCCAGATGTTTGGGCCTGAAGACTTCGGTCCCAAGCCTTGAGTTTAGGACCGGCGGTTGTAACAGCGCTTGCGGTGAGGCGGGGGTCGGCAACGCTGGCTTCCGGCGGCTCAGCCACTTTCGATCACCAGTCGCCTAGCAAGCCGGAAGTTCAGTTCGTCGTAAATGCGATCGACGCCAGACCCGCCATGCACGCGAACCACGCTACGCCGACCACACCGATGACGATCAGCCAAGGTGGGGCCGAGTGCGTGATGTCAACGGATAATCGCCGCGCGCGCCAGCCGCCGCACGCTACCGCCACCGCGGCGGCAATGAGCAGCACCATGCCGAGTGCAAGAAGGAATGGCTGGTCGGCCTGCACGCCCGATCGCAGCACCACTGCCGCGTTGAGCAGCACCGAGAGCCCGGTGCGGGTCCATGCCAGCGCGGTCCGCTGCGGCTGAAGCCCCGGGTCGACGTGGCTCACTTCAGGAGTTGCAACGCCACGATGACGGCCGAGACCAGAAGAACGGCGGCTGCGAGGAACGGAATCGCTGCAGTGCTCGGCAACGGGCGTGCGTGACGCATCGCGATTTCGTTATCGCGCCAGCGCACATAGGCGATGGCACACAGCACCGACGATACGGCCGTGAGCCCAACGGATAGCGCGAGAACGACGATGTGCGGCTCGAGCCTGGTCGCGAACTGCACAAGCAGCACGCCGCCGGCGAGCAGCGCCAGCGCAGTGCGTATCCACGCGAGGAACGTTCGCTCATTCGCCAACGAGAACCTGTAGTCCGGTTCCTGGCCGCTCTGACGCCACGATGGTGAGCGCATGAAAAGTCCAAGTGGGGTAACGCACGCAATGCTACTCGTCATCCGGCCTGCCGGCGGCTTGCCATCTCGTGATAGCATCATGGCGTCTGCCCGGAAGCGGCGGATCGAGGCAACAGGATAGCTGCCCGGCACGGAGGCGTTGAGGCAAGGGGTACTGCGCGAGGCGCAGGAGGCTGTGATGGAAACTAATCATTGCCCGAATTGTGGCAGCAGTGACCTGGTGTCGCGCACGGTTAACGACCGGCTCCGTGCCGCCGACCCGCGGGGAGAGACCTTCGAAATAGCGTTGCAGTTACCGGTGTGGAGTTGCCGCGACTGCAAGCTTTGCTGGCAGGCTCAGGAAGCGATGGCGGTGATGGAAGCCGCGTACCAGAAAGCCATCGTCGCGCGCTCGCCGCCCCGATCTGCGGCCTAACTCGGCGCTTCGTGATACCGGTTCTTGCGCTCCACCGGCCTGGAGCGCAGCCGCCGCAGCTCGTGCTTTCTGTTCAAGCGGGAGACCCATGCGCACCGTACCAGCAGGCGTTCGAGGCTCATTCGCGATGGTGGTATCCACCGAACACCTGGCCAATCGATTCAAGGATGCGATGCTCCCGGAAGTGCTGGCGACACCGGTGATGATCATGGCCATGGAAAACGCCGCGCTCGAAGCGATCAAGCCGTACTTCGAGTCAGGCGAAACCGCAGTAGGCACGCGCGTCGATGTCAGCCACCTCGCGCCTACTCCGGTCGGCCGCCGCATCGTTGCCCACGCGGAAGTCACCGCCAGCGACGGTCGGCAAATCGAATTCCGGGTCCATGCGATGGACGGCACGGAAGAAATAGGGCGTGGCACCCATGGCCGGGTGGTGATCGATCTGGCCAAATTTTCGGAGCGCGTGGCCGCGAGGTACGGCGACAAAGTGTGATCCGTATCCGGTTCGGGTTCGTTGCAGATGTCGTGGGGTAGCGATACATGCCGGCTTTGGGTTGTTTGACGCCTCGTTTTGCGTCCGTTAGTCTGGGCAAACTCGAGTTCGTGGCAAGGCAACGCCCGCCAGCAGCGGTGAGCATCACATGAAAAGTCAACCGACGCTGAAGGCGTATCGTGGCAGCTGTCATTGCGGCGCGGTCGGGTTCGAGATCGAATCCGACATGCCCGAGCTGACCACGTGTGACTGCTCGATCTGCCGCCGCAAGAACGCGCTCATGGTGAAAGTCCACGAGAGTTGCTTCAAGTTGCTTGCCGGAGAGGACCACCTTACCGAGTACCAATTCCACACGATGACTGCACGCCATTTCTTCTGCAGGCAGTGCGGCATCTATCCATTCCATCGCAAGCGGGTGACACCCGATTACCTCGGCGTCAATGTCTACTGCCTGGATAACTTCGACCCGACGGGGATTCCGGTGCGCAGGACTGCCGGCGCTTCGATGGAATGATTGAGCTACGCGATGCCCAAACTCCGCGTCCTCAGCTTCGCGATGTCCATCGATGGTTTCAGCGCCGGTCCGAATCAGGATCTGCAGCATCCGCTCGGCGTCAACGGCCCGGAGCTCATGGACTGGTTCTTTCACACGCGCGCCTGGCGGAAGATGCAGGGCCAGCACGGCGGCGAGACCGGAATCGACAACGCGATGGCCGAGCAATCCTTCGCCGGCATTGGCGCCTGGATTCTCGGGCGCAACATGTTCGGCCCGATCCGCGGACCCTGGCCGGACGACAGCTGGAAAGGCTGGTGGGGCGACGAGCCGCCGTATCACACGCCGGTCTTCGTGCTGACGCATCATCCGCGCGCGCCGCTCAAAATGGCCGGAGGCACGGAGTTTCGCTTTGTCACCGAGGGCATCCATGCCGCCGTGGAGCAGGCCCGCGCGGCCGCGAGGGGCGGCGACGTACGGATTGGCGGCGGTGTATCCACCGTTCGCCAGTATCTCAACGCCGGCCTGATCGACGATCTGCATCTCGTGGTTCGGCCTGTCCTGCTCGGTTCCGGCGAGAACCTGCTCAAGGATCTCGACATGCGTGCGTTAGGATACGACTGTGAGAAGCACGTCGCCGGCGAGCGTGCGATGCACGTCTTTGTGCGCAAGCGCGCGTGACCGGCCGCGCACGCTGACGATTTGCTTTCTGAGACGGCAGCATCATATTCAAGTGTCCCTATTGCGGTCGCCCGGCGATGAGTCTGGCGTAAATCCGGTCTCGGCCCGGGACGTGAGACCTCCATCGTTGCGCTTGTACGCACCGACACCTGAGCAGCAAGAACATGATTACCGCTGAGCCCTGCGAGCATGCAAAGGGCATTCGACCGATCACCGCGCTCGCGAGCGGATGCCAGGCGTGCATGGCGCTCGGCGTGGCATGGAACGAGCTTCGCGTCTGCCTCACCTGCGGCCATGTAGGATGCTGCGAGGATTCGAACTATGCGCATGCGCTCCAGCATTTCCGGAGCACCGGGCATCCGCTGATCGCGCCGCTGGCACGGGGTGAAACCTGGGCGTGGTGCTACGTCGATCGTCGCTACTTCGAGCTTTCCCAGCGTCTGAAGCCCAGGCGGCGCTCGGTATTCGCGAAGGCCCATGCCCGTCTTTTCGGGCGCGACAAATGATTGCGCCGCCGCCGGTCCGGCTCACAGCCACAATTCCGATGGGAAATGATGCTGTGGAATGTTGACGAAGGACTTCTGTTCCTCGCCGCGATCATCGCCTTCATTGCCGCGATTGAAATCGCATTCCGCCTGGGGCGACGTCACAGTCCCAAGAGCGACGATGTGCTGAGATCGCATGTCGGCGGTCTGCAGGCCGCCCTGCTGGGACTGCTTGCATTGCTGCTGGGGTTCAACTTCGCGATGGCGGTGGCGCGTTTCGATGCGCGCAAGGTGCTGCTTCAGGAAGAGGTGA
The DNA here is from genome assembly GCA_036491555.1 of Casimicrobiaceae bacterium. GTDB lineage: Bacteria > Pseudomonadota > Gammaproteobacteria > Burkholderiales > Casimicrobiaceae > PALSA-1003. The sequence continues at coordinate 8,134 of DASXBS010000245.1, forward strand.
GCGCCATCAACACGACCTATCTTCGGGCGCAGCTTCTCGCGCCGCGCGAACGCGAGGAAGTGACCGGCCTACTCAAGACCTACGTCGACACCCGCGTCGACTTCATGAATGCGGTCGTCGACAACGCGCGCATCGACACGGCCATCGCCGCCTCCGTCCGCATCGAGACGCAGCTCTGGGGCATCGCGGGGCGGCTGGTCGAGCAGGGTGCAAGTGCGGTGTCGACCGGGTTATTCATCCAGTCGGTCAACGAGATGATCAACGTCAACGAGAAGCGACGAGCCGCGTTGGACAACCACGTGCCGGAGACGGTGTTGCAGCTGCTGTGCGTCGTCGCGCTGGTCGCGCTCGGCTTCATTGCCTACGCTTACGGCCTGTCCGGCCGACCGCGACATGGGTCAATCCTGATCTTCGCGGTCCTGATCTCGGTGGTGCTCACCATCATCATCGACCTCGATCGGCCACGGCGCGGTCTCATCCGGGTCAGCGACGAAGGCATGGTTCGATTGCAGGAAACGCTCGAGCGCCACGGACCGTAGAACGAGAGGCAACGCATGCGTATCGCGATCATGGGTTCGGGCGGCGTCGGCGCCTACGTGGGCGGTCGGCTCAGGGCCTCGGGAGAGGACGTGACGTTCATCGCCCGCGGGGCTCACCTGGAAGCCATGCGCAGGGATGGCTTGCGCATCGAGAGCCCGCAGCATCCGGTGCACGTCGCCCGCGTGGTCGCGACCGACGATCCGTCGACCGTCGGTCCGGTCGACCTCGTCGTATTCACGGTCAAGCTCTGGGACACCGAGACCGCGGCAGCCCAGCTCTCTCCGTTGATCGGTCCGCAGACACGCGTGCTGACGCTGCAGAACGGCATCGACAGCGTCGGCATGATCGCAACCCACGTGCCGCGAGCGAAGGTCAGGGGCGGCGTGATCTACGTATCGGCTCTCATCGATCGTCCCGGGGTCATCCGCAGCCCGGGAGGGCTGCACGTCATCGTGGCCGATGCCGCCGGCGGCGACCCCGTCATGGCCGCGTTCGTGGCTGCCTGCGCGAAAGCCGACGCGCTCGATGCGAAGCTCACCGACAGCATCGATGTCGTGATCTGGGAGAAGTTCATCGTGCTGGCGGCGCTCTCGGCGGCAACGTCGCTGCTGCGGGCGAACATCGGACAGATCATGGAGCATCCTGAAACGCGCACCCTGCAACGCCAGCTTCTCGAGGAAGGTGCCGCCGTGGGGAGCGCACTGGGAACCGTCAAGCGCAACGATCTCGTCGACGAGGCCATATCCAGGTTCGCGGGCATGCCGTACTCGTTCCGCTCGTCGATGTCAGAGGATCTCGACCGCGGCAAGCGCCTGGAGCTGCGCTGGCTGTCTGGACGTCTGCACCATCTTGGGCTCGAGCACGGCGTCCCGACTCCCGGTCACAGCGTCGTATATCGGGCGCTCGTGCTCTATGAGGACGGCAAGCGCCCCGAGTGACACTTCGGTCGCTCGGCGATGGGGAAACCTGGCGCTTCGCTTCGGTCTGGCTAGCGGGAGGCGTGGGGCGCCCGACGTCGCCGCCATGGACCGAATTACCGGGAGAAATTACAAGAAAGGCCCGGTTCATTGTTCGGTTGAGCGTTCCGAGGTCCATGCGGAGGCCCTCCAAACCACGCACGCACGAAAAGACAGCCACCGAAGAGGCTGCGGCATGTTTTTCGCTACGGCAGGAGTGCAGCATGCCAAGCGTGAACCCGTGCGCCTCACTGTGAATGCACGTGCCTGGTTGACGCGACCCTGACGCTCGATTCGAAGACCTCCGCGTGACCGACCACGCTTCCCTGCGCATTGTCTCCGTCGCCGATTGCGAGGACGACCCGATTCTCGAGGAACTGGTGTGGCGCAGGCTGAACGGCCTGGCACTCGCCGGCAGCGAAGTCAGCGCTTTCCTGCTGCGCGCCAGTGACGCGCTGGCGCATCGGTTGGCGGGTCACGGCGTCCCGGCACGCAACACCGGAAGGGACATCTCCGATGAATGGAGTGCAGTGCGCACGCTCATCGGCGAGCTGCGCGCCAAGGACGCCTCGGCGCTCTACGCGCATGGCGAGGCGGCGCACTCGCGTTGCGCGCTGGCCGGCGCGCTCGCCAGCATCCCCGTAGTCGCGCATTTGCTAGACGATTTTTCACGCGCTGACGCGCACGCGGTCGCGCTCTGCGGTTCGACCGTGATCGCGAGCACCGCGCACGCAGCAGCGCAGTCGCATGCCGGCACGCTCACCAACATCGAGGTGATCCCGACGCCCGTGTCAACGCGCCGCGGACGCGGCGAGCGGACCGAGGACGTCCGAGGCGTCGTCGGATGGGCAGGGATGCTGCGCGAGCTCTACCATCCCACGCGGTTTCTGCGCGCGGCGGCGGCCGCCCTGCGCGTCGATCCCACGCTGCGCTTCCGAATGGCTCTTCCCCCGAGCGACCGCGAGCGAGCGCTCCATTTCGTGCCTGACGTTCTGCAGCATCGCCTAAGCTTCGAGACGCTGAGTTTCGGCGAGCAGGGCTTCGCGGCCGGAATCGACGTGCTGGTGCAGACCGCCGCCCGCGATGCCCACCACATGCTGCTGCTGGAGAGCTGGACGCACGGTATCCCGACGATCGCCATCGCTGTCGGGGGCGTGGCCGAGCTGGCGGGGCTCGGATCGCGATACGCGCTGTGCAGGCCCGGCGACGAGCGCGGACTGATCGATGCGATCATCCAGGCAACGCGTGAGTCGCGTAGCTCGCGTATGCAGCCTCGCTACGATGCAACGTCGATCGAAACCGCCGGCATGCTCGTGCGTACGGTGCTAGCCAACGCTATCGCGGGGGCCGCCTCCGTCGCGAAACGCGCTCATACGCAGGCGGCATTACGGATGTGACGGAAGCCGACGAGTTGTTGCGCCGGCCGTGATGATTACTCGATCGATCAGTGGCGCGCGGGGTTATCCGGCGCGCGATCGGCGTTGTTCGGCACGCCATCGCCATCGCGATCGGCCTTGCTCCAGTGTGCGCGTTGCAGCTGCCACTGATTGTCGTGCTGGCTCCAGGTAGGCTGCGCATAGCTATAACCCGTGCGCTGACGTTCCCAATGTCCGTTTTGCCACACGTGCTTGTCGTTCTTGGCGTTCCAATAACCTGACGACCAAACGTAACCGTTGCGTGCGTACCTGCAAGGTGTGATAAGAGTATGGCGGCACCTCGCTCTGGTCTGTGCACTATGCACTAAGCAGTGCTAGCCGAGCTTTTTGATCGCGGCCTGCGTAATCGATTGACGGACGTCGAAGAAGTCGGCCCAGGGGTCTTTCTTCATGCGCGTCAATCGCGCCAATGCATTCTTCACGTTGAAGTGGTCGAAGCGAACGTCGCTGCGAAGCTCTTCCCATGCGATGGGCATGGCAACCGGCGCATTGCTGCGCGCCCGGACCGAATACGGCGCGATCGCGGTGGCGCCTTCGGCGTTGCGCAGATAGTCGATGAAGATCCTGCCCTTGCGCTGGGCCTTCGACAGCGTGGCGACGAAACGGTCGGGAAATGTCGACACCAGGAAATCCGCCACCGACTTGGTGAACGCTTTCGCCTGGGGCCATTCGAGCGTCGCGCGGATCGGCAGCACGACGTGCAGCCCCTTGCCGCCGGTCGTCTTGACGAAGCCTCGCAGTCCGACTTTGTCGAGCAGCGTCCGCAGTACCTGCACTGCGCTGACGAGCTCGCTCCAGCTCACGCCGTCGTCGGGGTCGAAATCGAATATGAGCCGGTCCGGACGATCGAGCCGCGGCACACGTGAGCCCCACGGATGCATCTCGGCGACACCCCATTGCAGCAGGCCGACGACGGCGGTGACCGAATCCGCCGACATGTAGGTCGACGTGCCGCCGCCTTCGGGCACCTGCACGCGGCTCACCGCGGCGTTGAC
>DASXBS010000246.1:0-7749 GCA_036491555.1 Casimicrobiaceae bacterium
GGTCGTTCCTCGGAAGGTCGGGCCGATTGGCCCAGCGATAACCCGCGTGCGGCTGGAAATGCGCGAGCGGCGGATTAATCGGACGCGTCGCGCACGCGGAAAGCGCGAGGCCGATCGTGGCGACGACGAGCGCGCGATACGCAATCAACCAACGTGCTGCATCCAGTCCCCCGCTTGGCGAGCGCTCGGCACGACCGATGCGCTCGCAGCGCACGGGTGCGAGTGGCTTACCCTTGCGGTTCGATCGCCGGTCAGCGGCGCCCGCCGCCACGGAACCCGCCGAAGCCGCCGCCACCGAACCCTCCACCGCCGAAGCGATCTCCGCCGAAGCCGCCACCACCAAAACCCCCGCCACCGAAGCGATCGCCTCCGCCGAAGCCGCCACCACCGAAACCGCCAAACCCGCCGCCGCCGAAGCCGCTGCTGCCTCCGCTGCGCGCCTGCGATTCCTTGTCACCCCACGACGAAGCGCTCGATGAATTCGACCAGCCCGACGACGAGTGCTGCTGCCAGCCGTCGCCGGTGTTCTTGTACACGTTGCCGTTCACGTCGGCGTAGTGATTGTTGCCGACGCTCGCGGTGCCCCAGGTGTTGGTCTTGCCGGTGGCGGCGTTGTAGGTCGAGCCGCCGCCGACGTGCGCATTGCCCTCGGGGCCGGCGGTCGTCGCGCCGGCACGATTGTACGAGCTGCCTCCGGCACCGGTCGCCGATGCCGCGTTCGCGGTCGAGCGCTGGCCGGTGTACTCGTTGTAGTTGGCGCCGCGCGCGACGCTGGCGCTTCCGCCCGCGGCTCCGTTCGCGGTGCGGTCGTATCCGCGCGTGTAGTTGCCCGTATTCGCGTTGTACTGCCTGCCGGCGTTGTACGACCCGCTGGTGCCGGTGCGCGAGTTGTAGTAGTTGCCGCTCGCGGTCGTACCGGCCACGCCGCCGCCCGCGTACCACGAACGCGTCCCCGAGTACGTCGTGCTGCCCCAGTGGCCGTAGACGTTGGCGCTCGCCGTGCCGCAGCACGGATATGCGCCCCAATACGCCGGGTGATAGTAAGCGCCGTAGTAGCCGCCGTAGTACGGGGCGTACCACGCCGCGGTCGCGAGTCCCATCGCGAAGCCGAAGGTGAATCCCACGTACGGGTTGTAGATCGGGGCCGCCGCTACGGTGTAGGTCACCGGTGCGGGATACCACACCGAGCCGATCCACGGCGTGTAGGCATAACCGGTTCCGTACACGATCGTGCCCGTAGGCTCGACGACCACACCGAGGTAACCCGGCGTGTAACCTTCGTAGACGACCGTCGGCGTCGCCTCGTAGATCCTCACGTAGGTCACGTAGTAGAGCGGCGACGATGGCGGTATCGTGTAGATCACGCCGGGAACCGAGCTCGCAACCACCCACGGTCCGGTCAGCTGCGTCGAGGTGAACCACACGCCGGCGGTCACCGCGTAATAGCTGCTCGGGCTTACCTGGATCACCGGCACCGAAGAATTCGCGACGTAGGTCAGCGCCGTGCTGGGGATAGGCGAATATTGCGGCGGACCGTCGAAGCTCGGCGTGAACTTCGGGCCGTTCTTCAGCGGCACCGTTGCGGTCTGCGGAATCGTGTTGGCGATCGCCGCTTCCTGCGCCTGCGGCGTGCCCGCGACCGACGGCAGCACCGCTGCGGCGGCCGTCGTCGGGGGAATCTGCCCGAACCCCGGCGGCAACGCATTGCTGGCGACGAACGTCCACGGGCCGTTGAGCGACGTCGATTTGAACCAGCGTCCGGCGAGCAGCACGTAGTAGTCGTTGTTGGTCGTGTCGATGAGCACGTCGTTGGTGGTGTTCGATGCCCACAGCAGCTGCGTTCCGGTGATCGGCACGAAGTCGGGCTGCCCCTTGAACTGGATCAGCTCCGCAGGACCCTGCACGGTGTAGATGGTCGGTACGCCATTGGCCAGCGACGGTTTCGGATCCGCTTTCGGGCCGCCGTCGAGCAGGTCGACGGTGCCGGCCTTGCTGAGCTGCTGCGCGATGTCGTTCATCTTCCTGAGCTCGAATGGTCCCATCGTGCCCTGCGACCACGGGCCGTTGATCGTGCTCGACGTGAGCCAGCCGTCATAGACATGAATGTAAAAGTTGTTCCCCAGGCCGCCCTGCAGAATCAACGCTCGCGTGTTGATTACGCGTTGAGCAAGCGAATGACCGGGCACCGGCTTCAGCACCGGCGCGCCGTCGATCGGTACCAGAATCGCCGGCGAGTAGGTGACGATCACCTGAGGTGGGGTGTTGGCGACCGGCACCGCCGGCGGCTTGATGCCCGCCGCTGCGAGCGATGCCTGCAACCGGTCGAGTGAAATCGTCCTCACGTCGCTGGAAAGCCGCGCCTGCAGCGCGGGCAGGTAGCTGGCGCCGTGATCGGTCAGCGACGGGAAGTCGAGCTTGGTGATCTTCAGGTTCTCGAAAACGACGGTACGCTCGACCTTGTCGACCTGCGTGCGCGCGGTGACGAACACCACGCCGAAGGTCTCCTCTTTCGCGCCGGTGGGCTTGATCGCGAGCGCCGAGCGGAAGTCGAGCTGGTTGTCGTTCCACGAATTGACCTGCGGCTGATAGATGAGGAGGGCCGCGTTGGAAATGCTCACGTCGCGCGGCCACGGATCGGCCGGCAGCGGAGGGGCGGCTTGCGGTGTCGCGTCCTGAGCCAGCGCGATGCTTGCGGAAACCATCAGCATCGCGATGGCTGAAGCGGCACGGAGAAATGCGTTCGATGTGTTCATGCGTGGTCCTCGAAGCGGATGCGGCGGGTTGAGCATCGCTCTACCAGCGGAAGGAAGCACCCAGTGCCGGTCCGGCGAGGCTCATATTGTGAATTGCCCCGTCATTACCCATGTCGTAGTACAGATAACGGTAGGCAAGCACCAGATCGCCCCAGCTGTACTGGTAGCCGATCCCGATGATGCCGTTCGACGTGACATTGCTCTTGTTGCCGCCGCCCACATCGAGCTCGAAAGGAACGTACCATTTCCCATCATCGCCCAAACGTACTTTGCCGAGCACGCCGATGATGCCATCCGTCAAATTGATCGTCTTGCTCGCGCTACCCGATCTTCCCAGCAAGCCGATGGGACCCTCGAAATTCCAGTCCACCGAAGTCTTCAGGCCGGCATAGCGCAGACCGCCGATCACGTCCAGCTGGGCCGATGGGTTACGCAGGATCGTGTAGGTCCCAGTCACCGATACGATCCCCGAGCGCAGGCCGGTGTTCACGTCGGTGGTCACCGGCAGTGAAACCTTGCCATTGGGACCGCGGACGTCACGCACTTCTGACTTGAGTCCCGAAAGGTCGGCATAGACGAGGTCATAGAAGACGCCCCAGGCGCCCTTGCGCGCGGTCCCGGCGACCATCGCCGCGAACTGCAGGTCGGAGAGATAGCCGCTAGGGTTGATCTTGACCTCAGGACCGGCACTCGACCCCGGAGGAATATCGAAGTTCAAGGTACCGTGGACGCTGGGAAACCACCCGTAAGGCGTGATGCCAAATTCCCACTTGTCGCCAAGGTCCATCGACTGCGCAGATGCGCCTGGCGATGCGATCAGCATCGAGATACTCGCCAGCGCCGCAGCCGCAGTCCGGATCCAGTTATTGGGTTTCATGCTTCACCTCGTTGTTAGCACGCGGAACACGCATTCCGGACGGAGTGCAGGGCCCACGAGCGAATCTACTTAGGGAACATCAGCTGTACTTGAGCACGGATCTGCCAGTTCGGCCCGAAATCGGGTTTCGCCACGTTGTAATACGCCGAGATCTGCGTGTTCACGGGGAGCTTGCCGAAGTGAAAGATCTTTCCCACGCCGCCGCCAACGGGTACCGTCCACTGCTGGCTGCCTTCGGCTTTCCAGTTCACGGTGGCGATCGGCGCGCTGGTGAGATACAAGCCGCCTTCGAAATTGTAGTTGATGAACGGCTGGATCAGTCCGTTGCTGTAGCTTCCGCCCTGCTTGTTGCTGGTGGTCGACCAGACGTTGTTCAGCAATACGCCGTAAACCCAGGGGCTGCCATGCTCCAGGTGCAGGACGACGAACGACGGTCCGAGACCCCAATTATCGTTGCCAAGCTTGTTATTGCTGTTGGTGGGCGCCTGGATGATCGGGCCGGCGCCCCAGATCCATGCACCCGGCTTCGCCGGCGACAGGAACGCTGTGAACTGCACATCGCCGAGGCCACTGACGGCGCTGTCGTCCGGGCCGAGCGAAGGCTGCCAGATCACCGGCAGGATGGTGCGCGTGATGATGTTCCAGTCGTCGCTGATCGAGACCGGGATCACCGGCTGAATGTTGAGGATGTTCTGCGTGCCTTTTTCCGGACCGAAATTCAGATTGGTATTGTTCTGGAAGGGCACGCTGATCAGATTGCCGACCGGATTCTGCGCGAGCTTGGCGAGTTCTTCCTCGCTCATCTCGGCAGTCGCTGGCGCCGCCGCCAGCATTGCGACCGCTGCGAAGATGGGTAGACAAGATGGATATTGCATCCGCTTCCCTTCCGTTGGTGCGACAGCGGCAAACGCACACGGATTAGGACTCCCGAGCGTTGTCGCAGTGAGGTGCAGCGGTCCGACGGACACCGCATCGGCGGGTCATTATATCCACCGCGGCACTGCGCCGTCACGCGAGGCCTGACCCCAGCACGAGCTTCCGGGATCGACGATAATCGCGTCGACGCGCCCGCGCCTTCGCGCACCTTCGCGCACCTTCACGGTGTGTCCAAGGTCACGCAGCCGGTCAATCCCGTGCTGTCGAGCGCACAGAGGGTCTACGTCGAGGAATCGGGCTCCAGCGCGCGCGTGATTCCCTGCTAGACCGCGACGCAGCCGCCGTCGACCGCGAGCGTCTGGCCGGTGATATGGCGCGATGCCTCGCTCGCCAGGAACACCACGCTGCCCTTCAGGTCGTCCTCGCCGCCAAGCCTCGCGAGCGGCGTAAGCGCGATAACCTTGTCGCCAATGCGGTCGAGCGTCACGTCGGTCATCTTCGAACGAAAGAACCCCGGGCAGATCGCATTCACGTTGATGTTGTGGCGGCCCCACTCCGCGGCGAGCGTGCGCGTCAGCTGCACCAGCGCGCCCTTGGAGGTGTTGTAACCCACGGTGAACATGCCCCAGTCCGGCGGATTGCCCACTATGCCGGCGATCGAGGCGATGTTGATGATCTTGCCGCCGCGCCTTGGGATCATGCTGCGCTTGGCGACTTCGCGACTGAGGAAAAACTGCGCATCGATGTTGAGGTCCATCACCTTGCGCCAGCCCGCGTCGGGATAGTCCTCGGCCGGCGCGCCCCAGTTGGTGCCGGCGTTGTTGACCAGCACGTCGATGCGCTGCCAGCGCGCGAGGATGGCCGCGACCAGCGCGGGAATGCTCGCGCGATCGGAGAGATCGCAGGCGTGTGTCATGACCTCGGCGCCGGACGCCTCGAGCTTCGCGCGCGCGGCGTCGAGCTCATCCTGCTTGCGCGCGGTGAGGACCACGCGGGCGCCCATCTCGGCGAGCGCTTCGGTCATCTGCAGCCCGATGCCGCGCGAGCCTCCGCTGACGAGTGCCACCTGGCCGCCCAGGTCGAACAGTTCGCGTACGCTCATGCCAGTCTCCCCCGCAGAAAACCTTCGCGCCTCACGTTCACCCCGGCAGCTTGTAATCCTTGAATTGCTCGCGCAGCTTGTTCTTGAGCATCTTGCCGGTGGCACCCATGGGTATGGCATCGACGAAGGCGACGTCGTCGGGCATCTGCCATTTGGCGATGCGGCCTTCGTAGAAGCGAAGCAGCTCCTCGCGCGAAACGTCGGCCCCACCCTTCTTCACGACCACCAGAAGCGGTCGCTCGTCCCACTTGGGATGGAACACACCGATGCATGCCGCCATCGCGACCGCGGGATGTCCCACCGCGATGTTCTCGATCTCGATCGAGCTGATCCATTCGCCGCCGGACTTGATCACGTCCTTGCTGCGATCGGTGATGTGCATATAGCCGTCGGCGTCGATCGTCGCCACGTCGCCGGTGTGGAACCATTGGGTGCCGGTGGCGTCGCGGACCAGGGCGTCGTCTTGCTCGCGAAAGTACTGCCTGACCACCCACGGGCCACGCACGTACAGATCGCCGAAGCTGCGCCCGTCCCACGGCAATTCCTCGCCCGCGGCGTCGACGATTTTCATGTCGATGCCGTAGACCGCCCGGCCCTGCTTCGACTTCACCTCGTGCAATGCCTCCGCAGTGAAGTCACGGTGCTTCGCACGCAAAGAACACGCGGTCCCGAGCGGCGAGAGCTCGGTCATTCCCCACGCGTGCAGCGCCGCCACACCGTATTTATCCTCGAACGTGCGCAGCATCGCCGGGGGCAGTGCGGCGCCTCCGATGATGGTCCGGCGCATCGACGAGAAGGCGAGGCCTTGCTGCTCCATATGATTCAGCAAGCCCTGCCACACTGTGGGCACGCCTGCCGACAACGTCACCTGCTCGCCCTCGATCAGCTCGTAGAGCGATTTGCCGTCGAGCGCGGGGCCCGGAAACACTAGCTTCGCGCCCACCATCGCGCAGGTGTACGGCAGACCCCAGGCGTTGACGTGGAACATGGGCACGACGGGAAGGATCACATCGCGCGACGATAGATTCATCGCATCGGGGAGCGCCGCGGCAAACGTGTGCAGCAGCGTCGAGCGGTGGCTGTAGAGCACGCCCTTGGGATTGCCGGTGGTGCCGGAGGTATAGCAGAGCGACGAGGCGAGGCGCTCGTCGAGCACCGGCCAGTCATATTGCGCGCTTTGCGCGGCGAGCAGGTCCTCAAAGCAGCGCAGGCTCGCGATGGCCGTCTGCGCCGGCATGTGCGCGCGGTCGGTCATCGCCACGAAATGGCGCAGCGTCGGACAGCGCTGCGCGATCTTCTCGACAATCGGCAGGAAAGTCAGGTCGAAGAACAGCGCGCTGTCCTCTGCGTGCCCGAAAACCCATGCGATCTGATCGGGCGCGAGCCGCGGATTGACCGTGTGCACGACCGCGCCCATGCCGGCGACCGCATAGTAGAGCTCCATGTGACGGTGCCCATTCCAGGCAAGCGTCGCTACGCGCTCGCCACGCTCGATACCGAGTGCCTCCAGCGCCTTGGCCAGGCGCTTGGAGCGCTCCTGCAGTTCGCGATAGGTGATGCGCTGAATGTCGCCTTCCACGCGCCGCGAGACGATCTCGACGTCGCCGTGATGACGCGCCGCGTGCATGATCAGGCTGGAGACGAGCAGCGGCACGTCCTGCATCAATCCATGCATGGCACTCCTCCAGTGGTCTGCGAGGCCCGTCTCGCGCGGACCGCTCGCGTGCAGCTCGTGCCGGCCGGCAGCCGGACTTCCTAGAACACCTCGGTCCGCCCCGCGCCCGCGAAGCAGCTCGACCCATCCTGCGGACAGATCACGATATACGTCGCGCGCTTGCCGCAGCCGGAGACACCGATGGCGTACTCGGCGCGCTGCGTCCGGATCATGTCTGTTCTCCCACCGTGAGCATCGACTCATGCGAAAGCGCGGATCCACGGCTTCGTCGCAGGAGCCGATCGCACCGGTGCGCGCGCAAGAATTATCGCGCAGTTTGAAGGTCACGCCTACCTTGCAGCGCGAGGCTTCCCTCAATACAGTCTGAAGTGAGGCACGGCCCGCGGCACAAGGCAGCGCGGCGGCATGCCGATGACTTGCGCTTTACCGAACCGGATCGATCGCATGCTCGAATGGCGGGTTGAAC
>DASXBS010000247.1:0-13429 GCA_036491555.1 Casimicrobiaceae bacterium
AGCCGCGAACGGCTTGCAGGACCGCGCGGGGCACTCGCGGTCGTGGCTGGCCAACGCTCGCAACGCCGACCACGCCGCCAGAACGCCTTGGGTGAGCAGCGATTCCGAGCCGCCAACGATAGCGACGTCGACGAGCCCGTGGCGGACCGCGCGCATGCCCTCGCCCACCGCGATCGCCGATGATGCGCAGGCAACCGAAAACGTGAGCGAAGGACCGGTGATGCCGAATTCGAGCGAGATCAGCGCCGCAGGCGCGTTGTTCATCCCCGTTACGACCGAAGTGGGTCGAAGGCGCCAATTGTTGTGCTGGAATATCGAGCGATAGCAACCTTCAATCGTTCCGGCGCCACCCATGCCGGTGCCCCAGAAAATCCCGATACGGTGCGACGAGTTATCCAGCGCCGACCCCGCATCGGCGACCGCTTGCCGGGCGGCTGCCAGCGCCATCGCGGTTGCCCGATCCATCGGAACGCTATGCCGTTTCGAGACGATAGTGGCGGACTCAAAGTTCGCACTCGCCACCAGAGGGATGGTGGAACCGAACGCAAGGTCCGTCGCTACCCGTACCCCGGACTTTCCGGCGAGGGCCGCTTCGAATATCTCAGAGGGCGAATTGCCGATCGCGGAAATGGCCCCAAGGCCGGTAATCGCGACCCGATTCACTGCCAATTGCGACTATACGGCAGCCGAAGCTGTGGCTGGCTGGCGCGAAAGCGCAAGGTTCACCACATCGACTCCGTGCTGCACAGTTTCTCCACGCAGGTCCGTTTCAGCGTCCAGCGTGACATGAAAGGTATCCTCCAGCACAAAGGCGAACTCCAGCGACGCGAGCGAATCCATCCCCAGGTCCGTCAAGGCCGTCCCCGGAGAAATCCAACCGACGAAGAGTAGCACGGTCGAGATTAACGACAACCCACGCAGCGCTATTTGTTGTTCGGCGGCAACGGCAAGCGCAGTGCTGCATCGTCTTCCATGCGGCAGAGCCAAGTTACCTCGAGATTGCCGAAGCCTACGCGACCCCCCTGTCGCGAAGCTGAGCGGTACCTGTCTATCAACTAACGACAAGATGGATCTCACTTCCGGGCCTCGGAGCAACGCGTCGCCGGCATTGGTTTGGCGCGCTGCTCAACGAGGCACCGCGGCTGGGTTAGCTTCGGCGTACCGGCGCGGCCATCCTCGAAGACCCTCGGCGAACACGACGTACAGCACCGGCAGCATGATCAGCACCAGCGCGGTTGCGCTGATCAGCCCGCCGATGACGACGACCGCCAGCGGTCGCTGCGTCTCCGAGCCGATGTCGGTGGACAGCGCCATCGGCAGCAGGCCGAGCATCGCCAGCAGCGCCGTCATCAGCACCGTGCGCAGGCGCACCAGCGCGCCCTGCGAGACCGCCTGCGTCGGCGTCATCCCGCTCGCCCGCAACTGATCGAAGTAGGCAACCATCACCACGCCGTTGAGTACTGCCTGTCCGAACAGGGCGATGAACCCTATCGCTGCCGACACCGACAGCGGGATGCCGGTGATGGCCAGCGCGATGATGCCGCCGATAAGCGCAAATGGGATGTTGAGTACGATCAGCAGCGCGCTCTTGAGCGACTTGAAGGCGTCGAACAGCAGCAGGAAGATGAGCGCGACGCTCAGCGGGACGATGATAGAGAGCCGCTTCATCGCCCGCTCCTGGTTCTCGAACTCGCCTGACCAGGTCATCGAGTATCCGGTTGGCAGCCGGACCCGCTCGGCGACGCGCGCCTTCATGTCGGCGACCACGCTGCCCATGTCGCGGTCCTTGATGAACACGCTGATCGCATTCACGCGGGCGCCGTTCTCGCGGCTGATGTTCATGGCGCCGCCGATGGTGCGGAAGCTGGCGAGCTGCGACAGGGGAACGTACGTGCCGGCAGCGGTGCCGACCAGGATGTCGGGCATGATCGACAGCGCGCGCTCCGGGTCGCGCAGGCGCACCACCACGCCGAAGCGCTTCTCCCCCTCCCATAGCTGGGTCGCCGCCTTGCCGCCGAGCCCGGTCTCGATCATGTCGTTGATGTCGGCGACGTTGAGACCGTAGCGCGCGGCACGCTCGCGATCGATCTCGATGCGTACCTGCGGCAGCTCGCCGAGGCGGTCGATGAACGAGCGCTCTACGCCGGGAACGTCGCGGATCGCCTCCAGCGTGCGCTCGGCATGCTCGCGCAGAACCGCGGCGTCCTCCCCGAACACCTTGATGACGATCTGGCCATCGACCTGCGAGATGCTTTCGAGCACGTTGTCGCGGATCGGCTGCGAGAAGCTCACGTCGGTGCCCGGTATCGCGGCGAGCGCGTGATCCATCGCCTCGATGATGCTGCGTTTGGTCATGCCGGAGCGCCAATCGCTCTCCGGCTTGAGCTCGACGAACAGCTCCCCCATGTTGATAAGCTTCGGATCGGTCCCGTCCTCGGGGCGCCCCGCCTTGGACACCACCGTCCTCACTTCCGGGACGCCGCGCAGCAGAGCCCGCACCTGGCTCATGTGTGCGCGCGCCTCGCTCACCGAAATCGACGGCGGCATGTTGTAGTTGATCCAGATCGTGCCTTCGTTGAGTTCGGGCAGGAACTCGGTGCCGATGCGCGGAATGAGCGCGAGGCTCGCGGTGAGCGCGATCACGGCGCCGGCGAGGACGACGCCGCGCCGGCGCAGCGCCCAGCCGAGGAGCGGTTCGTAGGCGCGCTTGCATGCGCGCACGATCACGTTGTCGCCGTGCGGGAGGCGCTTACGCAGCAGCCAGAGACAGAGCAGCGGCACCAGCGTCAGCGAGATTAGCAGCGAGCCGACCAGCGCCGAGGTCACCGAATAGGCCATCGGCGCGAAGATGCGTCCCTCTTGGCGCTGCAGCGTGAAGATGGGAATGTGCGCCGCGATGATGATCAGCATCGAGAACAGCGTCGGGCGGCCGACCTCGGCGGCGGCGTCGAGGATGCGCTGCAGCCGGTCGCTGCGTGTTGCCGGCGCGGGCGGCTCGGAGAGCCTGCGTACCACGTTCTCGACTACGATCACTGCGCCGTCGACGATGATGCCGAAGTCCATCGCCCCCAGCGACAGCAGATTGGCGGGTATGCCGATCACGGTTAAGCCGATGAAAGTGGCGAGCAGTGACAGTGGGATCACGGCTGCCACGATGGCCGCCGCCCGCCAGTTGCCGAGAAACATGAGCAAGACTAATGTCACCAGCATCGCGCCTTCCACCAGGTTGCCGAATACCGTGCGCAGGGTCTTAGCGATCAGCCAGGAGCGGTCGTAGAAAGGGTCGATGGCGACCCCCGCCGGCAGCCCGGAGCGGTTGAGCTGGTCGATGCGCGCCTTGAGCGCCGCCAGCACGACAGAGGGGTTCTCGCCCTGGCGCATCAGCACGATGCCGGTGACGACATCGTCAGCGTCGTTCTCGCCGACGATGCCCTGTGGCGGGACGTTGCCGACGCTGACCTCGGCGATGTGGCGCACCAGGATTGGCGTGCCGTTGCGGGCGTCGACGACGACGTTGCCGATGTCGTCGCTGCTTCGGAACAAGCCGAGCCCACGGATCAGGAATTGCTGCCTGCCCTGCTCGACGTAACTACCGCCGGCGTTGGCATTGGCGTTGGCCAGCGCCTGGAACAGCTGCTGCAGCGTCACCTTGTACAGCTTCATGCGCGCGAGGTCGGGATTGACCTCGTACTGCTTGACCAATCCGCCCATGGTCACGACGTCGGCGACGCCCGGAACCTGCTTGAGCTGCCGCTCGACGATCCAGTCCTCGATGGTGCGCAGGTCCATCGATGACTGCGCCGTGCCGCGCAGCCTATAGCGGTAGATCTCCCCGGTCGCGGACGACAGCGCGCCCAGCGTCGGCTGCACGTTTGCGGGGAGGTCGGCGTCGCGCAGGCGCTCGACCACCTGCTGGCGCGCGAAGTAGGTACCGGTCTTGTCGTCGAAGGTCAGGATCAGGAAGGAAAGGCCGAACTGCGTGTGCGAAAACATACGCACTGTTCCCGGCATGCCGGCCAGCGCAACCTCCAGCGGGATGGTGACCTGACGCTCCACCTCCTCGGCGGCGCGGCCGGGGTAGAGCGTGATGACCTGGACCTGCGTGTCGGCGATGTCGGGAAACGCCTCGACCGGCAGGTTGACGAACGCGGCGACGCCTCCGCCGACGAACACGATCGCGCCGAGCACGACGAATAACGGCTGCGTCAGCGCGAACGCGACGAGACGCCGGATCATCAGGAGGCCGGCGCGGCGTGCGGCTCCGCGGGCGCGGATTGCAGGAGCTGCTGGAGCAGCAGCACGCTCGAGCTGACCACGCGCTGGCCCGGGGCGATGCCGTCGGTCACGCGGACCCAGCCGTTGCTTTCGCGGCCGACATTCACCTCCACCCGGGTGAAACGGCCGTCGCCTAGCGCCGAAAACGCGTAATGCTTGCTGCCGACGAGAATGACCGCGGCCGCGGGCACCATCAATGCCCGCTGGCGGTCGTCTCGGACTTCTGCGGTGACGAACATTTCTCCCTTGAGCTTGCGCTCGGCGTTGGCGACGCTGGCCCTGACCTTGATCATCCGACTGGCCGGATCGATGAAATCGGCGATCGACTCGATCTGCGCGGTGAACGCCATCTCCGGATACGCGGGCGTGCGCAGCGTGATCGCCTGGCCAGGGCGCAGGATGGCGAGGTCTGTCTCGGCCGCGTCGAGCGAAACCCAGACCCGGGTCGGATCAGTGACGACGAACAGCGGTGGCACGTTCGAGGTCATCTGGTCCGGGCGCACTTCCTGTCCTGGGTTGACGTTGCGCTCGACGACGACGCCGGCGAGCGGCGTGCGCAGCGGGAAGCGCTGGTCGACGCCGCCGCCGCCGTACAGCGCCGCGCGCGCTCTGACCCGTGCCAGCTCGGCCTGCGACCTGCTGTAGTCGGCGCTTGCGCTCTGCACGTCCTTGGCCGCCGCGACGCCGTGCTCCAGCAGTTCCTTGGCGCGCTCCAGGTTCTTCTCCGCCAGCGCATAATCGGCGGCAGCTTTCTGCAGCTCGCTTTGCGTCTGCCCGAAATCCGGCGAGGCGATGGTCGCCAGCAAGCGATTGGCCTGCACTGCGTCACCGGGCTTGGCCTGGATGGACTCAACGCGGCCCGCGAAAGGCGAATACACCCGCACCGTGCGGTCCTCGTCCCAAACGACGCGACCGGTGAGTCGATGCACCGGCTCGTCGCGGATCGTCGCCGAGTCGACCTTGAACGCGGCGAGCTGGGGGCTCTGCGCCGGGAAGCGAACGCTGTTGCCGACGACGATCACGTCGTCCGCGTCCGCCTTCTCAGTCGGCGCACGCTGGCAACCGCCGATCAATGCGGCGGCGAGCACAGCCAGGCTGGCGACACGGGCAGTGCGGCGCGCGTTCATGCCTACGGCCGCGCGTATTCCCAGGCGACGAGCGCCTTGGCGTAGTCGGCGCGGGCAGTGGCGGCATCCTGTTGCACCGATCGTAACGTGCGCCGCGCGTCGAGCAGGTCAAGCACGCTGATCGCGCCCTTGCGGTAGGCGAATTCCTGGGCCTCGGCGACGCGCTGCGCGGCAACGACCAGATCGCGATCGTAGCGGGCGAGGCGCTCACGCGCCGACGCCAGGTCGGCGTCGGTATGCGCAAGCTCGGCGCTCGCCACCGCGGTCACCTTGTCGAGCGCATCGAGCGCCGCGGCCCAATCCGATTCCGCCCGCGCGATCTCGCCGTCGTAGTGGTTGCCGAAGAACAGCGGCACCGACACGGAAACGCCGTAGCTGTTGCCGGTACCCTGGAAGTTGTTTCCGTTCTGCGGCCAGTGATCGTAGGTCACGCCGACGCTGACATCGCGCGTGCGCAGGCTGCGCGCCAGCTCGCGGGCGTGCAATGCCGCGTCGACGCGGGCTCGCGCGGCGCGCACGTCCGGCCGCAGCGCCGCCCGCTCATCGAGCGACGAGGTGGCGCGCGGGTAGTCGGCCGCAGGCCACGCATCCGACGCCACGATGCGTGCCGCGTCAGCCTCGATGCCGAGCAGCGCGGCCAGTGCTGACTGCGCGTGCCGGCGATCGACGGCAGCCGAGCGCTCGTCGCCTTGCGCGCGCAGCGTGTCGACGCGGATGCGGTCGACGTCGGTGCTCGACGCGTCGCCGGCCTGGAGCCGGCGCTCGGATGCAGCGAGCGTCGCGCCGAAGAGACTGGCGGTCTCGGTCGCCAGCAGGGCCTTTTCCTGACCAAGCAGCAGATCGTAATACGCATTGGCGACCGCCGCGCCCTGCACTCGCAGGGCGTCGCTCAGGTCCTCACGAGTGGCCTTCTCCAGCTCGGCGGCATTGGCCAGGCGCAGGTCGCGCTTGTTGCCGCGCTCGACCAGGTAGTCGACGCGCAGTTGTGTGTCCACGGCCTTGTCGCGAGGCGCGCCGGGGCCGATGCCCGCTTGCGGATTGATGTTCGACGTCTGCACGGTAAGATTGGGATTCGGGCGTGCGCCGGCGATCAGCACACCGGCCTGTGCGGCGTCGATCGCTCTCCGAGCCACGCGCAGTTCACGTCCATGCTGCTGCAGCAGCTCCTGGGCGGCGGCGAGCGAAAGGCGGCCGAGGTCGACCGCCGCCGGCTCCGGGTTGACCGCGAGGGCTCCGCCGGAGACCAGCAGCGAACCGAGCAGGGCACAGCACGCATGCCAGTTCACTCGGGAGACGTACACAGTCCTGCGGCACACTTGCTCATCGCATCACGAGGGAGATCCCTGGCTGTAGGCCGGCGTCGATCGCGTCAGAGCCGACGATCGTCCAGTTTAACGGCGCTACCTGACTGCACCCTGTCTGTTTCGACGACATCACGGTGGCGTGCCGCGCCGTTGCGGGCAATCTCGGTAGTGGTTCACACTTCACGCTCCGCATCGAGCGCTGGCGCCTAAAACAGCGCAGTGCTGCGCGTTTGGTTTCTGCGTAGCGACCACGCGGCATCGCCGGCTCACAGGCAATTGCATCGAGGTGGCATTGAAGGTTCTGATTGTTGAAGACGACAGTGTTCTCGGCGAGGCGGTCTCCACGCATCTCGTCCGCGCCGGCATCGAAGTGACGCTGATTCAGAACGGCGCCGACGCCGATCATCTGCTCGCGACCAACCATTTCGACCTGCTCGTCCTCGATCTCGGGCTGCCCCTGATCGATGGCTTCGAGGTGCTGCGACGCTTGCGTCGGCGGCGCGACGGGCTGCCTGTTCTCATCCTGACCGCGCGCGACGAGCTGCACGACCGGGTTCGCGGCTTCGAGCTCGGCGCCGACGACTACCTGGCGAAGCCGTTCGACATGCGCGAGCTTATGCTGCGCATCAAGGCGCTGCTCCGGCGCTCCTACGGCGTCGAGGACGAGGTGCTCACCGTCGGCCGGCTGCACCTCGACGCGCTGTCGCGGCGAGTCACCGTCGACAAGGTGCCGATCGAGTGTTCGGGCCGCGAGTTCGAGGTCCTGGAGACGCTGATGCTGCGCGAGGGTCGCGTCGTCAGCAAGGAGGACCTGATGCAGCGGCTGTACGATGCCGACAGCGAGGTGAGCCCGAATGCGGTCGAGGTCTTCCTGTCGAGGATCCGGCGCAAGATCGCCGGCTCCGGGGTTTCGATCCTGACCATCCGCGGGCTCGGTTACCTGCTCGAGCGGGAGACGCATGCGCAAGCCTGACAGCTTCCGTGCCCGCCTCGTCCTCTGGGCAATGCTGCCGATGGTGATCATCCTGTTTGCGAGCGCGATCGCGACGTATCTGATTGCGCGCAGCGTCGCCAACCGGGCGTATGACTACTCCCTGCTGGACACGGCGCGGACCATCGCCGGCCGCATACATCCCGTCGCCGGCGGCGGCGCGCCGCAGATCGCGCTGTCTCCCGGCGTGCGCGAGGTCCTCGAGTACGATCCGCTCGACAAGGTGTACTACGGCGTCGATTCCGGGCGCTACGGCCTGCTCGCGGGGCGCGGCGATCTGCCTGCTCCGCAGTCGCCGGCGGGCCCCGACGGGACGTACTACGACGGCGTGATCGATGGTCGCGCCGTGCGCCTCATTGCCTTGGCGCTGGATGACACGCTTCGAATCACCGTCGCCGAGACGCTGAACAAGCGGCAAACGCTCACGCGGCAGATCCTCGGCGCGCTGCTGGTTTCGGAAGCGCTCCTGGTTGCCGTCGGCGGCGGCTTGCTCTGGTACGGCATCCGGCGCGGGATGGCGCCGCTGGGCCGCGTTGTCGATGCATTGGCGCTGCGCGGCCACCACGATCTGCGCCCGGTCGACCCCGGACCCGTCCCAGCGGAGCTGCGTTACCTCACGCAGGCGATCAACGAGCTGATGGCGCGGCTCGACCTCTCGCTGTCCGCGCAACATCGCTTCATCGCCGACGCCACGCACCAGCTGCGAACGCCGCTCGCGGGTCTTCTGGCGCAGATCGAGGGCGCGCTGATGGAGCGCGATCCGGAAACCCTGCGTTCAACGCTGGAGCGCTTGCAGACGACAGCCAAGCGCGCGGCGCGGCTCGTCAACCAGCTCCTTGCCCTCGCCCGGGCAGAGCCGGGGCAGCAGAGCGCGATCGACTTCGAGATCCTGAATCTCGTCGATCTGGTGCGCACGACGTGCAAGTACTGGGTCCCCGCGGCCCTGCAACGGCGAATGGATCTCGGCTACGTCGGCGTCGAGGCGCAGATTCGCATCGAAGGCAATTCGCCGCTGCTCCAGGAAATGTTGGGCAACCTGATCGAGAACGCCATCCGCCACGGCGACCCCAGCAGCGCGATCGACGTGAGCCTTACGTTGCTCGCCGACGGCCGCATCGCGCTGGCGGTACGCAACGAGGGCAATCCGATTCCCGAAGCCGAGCGTGAGCGCGTGTTTGAGCGCTTCCATCGGGTGCACGAGGTGCCCGGAGATGGCAGCGGTCTCGGCCTTGCCATCGTGCGCGACGTGGCGCGAATGCATCGTGCGACGGTCGAATTGCACACAGAAGTCCACGCCAACGAATTCCGGGTGCTCTTCGCGGCGGACTGCGCGCCGCCACGGGGCCATGCACGTGCTCCCGGCGTGACGACTGCCGAACGTGGCTGACTTCGTTTCGCCACGAGCAAAGAATCAAGGCGCTGCGTCGTCGCGGGTTTGCGGCGAGCGCCCGTCGTCGTCGCGGACGTACAGCACGTAGAGCTCGTTGCGATCGCCTGGGCGGGCGCCCTCCCAGACAGCCACCCACTCGGGCCCCGGCGCCGGCGCGCCGGAGCGGCGCCATCCCTGGACCAGGAGCGCGCTGCATTGAGCGCCCGGGACGACTTCTTCGCGCACGGTCTTGAGGCCGCCATAGTAGTGCAGCATCGCTCGCTGCGGCTCGCCCAGCGAGCGGCTCGACACGCAGGTGTCGCTCGGGACATGCACCAGCAGCGACTCGATCATGCCGCGGTAGCTCTTCCCCGCATCGAGGTACGGCAGCCAGAGCGTCCCGACGAGGACCAGCGACAAGGTGACGCCGAAGGTCCATTGCAGCACGCCAAGCTGCGCCGTCGTCGCGTGCGGACAAACGGCGAGGGCCCACGCGGCGGTGCCGATGATCGCGATCAGGAAAGCCGGCCAGCTGAACTGGCCGACATAGCCGGGCTGGAAATCGGCGAGCACCGACGCCAGTGGCGCCGGCCAACCGGTAAGCAGCGCAATCCAGCCGAGCCAGAGCGCGAGCGCTATCGCGCCGAATGAGCCTTTGCCGAGCTTCGCCAGCGCCGGCCCGACTGCCGGCGGCAGCCGCTCGATGCCGGCGCTCGCGAGCAGCGCCAGCGGCAGCAGTATCGGCATCAGGTACAGCTCGCGCGCGTCCGCGGCGGTGCCCAGCACGCCGAGCACAACCGCCAGCAGCACCAGCGGCAGCTGCAGCTCCGGACCGGCTTGCGCGGCGTTGCGGTTGCGACAGGCGTCGACCGATGCCCACGCCGCCAGCGGCAGGGCCGGGAACGCGTACCAGAGCAGCGTGTAGGCGTAGAAGAAGCGCGGCTGATGCGGTCCGATGTTGGTAAAGCCGAAGAAGCGGCCGAGATTGTTGGTGACCAGCCAAGTCCCGAAAAGGTCCGGCGAGCGAAGGTAGAGTGCAATCATCCAGGCGGCGACGGGCGGAAACGCCACCAGCGCCGCCACGATCAATGTGCGGACGTAGGTTCGTTGCCGCCACTGACGAAACATGGGCAGCCCGAGCGCCGTGAGCGCCAGCATGCCCGGCCCGAGCATTCCCTTTGAGAGGAAAGCAACGGCGGCACCCGCGCCGAGCGCGAGTCCACCCAGGGCAGTGCGCCGCCCGAGCGCGAGGCCGAACATGCCCATCGAAATGCCGGCGAGCAGCGCCAGGTCCGTGATCAGCTGGTGCGCGCGCACGACCAGGCCCAGGCATCCGAGCATGATCAGCACCGAGGTCCAGCCGTGGCGTCGGTTTAGCTCGCGCGCAGTCGCGGCGAGGAATGCGAGCGCAACCGCCATATAAAAGCCGCCGGCGAGCCGCGCCGCATCGTGCAGTGGCAGCATGCCGCCGAACCCACGCGCAAAAGCGCTCGCAGTGATGAAAAACAACGGTGGCTTCTCGAGGAACGGCTCGCCCGCAAGCATCGGCACGACCCAGTCGCCGCGGTCGAGGAAGTCCAGCACGAGTCCAAACGAATACGCTTCGTCGGGCTTCCATGGGTCGTGTCCGACCAGGGTGAACAGGATCCACGCCGCACACAGTGCGAGCAGGGCCAGCGATGCAGCCGCGCCGGCGGCGCGCCGCCGCCCGGCGCCAGCCTGGGGCATGACGAGGGGCTGGCTCGGGCGGCCGAATGGATTGACTGCAACGGTGGATCGCATACGTTCGTGACGGCCGGTACGATGCGCGATCAAAAACCGCGCGGTGCCTCGGGCGAGCTTGAACGATCAGGTTAGCGTTCGAGGCTGTCGGATCCCTGACTTAGGACCGATCGGCGCCGCGTCGTGGCGCGTGTCGATGGTTGGGCGCGGGCGATCGGCGGTCGCGGTGCGTTGCGAGATGCGCAAGTCAGTCGGCCGACAGCATGCCGCGTTACGCTACAGCGCATGGAGAATACGTCGGTCGTTCCAGCGTTGCGTTCGCGCGCCGGAGGGTTTGCGCAGGTGCCGGCGATCTGGAAGGCCGTCGTGTTCATGATCGTCGTGCATGCGGGGCATGCCGCGCACGCCGAGGTCTTCTACGCCAAGGCGGGGACGGCGCGGGTCATTGATGCCGCGACCGGGTTACCGGTCGGCGGCGTGAACGTCGAGGCGTCGTGGGCGATCACGAATTTCCGCCATCCGGATGCGCCACCGGTCGGCGAGTTGACGCACGCGGCGGCAGAAACGAACGCTGACGGTGAGTTTGCGTTCCCGGCGTGGGGCCCGATCACGGTCGATCTCAACAGTCATTTGCGCAGCGTCGTGAAGGTCGTGGACCCCTCGCAGCCTTGGCTCTCCCTCAGCAAGCCAGGCTATCGCAGCAGTGTCGAGAAGGGGCCACCGGACGATCCGCGACCATTCTGGAATCGATTCCGCTTCAGTGGCGAAGACTGGCGCGATGTGTGGTGGAAGCAGCGCACGTTCAAGCTGGAGCCGATGCCCGCTTCGGACGTGAAAGGGTGATCCGTACCGCGTCGCGGGCGACCGGACCGACGATCTGCGCGCCGACTGCGCATGCAGCAAATGCCCATTGTGTTACCGGCGCTCAAAGGCGATTCAATTGCCAAGTGCTTTGCCGGCCCCCTCTCTCCCTTCCTCGCCGAGACCGTCAGCACACCAAACCTCGCCAACCATCCCGCACCGCTGCGTAACACGCATTTTTGGTCCGTTGAAATGACGGTAGGTCCGTAGCCTTTGGCGGAGTCCTACCGGTCGGCCGTCGACTGATCCGCGGCTGCTGATTCGCAGGCGCTCGATGAGGCGGAGGTGGACAAGAGCACGTCGAAGAATGTCTCGCTGACTGATCCGGCGGCGCAGTGGACGGCGGCTGGTGTCCCGGCGTTCTACGCCTAATCGGCTAACTACCTGATCGACATCACCGCGGGCATTGTGGTCGACGTTGAGGCGACGGCTGCGCACAAGACAGATGAAACCAATGCCGCCAAAACGATGCTTGAGCGGGTGGAGGAGCGCTTCGACATCAAACCGGAGCGGTGGGTTTCGCCTCGGTCAGACACTCAGAAGTTGTACAGTAGGCCGACCCGGAACGTGCGCGGATCGGACGGATGGAAATGATAGTCGTTGACGCCTTCCGCCGGTTCCCCTGGTAGTCGTGACGTGTAGTAGTAGATGATGTCGTTCGTGTTGGCGTTGAAAAGATTAAACACGTCGAACCGGATGCGAGTTTGCGGGTTGAGTTGATAGGTCGCCTGAAAGTTGAACAACGTCGTGGATTTCGACTTCGCGCTGTTGTCCTCGATCAACGGCGCCGGACCGAAGTAGCGGCCAAATATGCTCGCCGTCCACGGCCCGAAATTTTGAATGGTAATGCCGCCCGCCGCTACCGTCTGCTCAGGGTCGGCGTGGTCCGGCGCATCGAGTGCGTACTGTATGCCGCAGGATCGAGACCGATCTCCTGCACCCAAGCATTGACAATGCGCGCGTACTGGCGTGTGCCGAGGTGAGGTGATCTATCACCCGGCTCGGGAACAGAAAGGCATCGGACTGCACCGGTCGCTGCGTCTTCTGTTGCAGCACAATCGCTCGTGCAGCAACTCGATCGCCGTGGCACACGTCGCACACCCGCAGCTTCACCAGATCGCAGGCGCGCAGTTTGCTGTCGATGCCCAAGTCGAATAACGCAAGCTCCCGTAGTCGTCGTAGCTGCAGGGTCGGGCGAGGGCGACAGTGCCCCATAGCTGCAGTCGATTTCGGAGACGTCCCGGTAGTAATCGTACGAGACGCGGTCAACCTCTCCCGCCCAGCCATAGTCCTCTTCCTCAAACTTGGATTTGATCCGGCCCGGCGCGCTCTTCTGCGGGACGCAGCTCTTGGCATTGCCTGTATGCTTCGCCGCACAAAGAGCAACCGACGGTAAGGTTGAGCCCAGTCGACAGTCGAGTTACACGCATGGGCGGGCGATCGCCGAGTAGCATGCCGGTGGGGCGGACAGCTACTCGATCGTCTACGACGCCAACGGAACGAGTACGATCACCGACCCCTAGGCACGTCGAGAAGGTTTTAACTTCGCGACCTCCTTTGGCGCGGTCAAGAACGCCGGCATGGAGGACCGGGGAAGAGGGAGGGTTACCTAGCGCTCGAGCGTAACGTCGCAGACGGTAGTTCGCCGAACAGTTGGCGGTATTCGGCGCTGAAACGGCTGAGATGCCAGAAGCCCCAACGCGGAACGACATCCTTGATCTGGAGCAGCCCGCTCGCGTTTTGGTTAAGAAGGTCCTTCCGGGCTCCGTTCAATCGTAGG
>DASXBS010000248.1:0-8437 GCA_036491555.1 Casimicrobiaceae bacterium
GGGGACTCGCAGCGTCTCCCGCTGACCGAGGACCATCCATTGGGTGCTACCAATCCCTATGGGCGCACGAAGCTGATGATCGAGGATATTCTGCGCGACCTGGCTCACTCGGATTCAGGCTGGCGTATCGCGCTGCTTCGCTATTTCAACCCTGTTGGAGCGCACGAGAGCGGCTCGATCGGCGAAGAGCCGCGGGGAACGCCGAACAATCTCATGCCTTTCGTCGCGCGCGTCGCCGCCGGCACCTATCCGAAACTGAACGTCTTCGGGGGCGACTATCCCACGGCCGACGGCACCGGCGTGCGCGATTACATCCATGTCGTCGACCTCGCCTCCGGGCACGCCGCCGCTTTAGCCAAGCTGCGCAACGACGGCGGGCTGTTCGCCGTCAATCTTGGAACGGGACAGGGCCACAGCGTGCTCGAACTGGTGACCAGTTTCGAGGCCGTTTCCGGGATGCGGATCCCCTATGAGATTGTGGATCGCCGTCCGGGCGACGTCGCCAGCTGCTATGCGGATGCTTCACTCGCAGCCCGATTGCTGGGCTGGAAATCGTCGCGTGATCTGCGTCAAATGTGCGCCGACACCTGGCGATGGCAACGGGATCATCCGCACGGATATTCGGGATAACGCGACGTGTTGGCGAGCGCGGTCATTAAAAAGCAAATCGCCGCGCAAAAGCGCGGCGATTGCAATTTGCGGCGCAGGGATCAGCGACTAGTGATCCCAGTGCCCCCTGTCCAGGTGCCATTTGCCGTCATGTTCCGACCAACCACCCGCGACGTAATGCTCGCCGTGATGCTCACGCTCCCAGTGTCCTTTGCGCCAGACGTGATTGTGGCCCGCGTAGTCCCAATATCCGGGCGCCCAGACGTACCCAGAGCGCGGCGCTGGCACCACTTCATACCGTGGCGGCGGCGGACCGATGCCCAATTCCACGTTGACGGCTGCGCTCGCGACGGCCGACGACATCATCAGTCCCGCAGCGATGAGCGAAGCGGCAAGCGTTCGATATGGACGGTGCATAAAGGCTCCTTTCAAAGCGGTTATGAAAATAGCGACGGAACTCGACACGAGCCCCGACGCCGGCGATGTCACTATGAACTTTCGCACTCGTCGAGACTGTCGGCGGGGTCTGATTCCGCTGTGGGACTGGAAGCGATGAGCCAAGAAGACCATCCTACGCTGACGTAGGCGGTCAAATCGCAACGCGGGCCATGCAAGGACTAGTTGATCGCGCCGCGCGGTTCCCACAACGCGAGCAATTCACGCTCGCGCTCGATCCCTAGCGAGACGCGCTTCGGCTGGGCATCGACCGGCAGTGCGCGCAGCCAAGCAAGCGCGTCCCGCGCGGTATCGCGGACGGACCGTTGCGGCATGCCCGCGGCGCGCGCGCGCGCGTTCGACACTTCATTAATGCCCTCGGCACCGGATCCGACGGGCAGCCACAGGGGCAACCCGGTCCAGGGCTCGACACCCTGCTCCACCAGGAATTCCGACCCTACCCACGTCAGCGCCGCTCGCGAGTGCACGCCCTCCGCAATGGAAGCCAGCATCGCTGACATCGTCATGGAATCGCCGGTGGCGTTGAAGACTCCGTCGCGACGCTGCTCTACGAGGCCGAGCATGAACGCCGCGAGGTCGCGCGCATCGACGATCTGCGCCGGAGCGAGGGGCGGCGCGGGCGCCAGCACGCGCTCCGCCGTGGCGAGGCGCTCGACCCAATGCATGAATCGATACGACGGATCGCGGGGACCCACGATAAGACCGGGGCGCACGATCGTCGTGCGTTGCGACCCGAACGACGCGCTCACCACGCGCTCGGCGGCAGCCTTGAGTCCGCCGTAATACTGAAGATCGAGCGTCCAGTGCAGATCCTGCGTCGCAGCCGCTTCTATCGCAGGAGGCAACTCGAGGAGTGCGTCCTCCTCGACCAGTCCGCGGCGATCCGGATTCGCGTACGCGGAAATGCTCGAGACGAACATGTAATGCTCGACACTGGGGACGAGCGTGCGCGCGGCGTCGCCGACCACCCCTGGCGTGTAGCCGCTGGTGTCGACGACGGCATCGAAGGCCTGCCCCGCCAGCAGCGCGTGACCGTCGCGGCGGTCGCCATGCAGCTGCCGCGCGCCCGCGAGATCGCCTACATTCGATACGCCACGATGCAACAGCGTCAGCTCGTGGCCTCGTGCAAGCGCTTGCTCGGCAAAAAAGGACCCGAGGAACCGGGTTCCGCCCAGCACGAGAATTCGCACGTCAAATCCCTTGCAACGGTGCCCGCTAGTACTTGATCATCGCGACCGCACGCAATTCCTCGGGAGTCGTAGTGCCGAAGCCGAAGAATTCAAGATAGGCGGGTATCTGCTCGAAAAGCATGTCGGTGCCCACCTGGATCTGGCACCCCTTCGCCTTCGCTGCCTGAAGGAACGGCGTCATCTCCTGCTTCATCACAACCTCGCCGACGAAGGTGCGCGCGTCGATACGCGAGATATCCATCGGCAGCGGATCGCCCTCTTTCATGCCCAGTGGCGTCGCATTCACGACCACGTCGTATCCGGCGGGGTCCTTGGTATCGGTGGTCACCTTGAGCTTCGGGTAGTGCTCGCGCAGCCTGGATCCAAGCGCATCAGCCATCGCCTGATGAGCGTCGAACACGCCAAGCTCGGCGACCTTCGCCGCCGCGAACGACGCCGCGATTGCCGATCCGACGCCGCCGCTTCCCACCACCAGCACGCGTGCGCCGGTGAGCTCGCGTCCCTTGCGCTGGACCCCGCGAACGAATCCCGCGCCATCGAACATGTCGCCCAGCAACGTACCATCGGGGCGGCGAAGGATCGCGTTGCACGATCCGGCGATGCGCACCGTGGGCGTCACTTCATCGAGCAGCGAGACCGTCGTCACCTTGTGCGGCATCGTTACCAGCGCTCCGCGAATGTTGGTCAGCCGAAACAGCGCCTTGAGGAATTGCGCATAATCGTCGGCCATGACCCCCATCGGCACCACCACGGCGTCAATCCCCTGCTTGTCGAACCACGGGTTGTAAATCATTGGAGCCTTGAACGACTCCGTGGGATAGCCCAGGTGGGCGATCAAGGTGGTCTTGCCGCTGATCATGAATTCCTCCGACGAGTGATATCCAAACGCGCGCATCCCATGCCCGATCTGCGGGGCCGCGATGGCGGACTGGAGCGTACGCCGAGCATTAGACCCGAACCGTCGCACGTTGTTAAGAGCCACCATGCCTTTCGCGGCCGCCACTGCGCGTGCGCGGAGCTTTCGGTAATCTGTACCGGGTGGTACAAAATCGCGTTCCAAAACGACGCGGGCGGAGTATCATCGAAAACAGCCGGCACGGCGTGCCGGCGATCGAGCCACCCGCAATGCGTTTTCGAGTGCGGGACGCGTCGTGGACCGGGGGATTGAAGCGTGGTTCGATGGAGTTTGAAAGAGTGTGACCTGGGCCCAGACCCAACTCGATCAATCGTCTAGGAGAATTCTAAATGGCCAGTTCCGCGGATCACGAGCCACACGGCACCCATCAGACCAAAAAGGCAACCGCGAGCGGATGGATCGGCTCGGCGCTGGAGTACTACGACTTTTTCATCTACGCGACCGCCGCATCGCTGATTTTTCCGCAGATCTTCTTTCCGTCCAGCGACCCCAAGGTCGCCATCGTCGCGTCGTTGGCGACCTACGGCGTTGGATATGTGGCGCGGCCCATCGGTGCATTCTTTCTCGGGCACTGGGGCGACACGCACGGCCGCAAGACCGTGCTGCTGGTATGCATGTTCCTGATGGGATTCTCGACCATGGCGGTCGGTATCCTGCCCACCTATCAGCAGGTCGGCTGGTACGCGCCGGCGCTGCTGGTGATCCTCCGTCTCATCCAGGGGTTCGCAGTGGCCGGCGAGATCTCCGGCGCAAGCTCGATGATTCTCGAACATGCGCCGTTCGGTCGGCGCGGCTTTTTCGCCAGCTTCACGTTGCAGGGAGTCCAGGCCGGTCAGATCCTGGCGGCCGCGGTTTTCCTCCCGCTCGCGCATTACCTTCCCGCGGATGACTTCAACAGCTGGGGCTGGCGCGTTCCCTTCCTGCTGAGCTTTTTCGTCATCGTCGCCGGATACATCATTCGCCGCGAAGTCGACGAAACGCCCGCGTTCGCCGAGGAAGGCGCGCACGGCGACGTTCCGCGCGCGCCGATCGTCCAGGCGTTCAAGAACAGCTGGAAGGACATGATCCGGGTGATTTGCATGTCGCTGATGAACGTCATTCCCGTGGTCACGTCGATCTTCGGTGCGGCGTATGCGGTGCAACCGGGCTACGGAGTCGGCTTCAGCAAGGATGTCTACCTGTGGATTCCCGTGCTGGGCAATATTCTTGCCGTAGTGGTCATCCCGTTCGTCGGCAACCTCTCGGACAAGATTGGTCGCAGGCCGCCCGTCATCGTCGGCGCGATCGTTTCGGGACTGCTGTCGTTCGCCTATCTGTACGCAATCAGCATCCACAACGTTCCGCTTGCGATTGCGATGTCTCTTCTGATGTGGGGCGTCGTGTATCAGGGCTACAACGCGATCTTCCCGAGCTTCTATCCCGAGCTTTTCCCGACCCGTTCGCGCGTTTCGGCGATGGCGATCTCGCAGAACATCGGAACGCTCATCACCGCGCTGCTGCCGGCGTTCTTCGCGAGCGTAGCGCCCCCGGGATCGACCAACATCCCGTTCACCATCGGGTGCTGGACCCTCGGGATCACGATCATCTCGGCGATCGCGGCGTTCAGCGCGCGCGAAACGTATCGCATCCACCTGAACGACCTGGGCGAGCCCAAGGCCACTCCGGTTCCCAAGGAGGAATACGATCGCATGCGCGAACAAACCATCGCAGGGGCGAGACTCGCCAAAGCATAGTCGCGCCATTTGCCGGACTCCGCAGTCGCGCAGTCCGGCGTCCCACTTGCGGCGGAAGCAGCCTGCGCGCGATGCGCAAGCTCTTGGTCCGCCACCGAAAGTCCCATCCTTGGTGCGTAGGCATTTTGCATGACCAGGACACGGATCGCAGTCGCGGGCGCGGGCTACATCGGGCTCGCGCACATGGACGTTATGCAGCGAAGCCCGACCTGCACGCTTTCGGCGATCGTCGACCCCGCGCCCGCTGCCCGCATGGCCGCCGGCAAGGCCGGCGTATCGCTTTACACCTCGCTCGACGAGCTATTCGCCAAGGATCGCCCGGACGGCGTGATTCTCGCCACCCCCAATACGCTGCATCTCGAGCACGCACTCAAGTCCATCGCCGCCGGCGTCCCGATGCTGCTGGAAAAGCCGATCACGCCCACCGTCCGCGAAGCGGAGAGCCTGGTGCAGGCCGCCGAACGCGCCGGCGCGCGAATGCTCGTTGGCCATCATCGCGCGCACAGTCCAATCATGGCGCGCGCCAAGCAGCTCATCGACGAGGGTCGGCTGGGCAAGCTCGTGGCGGTGATGGGCAGCGCGGTCTTTTTCAAGCCCGACGCGTATTTCGCGGATGCGCCGTGGCGCCGCGAGGCCGGCGGCGGACCGATCCTTATCAACATGATTCACGAAGTGCACAACCTGCGCATGCTCTGCGGTGACATCGTCGCCGTGCAGGCGTTCGCATCGAATGCCACGCGTGGCTTTCAGGTCGAGGACACCGTCGCGATCAGCCTGCGCTTCGCGAACGGCGCGCTGGGCACGTTCATGCTTTCCGATACCGCCGCGTGCGCGCGCAGCTGGGAGCAGACGTCGCGGGAGAACAAGGCCTACTCGAGCTACCCCGACGAGGATTGCTACGTGATCGCAGGCACCTACGGCTCGCTTTCGATACCGACGATGCGGCTGAAAACCTACGCGAGGGCCGAGGACCGCTCCTGGTGGAAGCCCTTCGCTGTCGATGTCGCCGACATGGTGCGCGACGATCCGCTCGCGCACCAGATCGAGCACTTCGGTCGCGTGGTCCGTGGCGAAGCGCAACCGCTGGTCAGCGCATTCGACGGGCTTCAGAATCTTCGTGTCACCGAGGCGATCGCTGAGGCCGCGCGCAGCGGCGTGATCGTCGATATCACCCGCCCCGCTTGACGGCGGACCATACCGCGTGAGGGAAAGGAAGGTCATGAAAACGTTCTTGATGCTGCATGGCATAAATCACAACATGTTCGGCAAGCGCGATCCCAAGCAATACGGGACGATCACGCTGGATCAGATCGATGCTCAACTCAAGGCGCTGGCCAAGGAGCTCGGCGTCGAGGTCGTGAGCTTTCAGACCAACAGTGAAGCCGAAATGTGCGAGCACATCCACCAGGCGTACCGCGACGGCGTTGCGGGCGTGATGCTCAATGCCGGTGCGTGGACCCACTACAGCTACGGCATCCGCGATGCGCTGGCGATTCTGACCGTACCTGTCGTCGAACTCCACATGTCCAACATCCACGCGCGCGAGGAGTTCCGCCACAAGTCGGTGTTCGCCGAGATCATCCTCGGCCAGATTTCGGGATTCGGTGTGGACAGCTATCTGCTGGCGCTGCGGGCCGCGGTCTCGGCCGCGGCGCGCGCCGTGAAAACCTGACTTCGTCGCAGCTGCGATCAGGCGAGCTCTGCCGCCTTCAGCAGCGTTTGCGTGTACGGCTGCTGCGGTGATGCAAACAGGGCTTCCGCGTCGCCCTGCTCTACGATCACCCCGTCTTTCATGACCAGAACACGATGCGCCATCGCGCGCACGACCGCAAGGTCGTGACTGATGAACACATAGCTCATCGCGTACTTGCGCTGAAGATCGCTCAGCAGCTGCAGCACCTGCTGCTGCACCGACACATCGAGCGCCGAAGTCGGTTCATCGAGCACCAGCACCTCGGGATGAAGCACCACCGCACGGGCGATTGCGATGCGCTGGCGCTGTCCGCCCGAGAATTCGTGCGGGTAGCGTCCCAGCAGATTGTCGAGACCGCGCGATTCGACCAACCCCACTTCGCCGAGCATGTCGATGATGCGCCGGCGCCGCATGTCAACACTGAGTTCGGGAAAATGCACCTCGAGACCTTCACCGACGATCTGCTCGACTGTCATACGCGGGCTGAGCGAGCCGAACGGGTCCTGAAACACGACTTGCATGCGCCGCCGCATCGCTCGTAGCGTCGTCCGATCGGCGCCGTCGAGCCGGGCCTGGTCGAGATAGATCTCACCGCGGCTGACTGGCTGCAAGGCGAGCAGCGCCATACCGAGCGTGGTCTTGCCCGAGCCCGATTCGCCGACGATGCCGAGGGTCTCGCCGCGGCGCAGATCCAGCGTCGCATCGCGCACCGCATGAAAGCTTCGACGCGAGAACCATCCCTGCGACGTCACGAAATTGACGTCGACGCGGCGCATCGCCACCTGCACCGGCGCGTCCTCTCCCAGCGCCTGGACCGCGCGGCGCGGGCGGCTGTTGATCAGCCGCACGGTGTATGGATGTTGCGGACGCGCAAACACCTCCTCAGTCGGTCCCTGCTCGACCAGCTTTCCGCGCTCCATGACGCCGACGCGATGCGTGAAGCGTCGAACCAGGTTGAGATTGTGGGTAATGAACAGGATCGCCATGCCGAATTCGCGCTGCAGGTCGTCGAGCAGTGCGATGATCTGCGCCTGCACAGTGACATCGAGCGCGGTCGTGGGCTCGTCGGCGATCAGCAGCTTCGGGTTGCACGCCAGCGCCATCGCGATCATCGCCCGCTGACGCTGCCCTCCGGAAAGCTGGTGGGGGAAGGCTTCCGCGCGCCGCATCGGCTCGGGGATACCGGTGCGCGCCAGCAGCTCGACCGCCTTCGCTCGCGCCTGATTGGGCCGCAGACCCTCGTGCAGCTCGAGCACTTCGGCGATCTGGCTGCCCACGCCGTAGAGCGGGTTGAGAGCGGTCATGGGCTCCTGGAAGATCATGGCGATGTCTTTCCCGCGCAGCCCTCGCAGCTGGCGCTCGCTGCGCGAAAGCAGGTCCACACCTTCGAAGCGGATGTGGCCTTCGAAGCTCGCTCCTTCGGTCAGCCTCAGGATCGACAGCGCCGTCACCGACTTGCCCGACCCCGATTCGCCGACCAGCCCGAATTTCTCACCGATGCCGATGCTAAACGACACACGATCGACCACGCGATCCGGGCCGAAGCGCGCGCAGAACTGGTCGAGCGCGAGCAACGGGGTGGTCATGTCGGCGTGCATGGTCAGGACTTCCGCGTGTCGAACGCGTCGCGCAAGGCGTCGCCGATGAACGTGAGCAACAGCAAGGTCAGTACCAGGACCACGAAGGTCGGCGCGGCGATCCACCACGCGTCCAGGTTTTCCTTGCCCTCGCGCAGCAACTCGCCCAGGGAAGGAAGCTGTGGTACGCCGATGCCAAGGAAATCGAGCGAAGTCAGCGCAAGAATCGCCGCGCTCATGCGAAACGGAAGGAAGGTGATGAC
>DASXBS010000249.1:0-18988 GCA_036491555.1 Casimicrobiaceae bacterium
GCCCGAGCGTGTAGTAGAAACCTCCTGCTCGTATCGGCAGCGCGTACTTGGCGCTCGCCGCCAGATAGGCGTCGATCTCGCCCGGGGGCGGAGTCTTATCATAGTAGTCGAAGATGCCGGCTTCCTTCACCATCCGATAGCGGGTATCCACGTCGAAGCTGTCGGCGTGAGTGTGCACCACGCCATTGCCGGTAATGCCGAACTCGAGCGCGGGCGCAGAAGGCGGGATCACCAATGCGGCCGCGACAGCGCCGTTCAGAGTGTTGTGCCAGCGATTGCAGGCGCACGAATTGGCGACCGGTGGACCGCTCAAACGCGAGTACCGACAGAAAACGCACCTGCTCTTCACATGGCTCGCCGAGCTCGTGCGACACCCGTTGATCATCGATGCGATCGAGCCGCTGCTCGGACCCGATCTGCTTGTCTGGCAAAGCACGTTCTTCATCAAGGAAGCGCACGACCCCGGCTTCGTCACCTGGCATCAGGATTCCACCTACTGGGGCCTGAGCGAGCCGGAAGTAGTAACCGCGTGGGTCGCGTTGTCGGCGAGCACGCTCGAAAGCGGTTGCGTGCGGGTAATCCCCGGCACCCATCGCATGGACCAAGTGCCACACGTCGAGACCGCGGAAGCCAACAATCTGCTCACGCGAGGGCAGGAAGTGGCTGTCGACGTCGACGAAGCCGTTGCCGTGCCGATGCCATTGCAGCCGGGCGAGTTCTCGCTGCATCACATTCGCACCTTCCACAACTCGGAGCCGAATCGCTCGGACGACCGTCGCATCGGTTTTGCGATCCGATACATTCCGACTCGACTCCGGCAAATGCAGATCCGCAACGATTCGGCGACGCTGGTCCACGGCGAGGACCGGTACGGACATTTCGAGCTCGAACCGCGTCCTCGCGAAGACCTTTCTGGGGAATCCATCGCGTACCACGCCGAGATCATGCGCCGCCGTTCCCCGATGTACGGTCGGGCCTGACAAGGCCGTCTCGTTTCGGATGCCGTTCGCTCCGAGCAGAATCGTCCTAGTTCGAGGGTTCCGGGATGGATTCGACCTCAATCATCGCGCACCCTGATCAGCGTGCTCTTGCCGAACAGGCTTTCGACCAGGTCGACCGCAAGCTCGGCGGTCGTGTTTCGGTGGTCGAATGCGGGATTGAGCTCTACGAGGTCGAGCGAGCCGAGGCATCCGGTATCGGCGAACATTTCCATGCACAGCTGCGATTCGCGGTAGGTCGGCCCGCCGCGCACAGGCGTGCCGACGCCGCGCGCGATCTCCGGATCGAGAAAATCCATGTCCAGGCTGACGTGCAGGTGGGTATCGGAATCGACGCCCGTCAAGGCGCGCTCGAGGGTCTGGCGCATGCCGATCTCATCGATGCAGCGCATGTCGTAGACCTCGATGAGGGTCTCGCGCAGGAAATGCTTTTCCGCGTCGTCGACACTGCGAATGCCGACCAGCCGGATATCCTCGCGCCGCATCGCCGGCGCGTGGCCGCCGATGCGCGTGAGCTCTTCGGGGCCATACCCACACAGGCAAGCCACCGGCATGCCATGAACATTACCCGTCGGCGTCAGCGCCGCGGTATTGAAGTCGGCGTGCGCATCGAGCCAGAGCACGCGCAGCTTTTTCGCCGACTGCCTGCACCAGCGTGCTACCGCGCTGATCGAGCCGATCGCGAGCGAATGGTCACCGCCGAGGAGTATTGGCAGGCGAGCTGCTGCAAGTTCATCATGCACTGCGCCATACACCAGGCGGCTCCACGCCACGACCTCGGGCAGGTGGCGATAGCCCTCGCGCGCATCGAGCACGGGATTCAACGGCCCGTTCAGATTGCCGCGGTCGACGACATCGCCGACCGTACGGACGAGTGCCTCGACCAAGCCTGCGACGCGCAACGCGTCCGGCCCCATATTCGTACCGCGCACGCTGGCACCGACATCGGTGGGCGCGCCGATAATGCTGACCGAGCGCTGTTTCACCCGCGAAGCTTACCGCGGACCACCGAGCGGCAAGGAAAAACCTCACCCGCAAAGCCCCTCCGACGGGAACGCCTCGCAGTCCACGGGAGTCGATGGTCGGTTCGACGCACGCGGCGACGGCGTATACCATTTGCGCATGCGCCTTTTTCTTTCGGTGGCGAGCTCGCCCTCGCCCCAAACTAAATGACCATCGACTGGATCGCGTTCACGCCGTGGTCGGCCGTCATCGGCGGCGTCATCATCGGCGTCGCCGCCGCGATGCTGGCGCTGGTGAATGGTCGAGTTGCAGGCATCAGTGGGATCGTCGGCGGTCTGTTGCGCCCGCACGCGGGAGATATCGGGTGGCGCTTTGCTTTCGTCGCAGGACTCATCGCAGCGCCGACGGTCTATGCGCTTAGCGGAACATCGCTGTCGTCGACGATCGACGGAAGTTATCCCGTGCTGATCGCTGCCGGATTGCTGGTCGGCGTGGGCACGCGATACGCGGGAGGCTGCACGAGCGGTCACGGCGTGTGCGGGCTCTCGCGCCTGTCACCGCGCTCGCTGGTCGCGACATGCGCTTTCATGGCGGCGGGATTCGCGACGGTCTACGTGGTGCGACACGCGATCGGGGGCTGAGAATATGGCATTGCTGTTCGCGTTCGTCGCGGGCCTGGTGTTCGGAGTCGGGCTGATCGTCGCGGGTATGGCGAATCCGGCGAAGATCCTGGGATTTCTCGATCTCGCCGGAAAGTGGGATCCATCGCTCGCGCTGGTGATGGTCGGCGCGATCGCAGTCGGGCTCGCGGCGTTCGCGCTCGCGCGTCGACGAACATCCAGCGCGCTTGGCCTGCCGATGCAATTGCCGACCTCGCGCAGCATCGACGTGCGACTGATCGTCGGCAGCGTGACGTTCGGTGTCGGCTGGGGACTCGCCGGATTCTGTCCGGGGCCCGCGATGGTCGCACTCGGTGCGGGTTATTCGAAAGCGGCTGTCTTCACTGTCGCGATGTTGTGCGGCATGGGGCTCTTCGAGTTCATCGAGCGTACGCGCTCGAGCCGCAACGCGGAGTCGCCAGACGCCAGCGGCGCCTAGATCCGCCGATCGCGTTGTAACGGTTCTGCGAAACGCGTGGCCGCTCAGATCATGTGCAGCAGCCGCGGGACGATCAGGCTGAACCACGGAACGAACGCGACCAGCAAAAGCCCGACCACCAGCACGATCAGGTAGGGGGCCATGTGCCGCGCTGCATTCTCCATCGTAGTGCCGGCGATGGAGCAGGTAACGAACATGCCGACACCGATCGGTGGCGAGAATGCGCCCAGACCCATCGCGATGATCATCACGATGCCATACTGGATGGGATCGATGCCGAAGGTCGTCACCATGGGAAGAAGCAATGGGCCGAAAATCAGCAGCGCGGGAAGGCCTTCGAGCAGCGCGCCCATGAGCACCAGCGTGACGATGGTGGCCAGCATGAACAGCCACGACGAACCGTGGAGCACGTTGAACAGCGCAGCGATGCCCTGCGGCACCTTGGCGAGCGTGAGCGACCACGACATCGTGCTCGCGGTGCTGGTGATGAAAAGCACCATGCCGGCTTGCGCAGCCGTTTGCGCCATCACCCGCCAGAGTTGTCGTGCCTCGAGCGACCGGTAGAACAGCACCGAGAGCAGCAGCGCGTAGATCACCGCCGTCGACGACACCTCGGTCGGCGTCGCAATCCCGCTGACGATGCCGCCGATGAGGATCACCGGCGCTATCAGCGCGGGAATCGCGCTGACGCCGGTGTGTACGATCTCGCGCGGCGAGCTCTTCGTCGTCGTCGTAACGCGATTCCCCGAGCGGAAATAAATCAGCGCCATCAGGCACAGCGCCATCACCGCGGCCGGCAACAGTCCGGCGGCAAACATGGTGCCGATCGATAGCGACGTCACCGAAGCCAGCACCAGCATCGCGATGCTGGGCGGCACCGTTTCGCCCATGATCGCGCCGGAAGCGAGCACCGCGGCGGTCTCGCCGGGGTCATAGCGTTCCTTGCGCATCACTGTCTTCATGGTCGTGCCCACCGCAGCGACGTCGGCGACCTTGGAGCCGGAGATGCCCGACATGATGTACATGCATACCACGATCACCTGGAGCATGCCGCCACGAAAGCGGCCGACCAGCGCAATCACGAATTCGGTCAGGCGGCGGCTCAGCCCGCCTTCGGTCATCACGTAGCCTGCGAGAATGAAAAACGGAATCGACAGCATGACGAAGCTGCTGATCCCCGCCTGCAGGTTGATCGGTACCACCGACAGCGGAACCAGCCTCGACGTGTGCAGGTAGAGCAGCGTGAACATCAGGAGCGCGAAGCCGATCGGCACTCCGAGCACGAGCTGAAGTGCGAAGATCGCGAATGCCACCGACAGCGCGTAGGTGCGCGCTTCGGCATCGAGCATGGTCGCGATCGCGAGCACGCCGGAGACGAGCAGTGCGACGACGATGCCCGCGGCAACCATGTCGGGCCTGCGATGCAGCAGCACCCGTTTGACCGCGAAGTAGGCGAGCAGCGCCATGCCCGCGATCATCGGAATGGCGAACCAGATCGCCGACAGGCCGATGTACGGAGTGTGCTCGTCCCAGCGCGACAGCATCATCTGCCAGGCGAGCCACCCACCGGACAGCGCCATCGCGAACACCTGCCAGTGGCAGAAGGCCTCGATGCGCGCCTGCCAGCCGCGCGGCAGCCGCTGCACCACCGCGTGCAGCGCCATGTGCTCGTTGCGCGGATACGCGATCGCTCCGCCGACGAAGGTCATCACGACCAGCGCGAGCTCGCCGACCTCCAGGCTCCACAGCAGCGACGAATCGAGCAGCGAGCGGAAAATGACGTTGCCGAACATCGCGACGACCTCCACCGCGAGCGCCAGCACGACGACGATTTCCGCCATCTGCTCGACGCGGTCGGTAGCATGCGCTCGTCGACCGGCACGCTCGTCCTCTTCTCCCGCGAGGGCTTCGGCGAGCGCCCCCGCTCCGGGTCGGTCAGCCATGATGCGAAGGCTCACGCGTGCCGAACGCGCCGCACGACGTGCAATCGCCGTCCGCCGGGCATGCGCTGATCTCACTTCATATCGTCGATGCTGACCAGCAGATCGGTCAGCCCCATGTTCTTGGCGAACTCGAGGATGACCGGCTTGGTCGCTGTCTTGAACGGCGTCTTGTCGATGGCGTTGAACTTCACGTTGAGCTTGTTCTGCATGTCGGCCTCGGCGCTCTTTCCGGCGTCGAGCTCGACCTTTCTCTCATAGACGGTCGCTTCCTGCGCCGCCTTGATCACGACCTGCTGCAGGTCGGGCGGCAGCTTGTCGAAGGTCTTCTTGGCCATGAACATCGGACGCACCGTGAACTCGTGCTCGGTGCGCGCGATGTACGGCGCCGGCTCGTAGAACTTCATGTCGAGCACCGCCACCGATTCGTTTTCCATGCCGTCGACCACGCCCGACTTCATCGCCAGGTACGTCTCCATGAACGCGATCGGTGTCGGGATGGCGCCGACGGCTTTCCAGACGTTCACCTTGAGCGGACTCGATATCAGGCGCAGGCGAAATCCCTTCATGTCGTCCATGCTCATCACCGGCTTTTTGGTGGCCAGCACGTTGCGGCTGGACCCGCCCCAATAGCCGAGAATCTTGATGCCGGTCTTTTCCTCGACCAGCTTCGCGTAGCGCGCGCCGGGTTCTCCGTCGAGCGACTTCTGCCAGTGCGTGTAGTCGCGGAACAGGAAAGGCAGCGCGAAAAAGTCCATTTCCTTCGCGAAGGGCGCTGCCGCGGACGGATCGGAGACGACGAAATCGAGCGAGCCGTCCTTGACGAACTGCATGGTCTGCGCTTCGCTGCCGAGAATGCCGCCGCTGAAAATGTCGATCTGGATGCGGCCCTTGCTGTCGTCGTTCACCTTTTTGGCGAAATAGACCAGTCCCTTGTGCCAGGGATGGTCCTCCTTGAAGTAGTGCGCGGTGCGCAGCGTGAACTCGGGAGGCGCCTTGGCCTGCGCGGCGGCGCCGGCGGATGCAGCGAGCAGCAACGCGCCGCCGCACACGGCGATGCACTTCATAAGCAACGGACGGGTTAGCATCGATTCCTCCTTGAGACGACACTCGAAGCAATCCGGCAGCACCCTCTCCGAGGCGCGTGACGGACGATGGAATTCCTAGGGCATGTATTGCCCGCCGTTGACCTCGATCACCTGTCCGGTCACGTAGCCGCTCATCTGGTCCGAGGCGAGGTAGACAAAGGTACCGGCACACTCTTCGGGCGCGCCGAGCCGGTTCATCGGGACCGTGGCTTGCATGGTCTTGAGTTGGTCGGCGGTGGAGTAGCGCTCGTGGAACGGCGTCGTGATGACGCCAGGCGAAACCGCGTTGACTCGGATGTTGTCGCCGACCACTTCCTTGGCCCAGCCGTGCGTCGCCGTGGAAATGAAGCCCTTGGCGCCAGCATAGATGATCGCGCCGCCTCCGCCGCCGTGGCGCGCCGCGATCGAGCTCACGTTGATCACGTTGCCGGCGCGCTGCTTGCGCATGATCGGGATCACCTCGCGCATGAACAGCGCGACCTGGATCACGTTGAGCGCGAGCACCTTGCCCAGGTATTCCTCGGTGTAGTCCTCGATCTTGGTGCGGCCGATCATGCCGCCGGCGTTGTTGATCAGCACGTCGATCCTGCCATGCGCCGCCATCGTCTCGGCGACGATGCGCTTCACGTCGGCACTCCTGGTGACGTCGCCGCCGACGAGCATCGATTCCGCGCCCGCCGCCTTGACACCCGCGGCCACCGTTTCGGCCTGCATCTTGCTGGTGTTGTAATGGACGACGACCTTGCTTCCGTGACGAGCGAAGGCCAGCGCCGCAGCAGCGCCGATGCCCGTCGACGCGCCGGTGATGAGCACGACCTTGCCGTTCAGATCCGATTTCAATTTGGCTTCCTCCGAGATGAGCGACGATGCCGCCGCTATTTCCTGCCTGCACGATCGTCGACGAACAACGTTGCACGTATTGGCTTGACGCAGCGCCGCTGTACGGTGTACCGTTTTAGTATAACGTTTTACCGCGATTGCAAATAGTCCCCCGAGCGTCCCGCGGGACCAACGGCAATCCCCTGCCCTCCGATCCAGGATCCACGATGCATTCGCTCTCGCCGCGCCGCTGATGGACGACAAGGCGATCACGATCGCGGACGTCGC
Source organism: Casimicrobiaceae bacterium (assembly GCA_036491555.1). Classification (GTDB taxonomy): domain Bacteria; phylum Pseudomonadota; class Gammaproteobacteria; order Burkholderiales; family Casimicrobiaceae; genus PALSA-1003. The sequence continues at coordinate 7,195 of DASXBS010000249.1, forward strand.
TCGACGCGCTGGCGTGTCGATCAGCACGGTTTCCAACGCGCTCAACGGCCGCCCGGAACGGATGCGCAAGCAGACCATGGACCGCATCGAAGCGGTTATCGCCGAGCTGGGGTTTCAGCCGAATCGAGCCGCGCGGCAGCTCAAGACCGGCCACACGCCGCTGATCGGGCTGCTGATCCCGTCGATCGAGAATCCTTCGTACGGCTCACTCGCGCACGCGATCGAAGTGGTCGCGCAGGAGAGCCATGGATTCCGCGTATTGTTGGGGAGCACCTACCGAAACCGTGAGAAGGAAACGAGCTTTTTCGACGACCTGCTTTCGCACGGGGTGCGCGGCGTGATCGTGATCTCGTCGCTCGCCGACCAGAGCCACGTGCACGCCGCAGTGCGCCGCGGACTCGTCGCGGTCAGCTACGACCGCCGTGCGCCCGCGCGGCAAGCCTTTCCGATCGACTACGTGTCGATGGACAACGCGATGGCCGCCAAACTCGCGGTGGAGCACCTGCTGGAGCGAGGGCACACGCGCCTGGGCTTCGTCACCGCGTCGGGTCGGACGCTTTCGCGCACCGAAAAGCTCGAAGGCTTTCTCGCTGCGGCGCGCAAGCGCGGTGCCACCGGTAGCGCCGAGGTGTTCGAGCGCAAGGCGGCGTCCGCGTTCGGCGATGCCGAGATGACCGAGCTGGGATACGCGCTGGCGCATGACATCGCGAAGAAAAGACCGCGTCCTACGGGGATCGTCGCGATCAACGACATGCTGGCGATCGGTCTCATCGCCGGCCTGCGCCAATGCGGCATCAAGGTGCCGCACGAGATCTCCGTGATCGGCATGGACGACCTCGCGCTGTCGGCGCTGGTCAGTCCGGCGGTGTCATCGATCCGGCTCCCGCTCGCCGAGATGGCGCAGACGATGGTCAGCCGGATCATCGGCCGCCTCGCCGACCCGAACATACCGACAAGAGAGTTCCTGTTCCAACCCACGCTCATTGCGCGAGAATCGGTGACCGAGGCCGCGACGGACCATAGACAGGGCAAGCGGGCGCGCGTGCGCGGCGCGTTCAACACAGAAACCAACAAGGATGCGGCTCCGTCACGGCCGCTCCGGCGTTGAATACGGGGATCACCCCGAGCATTGCAACCCAAGGAGAGAGCTCATGAAACACCTCATTAAGCCGATCACCCGTCGCGAGTTCCTGGCAGCCAGCAGCGCCGGTACGCTGGCGCTCACCATCGGCTTCGCGAACCCTGGCCGTGCCCAGTCGGTCATCACGATGCGTATCTCATCGTCGATGAGCGCCGACCAGAACGCCGCACACTACATCTGGTACGAGCGCTTTGCCGCCAACCTCAAGACTGGACTGGGCGATCGCGTCACGCTCGGCTACTTCCCGGACAGCCAGCTCGGCAAGGAAGCCGACATTGTGCAGCAGGTCAAGGTCGGCTCGGTCGACATGATGATCACCGGGTCGTCGATCTGGGCGACGGTCGCACCTGAATTCGGCATGCTCGACCTGGGCTACGTGTTCGACAGCTATCCGCACTGCTTCAAGGCGCTCGATGGTGGCGTCGGCGATCAGCTCGGCAAAATCCTCAACGACCGCACCGGCTGCACCGTGCTCGACTGGGCGTCGCACTTCGGGCCACGCAGCGTGTACACCAAGATGCTGGTCAAGAACCTCGCGGAGCTCAAGGGCGTTAAGCTGCGCGTGCTGCCGGCGCCAGCGTTCATCGAGACCTTCAAGATCATGGGTGCGATCCCGACGCCGATTCCGATCAATGAGCTTTACACGGCGCTGCAGACAGGCGTGGTCGATGGCTTCGAGCACGACCAGGCGAGCGTACTGCAGTACAAGTTCGCCGAGCAGGTGAAATACTGCTGGCTGACCGAGCACCTGTTCAGCCCGATGGTCGCGGTCATCGGCAAGCGTGGCATGGACAAGCTTCCCGCCGACGCGAAGCCCGCGTTCCTGAAGGCCGCGCGCGATGCCACCGTGTACGAGCGCGGCGTCGCCGCCGAAAAAGGCAAAGCCGCGATGGAGGAGTTGAAGAAAATGGGCGTGACCTTCACGCCAATGGCCAAGGCCGAGCGCGAGCAGGTGCGCAAGGAAATGGAAGCCCGCGTGTGGGCGCCCTTCATCAAGGAGTATCCGGTCACCAAACCGATGTTCGAAGCCATCGCCGCCGCGCGCGGCTGATGAGATCGTCGCGAGGCGCGTGGCATGATCAATTGTCACGCCACGGCGGTCTGAGCGTCGGGGCAACGGCGACGTGAGCGGCACACACGCAGGCGCGTCATTGGCGCCGTTTCGCAACGCCGGTGCGGCCACACTCGCCCTCACCCGGTTGCTGCACGGACTCGAACTGCTGTCCGGCGTCGTGCTCGCGCTCGACGTCGGCGTCGTATTCGTCGCGGTGATCTATCGCTATTTCCTGCACAACCCGGTCGACTGGGCGGAGGAAATCGCGCGTGCCCTGATGGTGATGCAGGTGTTCGTCGGCGCCGCTACCGTGTTGGGGCGCGAGCGCCATGTCGGCATCGACACGTTGCGGGGCCTCCTGCCTCGTAGCTGGGGCCCCGCCATGGTGCAACTTTGCTACTGGATCATCGTCGGCGTCTCGATCGCGCTCTTCCTGTCGTCGTGCGAGCTGTTCATCGATTCGCTCAAGCAAACGACCTCGTTCGGGCTGCCGCAGATCATTTTCGTGCTGCCGGTGGTGTTCGGCAGCCTGGTCATGGCGCTGTTCGGGGTCGTGAACGCGCTGGCCGGCCCGCGCGCCACGGTCTGGAAAACGCTCGCGGCCAGCGTTGCGCTTTCCCTCGCGGTGTGGGCGTGGAACACGATGCTGCCCGCGTACGAGGTGAAGCCGTGGTTCCTGCTGTTCGCGGGATTCTTCGGCGGCCTCATTATCGGCGTGCCGATCGCGTTCGTGCTCGCCTTCGCCTCGCTGTTGTTCTTCCTGTCCGACCCGTCGCTGCCGATGCTGGTGTGGTCGCAGACGGTGGTCGCCGGCATGGACCACTTCGTGCTGCTGGCGATACCGTTTTTCGTGCTCGCCGGCATGGTCATGGAAGCCAACGGCATGTCGGCGCGATTGATCGAGCTCCTGCTGCGCGTGTTCGGGCGCATGCGCGGCGGCCTCAACCTGATCACCATCACTGCGACCGCGTTCTTCTCCGGCATCTCGGGATCCAAGCTCGCCGACATCGCCGCCGTGGGCGGCATCATCATGCCCGCGGTGCGGCGCACGCGGCAGGACCCGAACGATGCCGCCGGGCTACTCGCAGCCACCGCGGTCATGGCGGAGACGATCCCGCCGTGCGTGAACATGATCATCCTCGGCTTCGTCGCCAACATCTCGATCGGCGGGCTGTTCATGGCGGGATTGATTCCCGCCGGCGTGCTGGCGCTGGCACTCGCGGGAATCGCGATCTATTTCGGCCAGCGCATCGATCCCGACGAAGCCTTCGAAGTGCGCACGCCGACAATCAAGCTGATCGCTGGCGCGCTGGTGGGGCTGGTCATGATCCTGATGATCGGCAAGGGCGTGACTTCGGGAATCGCGACCTCGACTGAGGTCTCGGCGTTCGCGGTTGTCTACGCGTTCGTGGTTGGGGGATTCGCGTTTCGCGAGCTGACCTGGCGCTCCGGATTCCGGCTGTTCGTGCAGGCCGGATCGATGACCGGCACCATCCTGTTCATCGTGGCGGCAGCGTCGAGCGTGTCGTACGCGCTCACCATCCTGCAGATCCCGCAGTATCTGTCGTCGGCGATGATCAATCTCGGGCACCAATACGGCAGCAACAGCTTCGTCGTCGTTTCCGTGTTATTGATGATCCTGTTCGGTGCCGTGCTCGAAGGCGCCCCGGCGCTGATCATTTTCGGGCCGCTGCTGGCGCCGATCGCGATGCGGCTGGGCGTGCATCCACTGCATTTCGGCACGGTCATGGTCATTGCCATGGGACTCGGGTTGTTTTCGCCGCCGATCGGGCTCGGGTTGTTCGCGACCTGCGCGATCACCGGCACCAAGCTCGAGAACGTCTGGCGGCCGATGCTCAAGTACCTGCTAATCCTGTTCGTCGTGCTGATCATGCTCGTCTTCGTCCCGACCTTTTCGCTGTGGCTGCCGGCGCGCCTGGGACTCGCGTAGTGGCCAGACCCGCGATTTGAGACAATCGGCGGATGGCTGCGGACACCCCCAAGGAAATCCTGCGTGTGGGTGGGCACGAGGTGGTAATCACCAACCCGGGCAAGGTCCTGTTCCCCGACGCGGGCCATACCAAGCTCGACCTGGTTCACTACTACCTCTGCGTTGCCGAGGGTGCGCTGCGCGGATCTGGTGGACGGCCGAATACGATGGTGCGTTTCCCCAACGGCATCGGCGACGAATTCTTTTTCCAGAAACGCGCGCCCAAGGATCGACCACCATGGGTAGAGGTGGTGACCATCCGCTTCCCCTCCGGACGCAGCGCAGAGGAAGTCGTACCGCGCGATAGCGCGTCGCTCGCATGGATGGCTAACCTCGCTTGCCTTGAACTCCATCCCCATCCGGTGCGCGCCGAGGATCTCGACCATCCCGACGAATTGCGGGTTGACCTCGATCCGGTGCCGGACGTGCCGTGGTCGCAGGTGCGCGACGTCGCGCGCGTGGTCGAAGCCGCCCTGACCGATTACGGTTTGCGCGGCTGGCCCAAGACCTCGGGCAAGCGCGGCATCCACGTGAGCGTTCGCATCGAGCGCCAATGGATCCACGATCAAGTACGACGCGCCGCATTGGCGCTGGCGCGCGAGGTCGAGCGGCGCGTGCCCGCGCTGGCCACCAGCAAGTGGTGGAAGGAGGAACGCCACGGCGTGTTCATCGACTATAACCAGAACGCCAAGGATCGAACCGTAGCCGGCGCCTATTCGGTGCGCCCGACGCCGGACGCGCGCGTCTCGGCGCCGCTCGCCTGGGACGAGGTCGACGCGGCCGACCCCGCCGATTTCACCATGGTCACGATGCAGGCGCGCTTCAAGCGCATCGGCGACCTGCACAAGGAGATCGACGCGCGCGCGTTTTCGCTCCAGCCCCTGCTCGAGCTGTCGCAGCGACAGGAGCGCGACGGCCAGGGGGACGCGCCGTGGCCGCCGCAATACGCGAAGGTGGAGGGCGAGCCGCCGCGCGTCCAGCCCTCGCGCCGTGCCGGCGCTAAGCCCGCGTCTTCGCGGTCGCCCCGAAAACCTTCTTCAACTCGTAAGGCGCGGTGACTTCGAGCTGATCGTAGCGGCAATCCGCCGGCGGCTTGTCCGGGCGCCAGCGCAGGAAGTGCGTAGCGTGGCGAAAGCGATCGCCCTGCAGATGGTCGTATTTCACTTCGCAGACGCGCTCGATGCGCAGCGGTTCCCAAGACAGGTCCTTGCCGGCGGACCAGCGGCTTTGGCCGCCAGGCATGCGCGCGCTGGCCTGCGCCTGCGCGTCTGCCCAGTCGCGCCACGGGTGGTTCTCGAGCGCATCCCGGCGCAGCGGCGCGAGCTCGTTCGCGAGAGCCTTGCGCGTCGCCATGGTGAATGCAGACGTCACGCCGACGTGATGCAGCACGCCGGCGGCGTCGTAAAGGCCGAGCAGCAGCGAGCCGACCGCGTCCTTCGATTCCTTGTAGCAGCGGAAGCCGGCGACAACGCAATCTGCCGTGCGCACGTGCTTTACCTTGAGCATCGCACGCTTGCCGGGCTGGTACGGCAGGTCGCGATGCTTGGCGATGACCCCGTCGAGGCCCGCGCCTTCGAACTGCCGCAGCCATTCGACCGCGACGCGATGCTCGCGGGTCATCGGCGTGAGATGCAGCGGCGGCTTCGATCGCCCCAGTAGCGCATCGAGCTGCGCTCGCCGCTCGTGCTGCGCCATCGCCATGATGTCTTTTCCATTCGCGGCCAGCGCGTCGAAGGCGACGAACGACGCCGGCGTCTCCCTGGCGAGCTTCGCGCTGCGCGATTGCGCCGGATGTAGACGGAGCTGCAGCGCGTCGAAATCGAGTCCGTGCGACGTCGCGATGACGATCTCGCCGTCGATCACACAGCCCGGCGGCAGCAGATCGAGCATCGACTGGTGCAGATCGGGAAAATAGCGATCGAGCGGCTTGGAATCGCGGCTCTGAATGTAGAGGTCGCTCGAACCGCGAAAGACGATGGCACGGAACCCATCCCACTTCGGCTCGAACGAAAGGTCGCCGTCGTCTGGCAGGCCTTCCACGAGCTTGGCGAGCATGGGTTGGATCGGAGGCTCGATCGGGAAATCCATGCGATCAAGGGCAGGCTTCATCATCGCAGCATACTTCCTGCGAATCTTAACCCGGCATGGCGACCCGTGAGCTTTGCCATAACGAGCCAGGCGCCTGCTTTCCGATGTTCACCGCGGGCAACATGTCGACCGCCGGCAAGCTAACCCGGGTGGCAAGCGCACTGCGCCTGCAGGCAGACGCGAGCCACGGAACATGCAAGAATTCGTGACTTTGGCGCATCGCTCGCGCCTCTCTTCCGGCCATGCACGCATCCGGCACGCCTTACGTCATCGAGGTCAGTCCGACGATCCCGCCGCGCCTCGCGCGCATTAAGGATCTCGCGAACAACCTGTGGTACAGCTGGGATCGCCCGACATGCGAGCTGTTCGAGCGGCTTCATCCCGGGCTGTGGGAGGCTGTCGGCCACAACCCAAAGGCGTTTCTCGCCCGTGTGGATCAACGCCGGCTGGACGCGTCCGCACAGGACCCTTCCTTCCTCGCGAATTTCCACAGCATCCTGTCGGCGTACGACACGTATCACGACGCACAGCCGACGGGCAACGGCCCACGAGCTTTGAAGGACGACGATCTCGTCGCATATTTCTGCGCCGAATTCGGCTTTCACGAGAGCCTGCCGATCTATTCGGGCGGGCTGGGCATCCTCGCCGGGGACCACTGCAAGGCGGCGAGCGACATGCGGTTGCCGCTGGTGGCGGTGGGCCTGCTGTACCGCCAGGGCTACTTTGCGCAAACCATCGACGCCGACGGCAACCAGGACGCGACCTATGCCGCCTCGGACTTCGCCAACCTGCCGCTCGACCAGGTCGTGGCAGCCGACGGCAGCGAGGTGCGCGTGACGGTCGAGCTGCCGGGCCGCGCGGTGTCGGTGCGCATCTGGCGCGCACGTGCCGGACACGTAAGGCTGTACCTGCTCGATACCGACGTTCCGGAGAACGCCGAGCGCGACCGCATCATCACCTACCGGCTGTATGGCGGTGACCGTTCGACGCGTATCGAGCAGGAAATCATCCTCGGCATCGGCGGTGTGCGTGCGCTCAGGACGATGCGAATCCAGCCGACCGTGTGGCACATGAACGAGGGACATGCCGCATTCCTCGTCCTCGAGCGCATCCGCGGTTGTGTCGAAACCGGTCTCGACTTCGCGAGCGCGCTCGAAGTCGTGGCGGCCAGCGACGTGTTTACGACGCACACCGCCGTCGCCGCGGGTCACGACCATTTCGATACCGAGATGATGGGGCAGCATTTCGATGCGTACTGCCGAGACGTCGGGATCGAAATGCCAACGCTGCTGGCGCTGGGGCGCACCCCGGATAGCAACGATTTCAACATGACGGCGCTGGCGGTGCGCGGATCGCGCTATCACAACGGCGTGTCGAAGATCCACGCCGGCGTCTCGTCGCTGATGCTGCGCGGTTTATGGCCCGAGATCCCGCCTCCCGAGAATCCGATCGATCACGTGACCAACGGCGTACACGTGCGGACATTCCTCGCGCTCGAATGGTTCGACGTCCTCGAGCGCTTCTTCGGCCATGACTGGACACGCCGCCTGCAGCACAGCGCCGTTTGGGAGGACATCGACCGTGTGCCGGACCACATTTTCTGGTCGGTGCACCAGTACCTGAAGACGCGAATGCTGGAGCTGATCCGGCGGCGAGTGCGCGTCCAGCAGCTGCGCAATCAGAACAGCGAGACACACCTCGATCGGCTGCTGCGCAACGCCGATCCCGAAAATCCCAACGTGCTGACCGTTGGATTCGCCAGGCGCTTCGCGACCTACAAGCGCGCCGCGCTGCTGTTTCACGACCTCGACCGGCTGCGCGACCTGGTCAGCGATCCAAAGCGGCCCATTCTGTTCATCTTCGCGGGGCGCGCTCACCCCGCAGACGTTCCGGGTCAGGACGTGCTTCGCGAAATCGCGCGGGTGGCCCAAATGCCCGAATTCGAAAGTCGCGTGCTCCTAGTCGAGGGTTACGACCTGCATCTCGCGCGACAGCTGGTCATGGGCGTGGACGTATGGCTCAACAACCCGATCTATCCGCTCGAAGCGTCGGGAACCTCGGGCATGAAGGCGGGCATGAATGGCGTGATAAACCTCTCGGTGCTCGACGGCTGGTGGGGCGAAGGCTACCGCCGCGGCAACGGCTGGGCGATCAAGCCCGCCCCACCAAGCGCCGACGCGTCGCGACGCAATCTGGAAGAGTCGCGCACGCTCTACGAGATCCTGCAGGACCATGTGATGCCGCGCTACTACGACCGCGGGGCGCATGGTCACTCGCAGGAATGGGTTGGCATGGCCAAGGCCTCGATGGCGTCGATTCTCCCGAGGTTCAACGCCACGAGGATGGTCAACGAGTACGTAACCAAGTTCTACGGCCCTGCGTCGCGGCACGGTCGGCGTGTCGCGCACGACGGCAGCGCCGCGGCCATCGAACTGGCCGCGTGGAAATCGCGCGTGCGCGCGGCATGGGCCGGCGTGAAGCTGCGCCGCATCGACATTCCCACCGCGCGAATCACCTACGGCGAGCACTTGACGATCGAAGTCGCGGTCCTGCTGAACGGACTCGAACCCGACGATGTGTTCGTCGAGCTGCTCGTGTCGCGCTCCGAGCGCGAAACCGACCGCGACGAACATCATCGCTATCCGCTGGTCGCGCGAGGCCCCCTCGGTGACACCGGCGAGCAGCGCTATGCGATCGAATTGACTCCCGAACTTTGCGGACGGCTCGAGTACCGGCTACGCGCATACCCTTGCCATCCCGAGATGGTTCACCCGATGGAGCTCGGACTGATGCGTTGGGCCTGAGGCGGCGAATCAGCGCGTCGTCGGAGGCACGCGTACCATCGCGCGACCGTACAGATCGATGTACGACTGGGCGCTGACCCTCCAGCCGAAGTCGCGCGCCATGCCCGCCCGCTGTATCGCGCGCCAGATCGACGGCGCGCGGTAGGCTTCGAGCATGCGCGCGGCCGCGGCCCGCAACGCCTCCGTCGTCGGCTCGGTGTAGAGGAAGCCGCTGCCCGTGCCCCCGGCAAGCGTGGACGGCGCGACGTCGACGATGGAGTCGGCGAGTCCGCCCGTGGCGTGCGCGATCGGCGGAGTGCCATAGCGCTGGCTGTACATCTGGTTGAGCCCGCAAGGCTCGAATCGCGACGGCATGAGAAACGCATCGGCGCCAGCTTCGATACGGTGCGCGAGTGCCTCGTCGAACCGGATCGCGACCGCGACCCGTGACCGGTGGCGCCGGCCCAGCGCCTCGAGCGCGGCTTCATCGCCGCGATCACCACGACCTGCGATCGCGAATTGCGCCGGCGCGTCGACCAGCTCCGAAATGAGCGCCGCAACGAGATCCGAACCCTTCTGCCAGGCCAGACGGCTCACCATGCCGAACAGCGGCACGTCGGGAGCCTCGTCGAGCCCGAGCGCGCGCTGCAGTGCGGCCTTGTTGTGCGCCTTGCGCTCGAGCGTATCGCGATCGTAACGAACCGTGATCATCGCGTCCGCGGCGGGATTCCAGACCTCGGTGTCGATGCCATTGAGAATGCCCACGAGCACGTCCGCGCGAGCGCCGAGCAGCCCTTCGAGACCGAATCCCAGCGGCGCGCGCTGGATCTCGCGGGCGTAGGTGGGGCTTACTGTGGACACGACATCCGCACACGCGATCCCCGCCTTGAGGAAGGAGGTCTGACCGTAGAACTCGAATCCGTCGATCGCGTAGGCTTCCGCGGGCAGACCAAGCTCGGCGCAGAGATTGCCCGGAAACAAACCCTGGAACGCAAGATTGTGAATGGTGACGACGGTCGCGGCCTGGCGTGCGCCCGCGAAGCGCATGAACATCGGGGCAAGCGCGGTCTGCCAGTCGTTGCAATGCAGCACGTCGGGGCGCCAGGGAAGTGCGCTTCCCGGGGCGCACAGCATGGCGGCGACATGCGCGAGATAGCCGAATCGGCGTGCATTGTCTGCGTAGTCATTGCCCTGCGCATCCTGATACGGCCCGCCCGGGCGCATGAACAGCGACGCGCAGTCGATGAGCAGCGCCGGCACGCCGGAGGGCAATGTCGCTTCGCGCAATTCGCTCGCCGGCCACGGGCCCACGGGGACAATCGCTGTTCCCCGACGCTCCGAGCGAACGTGGTCGAGCAGTCCCGGATAAGCAGGCAGCAGCACACGCGCGTCCACGCCAAGCGCACGCAGCGCCAAAGGCAGCGCCGCGGAGACGTCGCCGAGTCCGCCGGTCTTGACCCAAGGCGCGCATTCGGAAGTTACGAAGAGAACGCGCAGCATGAAGCGCCGAAGCGAATGGAAGGGCCGCCGCGAGGCGCTGGCGACGGAACAGGGCCAGTCATCATAGCAGGAGGACGATCCGGGGTGAGGTGTCCCTCCCGCACGCGAAATGCAAAGGCGACCCCTCGCGTCACCGGCGGATGTCGACGTTGCAGCTGGCTCTCGCTCGCGTTACTCTCGATCGCGATCGCCGTGCCGGCCGATGCACCATGAACGACCCAAATCCAAGCGCGTCCGAAGCTGTCGCAGCGGTACCACCCGCCGCGCATGCCCTGAACCTCCACCAGCTCACGCGGGCGACCGTCGCGCTGGTGCTCGCCGGAGGGCGCGGCGTGCGCCTCGGCCCGCTAACGGATTGGCGGGCGAAGCCGGCGGTGCCGTTCGGCGGCAAGTTCCGCATCATCGACTTCGCGCTCTCGAACTGCGTGAATTCGGGCATCCGGCGAATCGGCATCTGTACGCAATACAAGGCGCAGAGCCTGATCAGGCACGTCCAGCGCGGGTGGTCGTTCCTCGACGGACGCCTCAACGAATTCGTCGAATTGCTTCCCGCGCAGCAACAGCTCGACCCGGTGTGGTACCGCGGCACCGCCGACGCCGTCTATCAGAACCTCGCCGTGCTGCGCCGACACGGACCTCGGTTCGTGCTCGTGCTCGCCGGCGATCATATCTACAAGATGGACTACGGAAAGATGATCAGCGAGCACGCCGCGGGAGCAACCGACGTCACGATCGGCTGTGTCGCCGTGCCGCTGGCCGATGCTTCGTCGTTCGGCGTGATGAAGATCGATGCACAAAGGCGCGTGATCGCTTTCGCGGAGAAGCCGAGCGACCCCGAGCCGATACCGGGCGCCGCCGACCTGGCGCTCGGCAGCATGGGGATCTACATTTTCGGCGCGGAATACCTCTACGAACTGCTTCAGCAGGATGCTGCGGACGAGACGTCTGTGCACGACTTCGGCAAAAACGTCATTCCGCGCGCGATCGCGCGCGGAGACCGTGTGGTCGCCCACGACCTGCGCACGAGCACGGTGGGCGGCAAGTCATCCGGCGCGTATTGGCGCGACGTCGGGACCATCGACGCCTACTGGGACGCGAACATGGAGCTCACCAAGGTCACGCCCGAGCTCAACCTGTACGACGAGGAGTGGCCGATCTGGACCGCGCAGGAGCAGCTGCCGCCGGCGAAGTTCGTATTCGACGAAGACCGCCGTCGCGGCGCCGCGCTCGATTCGCTG
>DASXBS010000250.1:0-11388 GCA_036491555.1 Casimicrobiaceae bacterium
CTACGAGAATCCGCGCAACGTCGGTTCCTTCGGGAAGGACGAGTCGGGGGTCGCCACCGGCATGGTGGGCGCGCCCGCATGCGGCGACGTGATGAAGCTCCAGATCAAGGTGAACAAGGACGGCATCATCGAGGACGCCAAGTTCAAGACCTATGGCTGCGGCTCCGCGATCGCTTCGTCGTCGCTGGTCACCGAATGGGTGAAGGGCAAGACACTCGACCAGGCGATGAACATACGCAACACGCAGATCGCGCAGGAGCTCGCGTTGCCCCCGGTGAAGATCCATTGCTCTATCCTCGCCGAGGACGCGATCAAGGCCGCCGTCGCCGACTACAAGAAAAAGCACGGTGGCCAGACCGCGACGTCCTCGGTAGAGACGGCGTCCGCTGCCGCGGAGTAACGAACGCATGTCGATCACCCTGACCGAGAGCGCGGCGAAACACGTTGCGGGCTACCTCAGCAAACGTGGCAAAGGCATCGGCCTGCGCCTGGGCGTGCGCACGACCGGATGCTCGGGCCTCGCGTACAAGCTGGAGTATGCCGACGCGGCGGCGCCGGAGGATCATCTTTTCGAAAGCCACGGCATCACCGTCATCGTCGATCCCAAAAGCATGCCGTATCTCGACGGCACCGAGCTCGACTTCGCGCGCGAAGGATTGAACGAAGGATTCAAGTTCCGCAATCCGAACGTCAAGGATGAATGCGGTTGCGGCGAGAGCTTTAACGTCTAGGCTCCGCGGCGATCCTCGTCTGACGCGCAGGCCCGCTGTGCGGACGAGCGATAGACGCGACCCGCCAGCATGATCGACTTCACGCAAGACTACTTCTCGCTGTTCGGCCTGCCGGCGCGTTACGACGTCGACTCGCGGGCGCTCGATGCGGCTTACCGGGCGTTGCAGGCAAACGTGCATCCCGACCGTCATGCCTCCACCGGCGAAGCACAGCGCCGCATGGCGCTGCAGTCGTCGGCGCGCGTCAACGAGGCGTACCGCACGCTCAAGTCGCCCGTCGATCGCGCGCAATATCTGCTCAAGCTGCAGGGTGTCGATGCGCTGTCCGAAACCGACACCTCGCTGCCTAACGATTTTCTCGAGTACCAACTCGAGCGGCGGGAGGCGATCGAAGAGGCGCGCGAGGCCAACGATGCGCGCCGGCTGGATGCCCTGCTCACCGACGTGCGCACCGAGGTCTCCGAGCTCACTCACGTGCTGGCCGACGAGTTGCGCGATGCGCGAGCGCTCGAAGCCGCGCGCGGCACGGTGCGCAAGCTGAAGTTCCTGTCGAAGGTCGCGGCTGACATCGACGCCGCATCGGCCGACATGGAGCCGTGATGGCGCTGCTGCAGATTGCCGAACCCGGAGAATCGCCACCGCCGCACGCGCAGCGCCTGGCGATCGGGATCGACCTGGGGACCACGCACTCGCTGGTGGCGACGGTCAGGAGCGGTGCCGCGACGGTCCTGCCCGACGAACAGGGGCGCGCATTGTTGCCATCGATCGTGCGCTATGCGCCGGCGGGTGTGGAAGTGGGCTATCGCGCTGCTGAGGCGCAAGCCCACGATGCGCACAACACGATCGTCTCGGTGAAGCGCCTCATGGGTCGTGGCTTGCACGATCTGAGCGACGCGCGGCGTTTTCCGTATCGCTTCATCGAAGCTCCGGGCATGGTGCAGGTGGAGACGCGCTCGGGCGTGCGCTCTCCGGTCGAAGTCTCGGCGGAGATCCTGCGCGCGTTGCGCGTGCGCGCGGAACAAAGCCTCGGCGGGACGATCAGCGGCGCGGTGATCACCGTGCCAGCGTATTTCGACGACGCGCAGCGCCAGGCGACCAAGGACGCCGCCCGGCTGGCGGGACTCGCTGTCCTGCGCCTGTTGAACGAGCCCACCGCCGCAGCGATTGCGTACGGGCTCGACAACGCCTCCGAAGGCACCTTCGCGATCTACGACCTCGGAGGCGGCACCTTCGACATCTCGCTGCTGCGCTTGTCGCGCGGCGTGTTCGAGGTGATCGCCACCGCCGGCGATACCGCGCTCGGCGGCGACGATTTCGACCACCGCATCTACTGCTGGCTGCTCGAAACCACCGGTGTCGGGCCGCTGCCTCCCGGGGACACGCGTACACTCATGCTGGCAGCGCGCGCAGCCAAGGAGCACTTGTCGACGCATGCCTCGGCGCGCATCGAGGCGACGCTGTCGTCGGGCGCGAAGGTCGACGTCGCGCTCGCCCGCGAGACCTTCGCGAAGATGACCGAGACACTGGTGGCGAAAACACTGGCGTCGGTCCGCAAGGCACTTCGCGACGCCAAGCTCCAAGTGACCGATGTCGACGGCGTCGTCATGGTCGGAGGCGCGACACGCATGCCGCAGGTGCAGAAGGCTGTCGCCGATTTTTTCCGAACGTCGCCTCTCAACAATCTCGATCCCGACCAGGTGGTCGCGCTCGGCGCAGCCATCCAGGCGAACGTCCTCGCAGGCAATCGCGCAGCCGGGGAGGACTGGCTGCTGCTCGACGTGATTCCGCTCTCGCTGGGACTCGAGACGATGGGCGGCCTCACCGAGAAGATTATTCCGCGCAACTCCACGATCCCGGTGGCGCGCTCGCAGGAATTCACCACCTTCAAGGACGGCCAGTCGGCGATGGCGATCCACGTCGTGCAGGGCGAGCGCGAGAGGGTTTCGGATTGCCGTTCACTGGCGCGCTTCGAGTTGCGCGGGATTCCGCCGATGGTCGCGGGGGCGGCGCGCATCCGCGTGACCTTCCAGGTCGATGCCGACGGGTTGCTCGCGGTTTCGGCGCAGGAGCTGACCACCGGCATCGAAGCATCGATCGAGGTCAAGCCTTCGTATGGCCTCTCCGACGCCGACATCGCGCGCATGTTGCAGGAATCGCATCTGCATGCGAGCGAGGACATGTACGCGCGTGCGCTCGCCGAGGTGCGGGTCGAGGCCGAGCGCACACTCGACGCTACCGAGGCCGCGCTCGCCGATGATGCCGAGCTTCTCGATGCCGATGAGCGCGCGACGGTCGACCGCGCGTGCGCGACCGTTCGCGCGCAGCTCGCGGGCGACGATCGGCGCGCGTTGAGCGATGCGCTCGACGAGCTCAATCGGTCGACCGAGGAGTTCGCCGCGCGGCGCATGAATCGAAGCGTCGCCACGGCGCTCAAGGGCCGGCGCATCGACGTGCTGGGTTAGGGCCTGACACCGATGGCCGAGATCGTCGTGTTGCCGCATCCGGACCTCTGCCCCGAGGGCAAGACTTTCGAGGCCGACACCGCCGCGTCGATCTGCGACAATCTGCTCGACCACGGCATCGAGATCGAGCACGCATGCGAGAAGTCATGCGCGTGCACGACGTGTCACGTGATTGTGCGCGAAGGATTTTCCACGCTGGAACCTTCTTCCGAAGACGAGGACGACTTGCTCGATCGCGCATGGGGACTGACGCCGGTCTCGAGATTGTCGTGCCAGGCCAAGCCGGGAGATGCGAAGCTGGTCATCGAAATTCCCAAGTACACAATCAACTACGCCAAGGAAGCCGTTCGCTGAAATCATGGAGGCCGACCATGAAATGGACCGATAGCCGCGACATCGCCATCGTGCTCGCCGAGGCGTACCCAGGCGTGGATCCGGAGCGCGTGCTGTTCGTCGACCTTCGCAAGTGGGTGCTGGCGTTGCCAGGTTTCGACGACGATCCCGCGCATTGCGGCGAAAAGATCCTCGAGGCGATCCAGAGCGCGTGGATCGACGAAGGCGATTTCGATGACGACTGAAGGAGACTGAAATGCTGATCGTTGTCCCCGTCACCGCGCTCTATGCCGGGCTGTACGCGTTGCTGCTGCTGGTGCTCGCGGCAGCCGTATCTCGCCAGCGCAGAAGCCTCAAGGTCGGACTGGGCGACGGTGGGCATCCGGCGTTGGCGCGCGCGATCCGCGCGCACGGCAACTCCGTCGAGTGGGGCTGGCCAATGCTTCTCCTGCTGCTCGTGGCCGAGCTCGATCACGCCAATCGGACGTTCCTTCACGTTTGCGCGATCCTCTTCCTGTTCGCGCGCATCATCTATGCAGTCGGCGTGTCACACGAGGCGGGGATCTCGCGTGGACGTCTCCTCGGATCGGCACTGAGCTGGACCGTAATCGCGGTGCTCGCGGTCTGGAACATCGTCGACTTCGTGCGCACCGTGCTCGCCTGGGTCATGACGAGTCACCCTTGAAACCTGACCCCTCGCTCTAGCCGAACAGGTTGAGGATCGCGTCCAGCCCGCAGTGATCGATCGCATAGTCGGCCTGATCGCGAACGACGCGCTTGGCGCGGTAGGCGACGCTCACGTCGGCCGCCGCGAGCATCGGCAAATCATTGGCGCCGTCGCCGATGGCGACGGAAAGCAATCCCGGGGCGAGCGCTTTTGCAAGCCGCTCGAGCTCCGCCGCCTTGGCATCGGCGTCGATGATGGTTCCCTGGATTCGGCCGGTGAGCTGATCTCCGGCGACACCGAGCGTATTGGCGAGCGTGTGATCCAGCGGGAGTCGCGCTTGCAGACGTGACGTGAAGAAGGTGAATCCCCCCGACACCAGCAGCGTCGCGGCCCCCGCGCGCTTGAATCCATCCAGCATGCGCTGCGCGCCGGGCGACAGGCACAGCCGCTCGTCATAGACTCGCTGCAGCGCGCCGACGTCGAGTCCTTCGAGCAGCGCGACCCGACGGGTGAGGCTTTCGCGAAAGTCTATTTCACCGCGCATCGCCGCGACTGTGATCGCCGCCACTTGCGGCTTGATGCCGATCATGTCCGCGATTTCGTCGATGCACTCGATCGTGATCAGGGTCGAGTCCATGTCCATCGCGACGAGCCCGACGCGATCGAGTCGCTGATCCCTGGGGACAAAGCCGAAATCGATACCAGCCTCAAGGCAGAAGTCGGCGACGCCCGCGCGACGGGTCGGATCGGTGAGCCGAAAAGCCTGCGTCTCGGCCGCGGCGAGCGCCTCGATCGCACTTGCACCAGCGAGCCGCGCGAGCGACTTCAGCAGAGGCGTGTCGATGTCCGGCGCCTGCACCACGAGGTCGATGCGTGCCACCTGCGGCGCGACGACGGGGTTGCCGGGTTGGACGGGGGCGGATGGCATATGCATAGCGCCGCGCGATCTGCTCTACGTGTCACGGCAGGCGTATTATAAGGGCTTCAAACCGACGCATTTCAGGAGGTCACCATGGCACTTCGCATCGGCGACGAGGCACCCGATTTCACGGCGCAGACAACGGAAGGAACCATCCGCTTTCACGACTGGATTGGCGACAAGTGGGCGGTGCTGTTCTCGCACCCCAAGGATTTCACACCGGTCTGCACGACCGAGCTGGGCTATCTCGCCAAGATCAAGCCTGAATTCGACAAGCGCAACGCGAAGATCCTCGGACTCTCCATCGACCCGGTCGAGGATCACACGCGCTGGGCGAAGGACATCGAGGAGACGCAGGGCGTCGCACCCAACTATCCGATCATCGGCGACTCCGACCTGGCGGTCGCAAAGCTCTACGACATGATCCATCCGAACGCGAGCGGAGCTCAGCCGCGCACTCCGGCAGACAACGCGACGATCCGCTCGGTGTTCATCGTCGGACCGGACAAGAAGATCAAGCTCAACCTGACCTATCCGATGACCACCGGCCGCAACTTCGACGAGGTGCTCCGTGTGCTCGACTCGCTGCAGTTGACGGCGAAGCACAAAGTCGCCACGCCTGCGCAGTGGAAGCCTGGCGAGGACGTCATCATCGCCGGCTCGGTCAGCAACGACGAGGCCAAGCAGAAATATCCGCAAGGCTGGAAGGCGCCGAAGCCGTACCTGAGGATTGTGCCGCAGCCGAGATAGCTCTAGGCGCGGAACATCGATCCGCAATCTGCGACGCCGCGCGCAGGTTTCGGTGGGTCCCTAGCGGCGAGTCTTTGGCTGGCGTGGCGCGAGGCGTTTCGCAATTGGCACCGGTGAAGCGCCGACGTCAGCGAGCACGAAGTCGATCTTCGTGGCGTCGAGGTCGACACGCGCCACCTTCACCTTGATGCGATCGGCCAGCCGGTAGCTCTTGCCGCTGCGCTCGCCGTTCATCGCGTGGTGAACGGCATCGAAATGAAAATAGTCGTTGCCGAGCTCGGTGACGTGCACCAGCCCGTCGACATTGAGACCGTCCAGCGTGACGAACAGGCCGAAATGCGTGACGCCGCTGATCGTGCCATCGAAGGTCTCGCCGACGCGGTCCTGCATGAAATAGCACTTGAGCCAGTTCTCGACATCGCGCGTCGCATCGTCGGCTCGGCGCTCGGTGAGCGAGCTATGTACTCCGAGTTCGACCCAGGTGGCTCCTTTCGGGTGATAGCGCGCGTTCGTCAGGCACGCCTTGATCGCGCGGTGCACCAGCAGATCGGGATAGCGGCGGATCGGTGAAGTGAAGTGCGTGTACGCGTCGTAGCCCAGCCCGAAATGTCCGGCGTTGTCCGGACTGTAGACCGCCTGCTGCAGCGAGCGCAGCAACACCGTCTGCAGCAGGTTGAAGTCCGGGCGTGACTTGATCTTGGCAAGCAGCGCCGCGTAGTCCGCGGGAGTTGGGTTATCGCCTCCACCGAGTGCCAGGGCCGACGCCGCCAGGAATTCCTTCAGCGCCTTGAGCTTTTCAGGCGTCGGCCCTTCGTGTACGCGGTACAGCGCGGGATGCTTGTGCTGCAGCAGATACTGCGCCGCGCACACGTTGGCGGCGAGCATGCACTCTTCGATCAGCTTGTGAGCTTCGTTGCGCATCACCGGAACGATTGCCTCGATCTTGCCTCGGGTGTCGAACTTGAGCTCGAGCTCGATGGTTTCGAAGTCGATCGCACCGCGGCGCGCGCGCGCCGCCGCCAGCACCTTGTACAGCGCGTGCACCTGCTGCAGATGCGGGAGCAGCGCCTTGGCGTCGGCGCTTTTAACAGTTTTCGGCTGCGACAGCCAATCCCAGACCTGGTTATAGGTGAGACGCGCACGCGAGTGCATCACCGCCGGGTAGAACCGATAGTCCTCAATGTCGCCCTGTGCCGAGACGCTCATGTCGCACACCATGCACAGCCGATCGACCGCGGCCTTGAGCGAGCACAACTCGTTGGAAAGCTGCTCCGGTAGCATCGGAATCACGCGCCGCGGGAAGTACACCGACGTGCCGCGCTCGCGCGCATCGATGTCGATGGCGTCGCCGTCACGCACGTAGTGCCCCACGTCGGCGATCGCCACCAACAGGCGAAAGCCACGGCCCTTGGCCTCGCAATAGACGGCATCGTCGAAATCTCGCGCGGTCTCACCATCGATGGTAACCAGCGGCAGCGAGCGCAGATCGGTCCGGTCCTTGAGGTCACCCGGCTGCACCGATTCCGGCAGGCGCGAGGCCTGTCGCTTGGCAGTCGCGCTGAATTGATAGGGCAGATCATGCTTGCGCAGCGCGATCTCGATTTCCATGCCGGGGTCGGTGTAGTTGCCGAGCACGTCGACGATCTTGGCTAGCGCCTCGCGATGCGCCGACGGCTGCTCGATCAGTTGCGCGACGACCACCTGGCCGGGCTGCGCGGAGCCGCGCATGTCGGCGGGGATCAGGATGTCCTGGCTGATGCGTTTGTTCTCGGCGACGAGGTACCAGATGCCGTGATCGGCGTAGACACGGCCGACGATTTCGCGATTGGCGCGCTGGAGCACATCGACGATCGCGCCCTCCGGGCGGCCGCGCTTGTCGAGTCCGATCAGTCGCGCGGTCGCACGATCGCCGTGCAACGCCTTGTGCATCTCCTTGGGCGAGAGGAACAGATCGGCACTGCCGTCGTCGGGGACCAGAAAGCCGAAGCCGTCGGGATGACCCTGAACCGTTCCGCTGACCAGGTCGAGCTTGGCGACGACGCAAAGCTGTCCCTTGCGATTGGTCATCAGTTGACCATCGCGCTCCATCGCTGCGAGGCGCCCGCGCAGTGCCTCCCGCTCCGCGTCACCCTTGACGCGCAGTGCGGTCAATACTTCGTCGGAGTGCGCCGGTACGCCGAGCTCGCGCAGGTGCGCAAGGATGGCTTCGCGGGAGGGAATGTCGACGTCGCTGACACGACGTGCGGTTCGTCTTGGCGCGGGGCTGGCAGCATCATTCCGGGCTTTGTTTTTAGAGGGCGGTTGTTTTGACAATGCGTACTGCCTTTCGTAAAATTACGGGTTCCCGTCGCCCAGATGGCGGAATTGGTAGACGCACTAGGTTCAGGTCCTAGCGGTGGCAACACTGTGGAGGTTCGAGTCCTCTTCTGGGCACCAAGTATATCTTTCCCGAAGCACCCTATCGCCATTGCCTGGATAGAGGCGATTCGCTCACTGCCGGATCGTCGCGACCTGAGAGCGGTCGTCACGGCGCGCCGCGATCTCGAGTGGTTCTTCAGTTTGCCGTCAGTCCCAGCGACTTGATCATGGGCTCGTACTTCGCGCGGTCGGACTTGTTCATCGCCTCCAGCTCGGCGGGCGTTCCGCCGATTGGCTCCGACGCCACGGTGCCGAAGCGGCGCTTGAGCTCGGCATCCTTGAGTGCCTCGTTAGCCGCCCGATTGAGCGCCGCGACGATCTCCCGCGAGGTTCCGCGCGGAACGTAGAATGCGTTCCAGCCGAGCAGCACCACGTCCACGTTGCTTTCCTTGAACGTCGCGACATCCGGGAGAAAAGGCGAGCGCGTCGGATTGGTCACTGCGATAGGCGTCACCTGACCGTTGGCGATGGGCGCCATCGCCGAAGGCATCGCCTCGATCACCAGGTCGATGTCTCCGCGCATGAGATCGACGAACATGTTGCGGTTGCCCGCCGCGTAGGGAACACGCGTCAGCTCGACTTTGGTCGCGTCGGAGAACATGCCGTAGACGACGTGCGCGGTGGTGCTGGCGACGCCGAGCGTCCATGGCTTCGGTGACGCCTTGGCCATCGCGACGATGTCGGCCACCGATTTGCCTTTCAGCGTGTTGTTGGCCAACAGCACGTAGCCCGTTCCGGCCACCGCGTTGACTGGAGTGATGTCCTTCATCGGATCGAAGCCCATGCTCTCGTACAGGAACGGATTGCTCACCGTCGTGGCGTTGCCGGTGCAAAGCACGGTGTAGCCGTCGGGGGTGGCCTTGGCGGCTTCCGAGCCACCGATGTTCCCGCCCGCGCCCCGCTTGTTCTCGATCACGAAAGGCTGGTTGAGCACCACGCGCATCTGTTCGAGGAACACGCGGCACATGACGTCGGTGGCCTGGCCGGCGCCGTAGGGGACGATCGCCTTGATCGGCTTGTTCGGATAAGGCTGCGCTTGGACAGCGCCGGCAAGCAGTACGCCCGCGAAGACGACGATGCCCAACATGCGGTTGCTCATGATTCCTCCCGGTGCTGCGATGTTGTTATGGCCGAGCCTGATTACCGATCACGCGGGCAACGGGCGAGGCACGCTGGTGCCGAAGTCGTCGGTCTGATATCGGGTGAGCTCGAGAAAGTCCGGGCGCAGCGGCGTGAAGATGTCCAGATTCAGCGCAACGCCGTCTTCGGGACGCGGCGGCTCCGAATAGTGCACTGCATTCGGCGGAATGCGCACGACGCTGCCGGCCTCCATCTGGAAAACCTGATCGTCGACGTGCAGGGTCACGCGTCCCTTGAGCAGGATGAAGATCTGTTCCCAGGGATGGCTGTGCGGTCCTGGTTTCATGGTCGGATGGAGCTCGGCGTAGCTCACGGCAACGCCGGTCCCTCGAAACACTTTCTGCACGATGCCGGTGCGCGGGTTGAGTTCCGGAAGATCCTTCAAGTTGTATTGCGGTATTTCACCTACGTAGGATTTGGTCATGACGAAAGTACCTCGGCGGCTGATCAGACGACCTTGATGAACTTTTGCAGCGTTCGAATGTGTTCCGGCTTGGGCTGCTCAGGAAACACCGCGCTCCACGCGGTATACGAGACCTCGCCCACGTAGATGTCGCCGTGCGAGTCGACGGCGAGCCCGTGCGGAGCGACGAACTGGCCGGGGCCGAGTCCGGCGTGCTCATCGGCGATGCGTCCCAGAAGCCGGCCCTTGTTGTCGACGATGCTCAGGCGCGGCCCCAAGTGGGGAAAGCGTCGATTCGACTCCAGCATCGGACCGAGCTCGCCGATGTAATACAGCGGCGATGCCTCGTTGCCCATGCACAGCCCGCACGGGCGGTGCAGGTTGTTCCATTGTGCCTCGTATTTACCGTTGCCATCGAACACCTGTACCCGATGGTTCTCGCGGTCCGCCACGTAAACCCAACCCTCGGCGTCGGCGACGAGGTTGTGCACGAGATTGAACTGCCCCGGATCGGTCCCCGGCTCACCCCATGACATCAGGTGCCGTCCGTGCGCGTCGTACTTGTGCACCCGCGCGTTGCCGTAGCCATCCGACACATAGATATCGCCCGCCGGCGAGAGCGCCGTGTGCGTGCAGCGGTGAAATGGATCGCCACTGAAGTAAGGAGAGGGCTCTCCGGGAACGCCGATGGTCAGGAGCACCTTTCCGTCTGAGGTGCACTTACGCACCGTGTGATCGCCGTCGTCGGTGCAGTAGAAGCAGCCGTCGGGCGCGATGTGCAGGCCATGGGGTCGCGTAAACGTGCCTTCACCCCACGATCGCAGGAAATTGCCGGCGCGATCGAAAACGATCATCGGATGCGCGCCGCGATTGAACACGTACACCCGATCGTCGGCGTCGACGCCGACAGCGGCGACGTCCTTAAATGCCCAGCCCTCGGGGAGTCGCCCCCAGTGTTCTTCGACACGGTACGTGAATGCGCCCGACCCAACTGTAAGTCGCGGTGAAACCGCGCGCACGGCCCTTTCGGCCTCGCTACTGACGCTTGCCATGGATTTGCCTTCGGGGTGGCTGCAAAAGTTTGGTGCGATCGCTTCGGTTCGCTCGCCGCGTTGTCCGCCGTTCGGCGAGGAGGAGCCCAATGCTTGCAAGTTCGTGCGACGGCGTCAAGCGCATGCAAGCGACTTGAACAATAGCAGCGCGAGCCCGATGATGTCGCGTCGCACCGACACCGCGTCGCGTGCTTTATTGCGAGGAACACCGTCATGGAAGATGCAGTATCGGAGTCCGCGCCAAGACCGGACTACGACTGGCAGACCATCCCGGTGCGCGAGTCGCGCAAGGCATCATGCAGCGCGTCTTTCGCGGGAACGACGTGCTGATCGGATACTCGGAATTGCACCGGCACATGGACCCCAGTCTACACAGTCATCCTTACGAAGCAGATCTTCATGATCCTCAAGGGCAGTGTCAGGCTGCACGTGGGCGATCAGGTCATCACCTGCGAGCCGGGCAGCGTAGTGCGCATACCTCCGAACGTCATCCATTGGGCGGAGCCGCCGTCG
>DASXBS010000251.1:0-12229 GCA_036491555.1 Casimicrobiaceae bacterium
AGGCGCTGCGCATCGCAAGCGAGGGCGTCGCCGACTACGCGACCATCGATCGCATACTCAAGCGCGCCGCGGGCTTTCGCATGGGCCCTTTCGAGCTCTTCGATCTGACCGGACTCGACGTTTCGCATCCGGTGATGGAGTCGATCTATCGTCAGTACTACGAGGAGCCGCGCTTTCGTCCGTCGCCGCTGACCGCGCAACGCGTAGCCGCCGGCGTGCTCGGACGCAAGACCAAGCGCGGCTTCTATGAATATGGCGATGCCGCGCAGACAGTGACTATGACCATGGCGCCGGTGCCGATGGTCGCGCCGTCCACGCTGGTCTGGATCGGCGACGGCGAGTCGAGTTCGCGCGAAGCGCTCGCGGCGCTGCTTCCCACGCTCGGCGCGCGCGTCGATACCGAAGCGCGCCCGCATCCTGATGCCCTGTGCGTGGTTTTGCCGCTCGGAGTCGATGCGACGTCGGCGGCGCTGGCGCAAGGACTCGACCCGATCCGAACGATCGCGCTCGACCCACTTCCGGGATTCGACCGCCAGCGCACGCTGATGACGACGCCGGTCACCGATGCGGCGCGCCGCGACGCCGCGCACGCGCTGTTCGCCGCGGACGGCGTGGCGGTCGATGTCATCCGCGACAGCCCCGGCTTCGTCGTGCAGCGCGTGCTCGCGCACATCGTCAATGTCGCCTGTGAGATCGCGCAGCAGCGTATCGCCACGCCTGGCGACATCGACCTCGCAGTGAGGCTGGGGCTCGCCTACCCGCACGGTCCGCTGGCCTGGGGCGACGCGCTCGGGCCGTTGCGCGTGCTCGGGATCCTCGAGCAGATGCACTTGGCGACGGGCGACCCGCGCTACCGGCCGAGCCTGTGGCTGTCGCGCCGAGCGCGTCTGAACGTGTCGCTGCTCAGGGAGGAGACCTGAGCCGACCTGACCTTGCGCGCGCAGGCAGGACGAGTACGATAATGCACACCTTCCGCATTTCACCCACGAGGACGAATCATGAGCAAGGGCAAGGGTTCCACAGGCTTCAAGGGCAAGGAAAGCAAGGCGCCGGCGCAGCCCTTCGCACAGGGCAAGCGGCCGATGCCTCCCTCGGTGCCGCGCATCATGCCGAGAACCAAGGCCAGCTCCAAGGGCCGCTAGGAGGATTCCCGTGAAATCGAGCAAGCGACGTTCCATGCTGCGCACTGCAGCGGCGCTGGCCGCCGGCGGCGCCGCGGCCTACGCACTACCGGCAAGCGCACAGACGCAGGCGCGCAGCCCGTTCCTGGTGGCGAGCACGTTCATACCCATCGCCGGAAGCTCGGAGCAATTTCCGGTGCGGCGCATCTATTGCATCGGTCGCAACTACGCGGCGCACGCGCGCGAGATGGGCTCGGACCCCAATCGCGAGCCGCCATTCTTTTTCCAGAAGCCGACCGACGCCATTCAGGTCGTGCCTCCGGGCCAGGTGGTCGACCATCCGTATCCGACGCTCACCAAGAATTATCACTACGAAGTCGAACTGGTCGCTGCGCTGGTCAACGGCGGCCGCAACATTCCGATGGAAAAGGCGCTCGACTGCGTCGGCTGGTACACCGTCGGTCTGGATATGACGCGGCGCGACTTGCAGCGTGCGATGGGCGACGAGAAGAAGCCGTGGGAGATCGGCAAGAGCTTCGACCATTCCGCTGTGCTCGGGCCGCTGCAGCCCGCGACGTCGGTGGGTCATCTCACCAAGGGTGCGATCTGGCTGTCGGTGAACGGCCAGACCAAGCAGAACGCGGACCTGTCGATGATGATGTGGTCGGTCGCAGAGCAGGTGAGCAAGCTGTCGCAGGCCTTCGAGCTCGCGCCCGGCGACATCATCTATTCCGGCACGCCCGAGAATGTCGGTCCGGTGGTAGTCGGCGACGTGATGGAAGGTCACATCGACGGATTGCCCAGCATCCGCGTGCGCGTGGTCTAGGCAGGGCTCGAGAGGCCAGATCGCCGCATCCGCCGGCGCGGGCGCGGCTAGGAATACTCGGGCGCGTAAGCCAGCGCGCGTCCACGCTCCGGCGCAAGTCGGAAATACGACTGCTTGCGCTCCCACGCGGCGCCCCCGTAGATGCGCTCGACGCTGCGCCTGGCCGCCCGGCCGATGCGCATGCGCAATTCCCGATCCCCACGCAGGCGCAGGATCACTCGCACTGCCTGCTCGGCCGAATCGACCAGGAAGCCGTTGACGCCGTCGGCGATGTAATCGGCGTAGCCGCCTCGGTGTCCGCAGACGACGGGGAGACCGCACGCCATGGCCTCGAATACGACGCGACCGTAGGCCTCGAGCCAGCGCTCGCTGGTCCGGTAATAGAAGCAGTCCAGATGGCGAAGAAAATCAGCGGCGGGCTCACGTCCAGCCGGCATGAGCGCGCTCGGCGGAAGTCGCGGCGCTCGCGATGCCAGGCACAATCCTCCCATGACACGCACATCGACAGCGGCCTCGAGCAGCGCCGAGTAGACCATCGCGTCGTCCTCATGGTGCTTGCTGGGAATATCGCGCGACAGGCGTCCGACGCGAAAATGACCCGCGCATTCATCGTGCCTGCCGTCGCGCGGGGAAAATCGCACCAGGTCGATGGGACTTTCGATGACCACGCCGGGATGTCCGGACAGGCGGCGCAGCATCGGTGAGGTATGCACCACCTCCACCGGGGTTCGATGCCATGAGCGAAGGCGCTGCAGCACCTTGTGCAGGCGGTCGGGCTGGTGCGTGTTGTAAACGAGAATGGTGCGGCGAGGCAGCGTGAACTTGAACCAATGCCCGACGCGAAAATACACGCCCACGAAAACGAAGGTACCTCCGCGCGGAATTCTCCCTTGCCAGGGGCGGATCAGCTCGACAGGATACTCGAGTGCGAAGCGCTCGGCGGGACTGAAGCGACTCCACAGGTGAACGTTCACGTCGGATCGCATCGCTCGATACATCTCAATCGTGCGCCAGTCGCTGCCGCCGTGATCGTCCCACAGCGGGTTGATGAGATGCACTGGCTCGCTAGGCTCCGTGCAGAGTCTGCCCATTCAGTTCGCACCCATCCACGCGATGGATGAACTGTCGCACGCCTTGCTACTCGGCTAGTGCCTGTTTTGTAACGATATCTTTCGGCAGTACGGTATCGATCCGAGTGCGAACGCTATCCGTGGTGCAGCGTGCGATCCACTGCGCGGTTAGCTTCTCCTGGACCGCGTTCTGTTCGAGGCGCCCGCGCAGCGCGTCGAAGTCCACCGCGTCGAGCGGCTGGTCCTGGTTGAAGCACGAGAAGACATAACGCACCTTGCCGGTGTCCGGATCGCGCTGCGGCTGAAGGCACTGCGCGCAGATCTCCTTCATCATGCATTGCATCGGCGAGTTGATCGATGCAATGCCTCGATGCGAGGGCTTGAGGTACGCAGCGAGCTCGCGATGACGCGCCGCCGCGACCGCGGCCATCATGCGGTCGGATCCAATCGCGATGACGCGGTCGACGTCGCCGATCGAAATGGGCTGTGCGCCCAACCGGCCCTGCGCATACGCGATCAGCGCCTGCACCATGTTGCCCACGAAGCTTCGATCCTGCGCGCGATCGGGCTCGAATCCGGGCGCCTCGTCGCAGCACCATACCACCGCATCGGACGCGGCCTCGATATCGGCGACCTTGTAACGATCGGACATCTTGCGATAGCCCGCAAAGTAGAGCACCCGCGACCCGGCAGCGCGAAATGCCTGCCCGATCGAAAAAAGGACGGCATTGCCCAGGCCGCCGCCCACCAGCAGGACCGTCTCGCCGCGCGCGATTTCGGTTGGCGTACCCGTCGGTCCCATGAGCACCACCGGCTCGCCGGGTCGTAGCCCGATGCACAGATCGGACGATCCTCCCATCTCGAGCACGATCGTCGACACCAGTCCGCGCTCGCGATCTACCCACGCGCCGGTCAGCGCCAATCCTTCCATCGCCAGCCGCGTGCCGTCGACGTCGCGCGCCAGTGTTTCGAAGTTCTGCAGGCGGTAGAACTGTCCAGGCTCGAAGCGCCGCGCTGCGGCGGGCGCGCGCACGACGACTTCAACGATGGTCGGCGTCAGGCGCTCGACGCGCTCGACGCGCGCGCGCAGCAGGTCGTCGAGCATCGCGATGAATGCGCGGTCGGACCGAGCAGACGCCGCACTTACTCGACCGAGCATCCGGCTCACGATAGGGTAACCCTGCGTGGCGCTCGCCATCGCCTTGACCACGTTGCCGAAAAACGAAGGATGCAGGTCGCCGAAAAAACTGATCGCGCGGCCGTCGGGTTCGACCGCGGTGAGCACGTAAGGCGTCGCCGGCTTGGCGAGGCCTTTTTCCGGCTCGACGCGCTGCCCGTCCTCGGCGAGAGCCTGGAAGTACCGTCCGTCGAGATGGAAGTGCGCAGGATCCTCACGCGCCGCCACCGTGTTGGGATGCGTCCCGGCGGCGATGAGGATCGTGCGCGCCGGCAGGCGCGCGCGGGCAGACTCCTTCCACACGCCCGCCTCATCGCGCTGTTGCACCGATACGCTGAGCGCGGCCGCGCGGCCGCGCTCGTCGACCTCCACGGCGAGCGGCGTGAGGGCTTCGGCAAAGTGAATTCCTTCTTCCAGTGCCTTTTCCACTTCCTCATGGTTGAGCGTGTACGAAGGGCTGTCGATGAGCCGGCGCCGATAGGCGATGGTCACGCCGCCCCATGCGTCGAGCAGCTCGCGAATGCGTGGCGGACGCGATTCCTTGCGTGCAGCGGCGCGCTCGGCGCGAATGGCGCGTGCGTGCGCGAGATACTGCTCAGCTGTCTCGCGATCGTCCGGCAGCCATGACGCCTCGACCGCCGATGCCCCCTGCTCGGCAACCAGTGTCTCGTGCCGCGCCAGGAACTTCTCGACCTGGACCGGATAGTACGCGAGCGATTCAGTCGCGGTGTCGATCGCGGTGAGCCCGCCGCCGATCACGACCACCGGCAGGCGCACCTGCATGTTCGCGAGGGAGTCGCGCTTCGCCGCGCCGGTAAGCTGCAGCGCCATGAGAAAATCCGAGGCGGTGCGCACCCCGTTGGCGAGCGCATTGGGCATGTCGAGCACGGTCGGCTTGCCCGCACCCGCGGCGAGCGCGATGTGGTCGAAGCCCAGCTCGAAGGCGCCGGCGGCGTCCAGCGTCCCGCCGAAGCGCACGCCGCCGTACAGCGCGAAGCGCTCGCGCCGCTCCAGCAGCAGGCGCACGATTTTCAGGAAATTCTTGTCCCAGCGCACGGTGATGCCGTATTCCGCCACGCCGCCGAAGCCCGCCATGACACGATTGTCGAGCGGCTCGTAGAGGGCCGCCACATAACGGATCGGATCGAACGGCGCGCGTGTGCCGCGCACGTCCACGCCCACGAGCCGCGGGGCCAGCGGCTCGATTTTCAGGCCGTCGATGCCGACCACCGTGTGCCCGTCGTTGATCAGGTGGTGCGCCAGCGTGAATCCCGCAGGCCCGGTACCGACCACCAGCACGCGCTTGCCGGACGCCTCGCGCGGGCGCGGCCGCCGCAGGTGCAGTGGATTCCAGCGAGTGAGCAGCGAATAGATCTCGAAGCCCCACGACAGCGCGAGCACATCCTTGAGCACGCGCGTTTCCGATTGCGGGATGTCGACCGGCTCCTGCTTCTGGTAGATGCACGCTTTCATGCAGTCGTTGCAGATTCGATGCCCGGTGGCAGCGACCAGCGGATTGTCGACGCAGATCATGGCGAGCGCGCCGAGCGCCCAGCCTTCGCTGCGCAGCTTGTGAAACTCCGAAATCTTTTCCTCGAGTGGACAACCAGCCAGCGTCACGCCGAATACGGATTTTTTGAACGGAGCAGGCGCGCCGTCGGCAGTCTTCTTCTCGCGCATCCCGCTTGAGCACGAATCCTTCTGCTGCTCGTGGCACCAGATGCAGTAATGCGCCTGGTCGAGCCCGCCGGCGAGATCGGTGCCGGGGTCGGTGAGGGCGAATCCTTCGCGGCGTCGCAGATGGTCTTCCGGCAGGCGCAGCATCGCCACACCCTCGCGGCTTTCGACTTCGACTGGCACCAGGCGCATGAAGTCCAGCTTGCGCGGTGCCTTGAACAGCACGCCAGTCTTGTGCCGAGCCTTGCCTGCGGGGGTCTGCACCGCCCACGCCGCGTAGCGCAATGCCAGGTCGATGTCGGCCTCGTGCGCTGTCTCGTCGATTGCCCAGGCGCCCACCGCGCGCGCAAAGGCAAGCTCGCCCGGCAGCCCAACGAGCGGTGCGCCGATGCGCGCTTCGAGTTGGGTGCGCAGCGATTCGCCGTCGAAGCCCGCGACGACGTCAGCCTTGTAGCGATTGAGCGCCTTGCGCTGGACCACCTGCCGCTTGCAGGCGTAGATGGGGGCGAGCTCGTTCTGCGCACTCTGCAATTGCGTGAGCTCGGATTCGACCGCGAACAGCTCCCCCAGGAAGTCTTCGAGATGGCGCGCTAGCGAGATCAGCAATTCCGATTCCGCCAAGCGCGACAGCGACGAGGGATCGGCACGGGCCGCCCGCATGCGGTCGTGCAGGGACCGATCGGCCTGCTCCAGATACGACACGAAGGCCGCGTCGACGCGCGCGAGACCGGCGTCAGCGTAGAAGTCTTCGAAGGTCAGTCCAAAACGGGGCGTGAGCATCGGGAGCCGCCGCACGGCCGGGCGCGCTTGCGCGATGACGACCATGGCGAATTCAAGGGCAAACCGCCAATTTTACCTGTCGGCGCTCGCCAAAGCAGCGACTTCTGTGCATAACCATAGAAGCGGAGCGCTTCGGGCGCTGATGCGACGCCGGCAACCGGTCGATGACACGCCCGCGCTGCCGCGATTCCCCGGAACGCGCGCGACGGCTATCATGGCTGACGCACGTCGTCCGTCCCGGACGCCCGCCTTCGATGCGGCACAGTGGAGCATTCATGACCTCACGTTCGGCCCTGGTTTACGCCACGCTTGCGCTCTCGTCGCTGTTCGCGCTCGCGGCGTCTGCGCAGCCAATCAAGCTCGGCGAGCTCAACAGCTACAAGACCTTTCCGGCCTTTCTCGACGCTTATCGCAAGGGCATGGAACTCGCCGTCGAAGAGATCAACCGTGGCGGCGGATTGCTCGGCCGTCCCGTGGAGCTGGTGGTTCGCGACGATACCGGCGCTCCGGGCGATGCGGTGCGCGTCGCCGAAGAGCTGGTGTCGCGCGAGAAAGTCGCGCTCATCATGGGGACATTTTCGTCAGCGGTCGGACTCGCGGTGGCGGATTTCGCGCGGCAGCGCAAGGTGTTGTTCCTCGCCTCGGAGCCGCTGACCGACAAGATCGTCTGGGAGAACGGCAACCACTACACCTTCCGCCTGCGTCCTTCGACGTACATGCAGACCGCGATGCTCGTCCCCGACGCCGCTCGTCTGCAAAAGCGGCGCTGGGCCATCGTCTATCCCGACTACGAATACGGCAAATCGGCGACCGCGGCATTCAAGCAGCAGATGATCGCGCTGCAGCCGACGGGCATCGAATTCGTCGAGTTTGCCGTGCCGCTGGGCAAGATCGACGCCGGTCCGGTCGTGCAGGCGATGGCCGATGCCAAGCCTGACGCGATATTCTCGTCGCTATTTGCGACCGACCTCGCCAAGTTCGTGCGCGAAGGCGAGCTGCGCGGGCTGTTCCGGAACGTTCCGGTGTTCAACCTGCTCGGTGGCGAGCCTGAATACCTCGACCCGCTCAAGGACGAAGCGCCAGTCGGATGGTACGTCACCGGCTATCCCTGGTCGGGAATCTCGACGCCCGAGCACAAGCGCTTCATCGATGCTTACCAGGCGAAATACAACGACTACCCGAGACAGGGGTCGGTCGTCGGATACAGCGTTGTTATGAGCGCCGCGGCGGCGATACGCAAGGCGCGCTCGACCGACACCGAAAAAATGATCGCGGCGCTGACCGGGCTCGCCGTCGACACGCCGTTCGGATCGATCGTCTATCGCGCGATCGACCACCAGTCGACGATGGGTGCCTACGTGGGGAGGCTCGCGGTGAAGGATGGCAAGGGCGTGATGGTCGACTGGAAGTATGCCGATGGCAAAAGCTACCTTCCATCGGACGACTGGGTGCGCGCGCACCGTCCTCCCGATTGAGGCTGGATGCATAAGCCATCCAGCTCGCCCGGTTCGCGCGGCAGACTCGCAGCTTCGTAAAGTGAGCGCCACCGCGGGATGAGCGCGTATACGCTGCTGCTGCAGCTCGTCAACGGGCTCGCCGGCGCATCTGCATTGTTCCTGCTCTCGTGCGGCCTGACGCTCATTTTCGGCGTAACCCGCATCGTTAATTTCGCGCATGGCTCGCTGATGATGCTCGGCGCGTACCTGGCGTACACGCTCATCGGGCATGTGGGCAACGGAAGCGCGCTCAGCTACTGGGCGGCGGTGCTGATCGCGGTGATCGCGATCGGCGTCATCGGCGCGCTGATCGAATCGACGCTGCTGCGCCGACTCTACGACGCACCCGAGCTGCTGCAGCTGCTGGCGACCTTCGGCGTCGTGCTCATCGTGAAAGACGTCGTGCTCGCGGTGTGGGGACCGGCGGACCTGCTCGGCCCGCGCGCACCCGGGCTGTCGGGTGCGGTCGCGCTCGGCTCCGGTGCCGTGCCGCTCTACGATCTGCTGCTGATCGCTGTAGGCCCGTGCGTGCTGCTGCTGCTGTGGTGGATGATCCGTCACACGCGCTTTGGCGTGCTGGTGCGTGCGGCGAGCGAAAACCGCACCATGGCCGCCGCGCTGGGCGTCGACGAGCGCACGCTGTACACAACGGTGTTCGCGTTGGGTTCTGCGCTGGCGGGGCTCGCGGGCGCCCTGCAGTTGCCGCGCGAACCCGCGACGCTGGGGATGGACCTGTCGAGCATCGCCGACGCGTTCGTCGTGACCGTGGTCGGCGGACTGGGGTCGGTCCCCGGCGCATTCGTCGCGGCGCTCGCGATCAGCCTCGCGAAGTCGCTTTGCATCGCGCTGGGCAGTGTCGACATCGGCGGCGTCGAGATCGCTTTCCCGAAGCTCACGCTCGTCGTGGAATTCGTGCTGATGGCGGCAGTGCTCGCCGTCAAGCCGCAAGGACTGTTCGGGCATAGCGATGATGCGGTCGCCACCTCGCGGCGCGTCGAGCACCGCGCAACCGTGCTGCCGCTGGGACGGAACGCGTTGATCGCCGCCGGCGTGCTGCTGGCCGGGTTCGCGCTTTTGCCCGTGCTCGCAGACGATTACACGCTGATCCTCGGCGCCGATGTGATGGTGTTCGCGCTGTTCGCGGCCAGCCTCGCGCTGCTGCTCGGGCCCGGCGGCATGATTTCATTCGGTCACGCGTGCTACTTCGGGCTCGGCGCCTACGCGGCTGCGCTCATGGTCAAACATGGCTGGGCAAGCGCCGGCGCACTTGCCCTCGCTGGCCCCGCGGCGTTCGCGGGAGCGCTGCTGTTCGGCTGGATCTGCGTGCGCTCGTCGGGCGTCTACATGGCGATGCTAACGCTGGCGCTCGCCCAGATCGTCTGGTCGATCGTCATGCAATGGGACGACGTGACCGGCGGCTCGAACGGCATCGTCGGCGTCTGGCCGCAAGGCGCATTCGCCGGGCGCGGCGCGTACTTTTTCGTAGTGCTCGCGCTCGCGGCCGCGAGCCTGGTGGCGCTGGCGTGGATTCCGCGCACATCCTTCGGCTACGCATTGCGTGCCGCGCGCGATTCGCCACTGCGTGCCGAGGCCATCGGCATCGATACGCGGCGCACGCGATGGCTGGCCTTCGCCTGGGCCGGCGGCTTCGCCGGGCTCGCCGGCGCGCTCTACGCCTTCTCCAAAGGCAGCGTATCGCCGGAGAGCCTGGCGATTCCGCGCTCGGTCGATGCGCTGGTGATGGTACTGCTCGGCGGTGCCGATTTTGTTTTCGGACCGCTGATCGGCGCCGCGGCACTCACCTGGATGCAGGACACGCTGCCTCGCGTGACGGACTACTGGCGGGCGGCGCTCGGAGTGGCGATGGTCGTGCTGGTGATTGTGTTCCCGGGCGGCATCGCCGGCGCATGGGTCGCGATTCGCCACGCGCGCAAATGATGAGCGATGCCGCCGCACGTGGTGACCCGCTGCTTTGCGTCGAACGGGTGTCGAAGGCCTTCGACGGCGTCGACGCGGTCGACGACGTCTCGTTTGCGGTCGCGCCCGGCGAAATCCTTGCGCTCATCGGACCCAATGGCGCCGGCAAATCGACCTGCTTCAACATGATCAACGGACAGCTGGTCCCCGATCGGGGCTCGATCCTGTTGGCCGGCGAGCGCATCGACGGATTGCCGCCGCGAAGCATCGCGCGACGGCGCGTGTCGCGCACCTTCCAGACCGCGGCCACGTTCGCATCGATGAGCGTGCGCGAGAACGTGCAGGTGGCGCTGCTCGCGCACGCCGGGAAGCAGTGGAACATGCGCGCTCGTGCGGACCGCCAGTTCGGCGCGCAAGCGGACGCGCTGCTCGCGCGATTCTCGATAGGCGCGCTCGCGCAGCGCATGTGCGGCACGCTGGCATACGGCGATCTCAAGCGCGTGGAGATCGCGATCGCGTTCGCAACCACGCCGCGGTTGCTGCTGATGGACGAGCCGACCGCCGGCACCGCGCCCGCGGAACGCAGTAGCCTGATGCGAGACGTGGTGGCGGCGGTACGTGCGCAACGCATCGCGACGGTATTCACCGAACACGACGTCGATGTCGTCTTCGCGCATGCCGATCGGGTCATCGTGCTCGATCGCGGACGCATCATCGCCGAGGGTCCGCCAGCGGCCATTCGCGCCGACAAGCGCGTGCAGCAAGTTTACTTGGGCATCGAAGAGTGCTGAGCGGCTTGGGCCGCGTCATGCGATCGGAATTTTCTTCGCATTCGCGCCGAGCCATGCATCGAACGACTGCAGCGCCGGATCGAGCGCGCGCGACTGCGCGACATCGCGAGTTCGCAAAAATTCGTCGCCGAGTATCGCTTGGAACTGAAACATGTTGCCGAGGTCGTCGGCGCCGGGGAACCCAAGCCCTCGATAGACGTCGAACGGAACGTCCTGGAATTCGACGCCGCGTCCGAGCGCGCGGGCAAGCTTGTCGGCCATCTCCGCCCCCGACAGAATTTCTCCGGCAATGCCGAAGCGCTGGCCCGCCGTCCCCGCCCCGCGCCGGAAAATGCCCAGCGCGCACTTGCCAATGTCTTCCGCGGCGATGCCCGGCAGCTTGATACCACCCAGCGGCAAGGCCAGCACGAGTTTGTCGCCGCCCGCGCGCGGACCCATGCCGAAATAGATGAAGTTTTCCCAGTAGAACGCGGCCAGGAGATAACTCGTGGGCGCTGCCTCGGAGGCGAACACACGATCTGCCTCACCCTTGGCGTCGAAGTGCGGCACTTTGTACTTGCCCTGGAGCGTGGGAAGCCGCGCGTCGCTGAGCGGAATCCACTTTCGCGTGTCCTCGAGCGTCGACCAGATGACATGCTGCAGGCCCGCCTTGCGCGTCGCACGCGCGAGCGCGGCTGCCTGGGCCGCTTCGCGTTCCGTGGAAAAATGCTCCCAGAAATTTGTGACGCAATAGGCACCATAGGCTCCGCCGAATGCACGGGCGAGACTCGGCGCGTCATCGGCATCACCGGTGACGACTTCCGCGCCCAGCGCAGCAAGCGCCCTCGCTTTGTCCGAGTCGGGCTTGCGTGTAATCGCGCGCAAGCTGAACGGTCCATCGCGATCGGCGAGGATGGCGCGCGCGAGTCCGCCTCCCTGCGCACCGGTGGCGCCGACCACGGCGATGATCTTCTTGTTCGGCAAGATAAATACTCCTCGAAGTTTGTAGGAGCGGGCATTCTAGCGTGCGCGAAGCCCGCTCGCGAGCCGCAGCTGCGGGGTGCCCAAACGACGCCGGCTTGCTAACATAGCTTCGGGAGCGGCGGCGGGAGGCGCATCGCGGTCGCATAATCGCCACATGCGTTGTGGCGCGATCGGGATTCGGTGCAGATCATCCGTCGAATCGCCACGTTGGTATTCGCATGCTGATGGCGACATCGCTGCCAGCGGCAAGCGCGGCGGCTAGCGACGCCGACGTTCTGGTCCTGTACTCTAATAATCGGCTCGTCCCGGGCAACATCGCCGTCGACCGAGGCCTGCGCTCGTCGATCCGGAACTCGCCCGATCGGCACGTGCAGATCTTCTCGGAGTTCCTTGATCGGCCCGACTTCGGCG
>DASXBS010000252.1:0-24635 GCA_036491555.1 Casimicrobiaceae bacterium
GTTCTGGAAGGTGTATCCCCTGTCGAGGCTCGCCTCCTTGATCGGCGGATTGACCGGACGCGTAGCGCAGCCACCGAGCGTCAGAAGCACCGCCAGGACCGCCGGCAGGAGCACTCTCAAATCATTCATGGCAATAACTCCGGATTAGCGTTGTGGCTTTCTCGATGCGGCCGCCGGCGCCGGCGACAAGTCGCCTGACAGCAGGCCGGCGAGGCCTGGCGCCGACCGTATATTCAGGTCACGCTGGGGAAATGGCATTTCGATCTTGTTCTCGCGCAGGACCCGCTCGACCTCGACGTTGATTTCGTGCTGGATGCGCAGGCGCTTGTCCAGCGAATCGACGAACGCGCGGATCTCGAAGTCGAGCGAGCTGTCGCCGAAGCCCACGAAGAAAACAGACGGTGGCGGCTCTTCCAATACGCCGTGATTGGACTTTACCGCATCGAGAAGCACACGTTGCACCAAGGCAATATCGCTCCCATACGCTACTCCCACCTTGATGAGCAGGCGTGTGGTCTGGTCCGAGAGCGTCCAGTTGACCACGCGCTCGGTGATGAAGGCTTTGTTCGGAATGATGACTTCCTTGTTGTCGAAGTCGACCACCACCGTCGCGCGCGCATGGATGCTGGCTACCTTGCCCGATACGCCGCCCACGGTAACGACGTCGCCGATGCGTATGGGCCGTTCGGCAAGGACGATGAGGCCGGACACAAAATTCGCAACGATTTCCTGCAACCCGAAGCCCAGACCGACGCCTAGCGCGGCGATGAGCCATTGCACATCGGACCACGCGATCCCGAGGATATTGCACGCGACCAGGATACCGATCATCGTGACCACATAGCGCCCGATGACCTTGACCGCATAGGTTGCGTCGGTCTGGATCTCGAGACGCTGCAACAATACGATGTCGAGCAGCGCGCCGAGATTGCGTACGAGCACCGCGGTGACTACCCCGACGATGGTCGCGAGCAGGAGATGGCCGACCGTCAATGGATGCGCAATCTGCTTGCCGTCGACCTGCGCCGAATAGGTCCACAGCGAATAGTCGCCGATCACCGACAGTGCCGGGATCGCTTCCCTCCATATCAACCAGACGCCGCCCAGCACAAGCAGCGTCACCAGGACGTCGAACATCGACCGCGCCTGCTGGCCGATCGCGGCGATGTCGAGCTGCGCCGGGCGCGTCTCGGCAATCTCGCTGCCCACCTCAACGACGCTCGCGGCGGTCTTCGGCCTGGCGTCCTGCTCGTCGCGCTTTCGGGCAAGATGCATGCGCTGTACCTGCACCCAGAGCGCCATCAGTCCGTAGAGCATGCCAGCGCCGATAGCGAGAAACAGCGTGTCGAGGATGCGCCCAAAAAAATAGCCAGCCGCGACGATATAGCCGGCCGCGGCAAGCGCTGCAACGGCAACCGGAAACGCCATCAGCACGATGAGCCACAGCGCGTGGAGCTGGACTGCCCAGCCACGCGGCGCGCGCGCAACCAGCCGTTGCATGAGCGGTCCATGACGGCGGCAGAGCGCGTAGAAGAATGCAGCGAGCGTGATCATCGCCACGCCGAAGCAAAGGCGCGCCAGGCTCTCGCGGTTGACGAACGGCGCGTGATCGAGGCCGTTGAGCGCCGCCATGAAGAGAAGTGGCACGAACAGCGCTTCGAACCGGCGCAGCTTGCGGGCAACCGCGCTCAACAACGCCTCATCAGCGCCGAAATGCCGCGTTGCGACGCCGTTTCGATCGAGTAGCCAAGCGAGCGTGGAAATGGCCAGTACCAGCCTCGCGACGCCGAACAGCGCAACGCTTAGCGCGAGCGTGAAGCGCTCGCCGTCCGGCGCGGTGGCGAGCAAGGCTGCCGCCGCCCACAGCAGCAGCGGAACAGGAAGCGCAAGCGCGAAGGTGATCGCGAGAGCGACCAGCGCGTGACCTATGCGGTAGCGTTCATAGCTTACCGATGCCGGCGAAAGTTTGACCAGCGTGTGCTTCAAGCGTCCTCGCACGATCAACAGCAGTGCGCCGACGCATGCGGCGATCGCCGGCAGGACCGGCCGGCGCGCTATTTCCTGCAATGCAAATGAGACCGCCGCCTTCCAATTGGCCGGCGATAGCGTCCATGCAATCGCTGGCGCGAGTCCACCGATGGTTCGGGTGCTGGGTGGTGCAGGGATCCAGAACAGGAATCGCGTCAGCTCCTCACGCGCCGCGCCGCCGCGCTGCTCCAGCTCGCGAGCGGCTTCGTCGGTTTCGCGCAGCACCTGCATTCGCTGTTCCTGCAGCATCGTCAGACGCTGGAGCAGATCGCGTTGCTCGGCGAGCGCAGCGCGGACTGCGGGAGCAAGCGTTTGCTGCATCTGCGGCACGAGGCCCGCCTGCGCTTCCGCGAGGCGTTGCGCGGTGATGGCGTCGAGATCGTCCAGTCGCGCCAGCGCGCGTTCGCTACGCAGGTTGTCGTCGCTCAGCGCGGCCAGCCCATCGTCGCGGTTCTCGCGGGCAGCGGCCAGGCGTTCCGACCGGGGGAGCTCACGCATCTGTTCCGTCAGCGTTTGCGCGAATTCCTGCCCAAGTGCATACACCACCGCCCGCCGCGCGATCCGGCGCATGCGCTCATCCAAATCTTGCTTGGCTCTGCGCAATTCAGCGAGCTCGAGCCGCGTCATGTCGAGTGCGGCGCTCTGCTCCACGATCTGTGCGGTGAGCCCGGCGTTCTCGGCGACGACCGTCCGCAGCGCATCCTGCGGCTGCGCGATGCTCACTGTGGCAAACGCCACCACGGCGCAGGCAACGGACCATCGTGCAGCGAACACCGGATGGCTCATCCGCTCGAACCTCGACGCGACGACACGATCACGGTGCGTTTCGGTCGAGCGCCCGTATGACGCCAGCGATGTCCTGGCTCATGCGCGCAAGCGCCCGGCTGTGCGCCGCCGCGATCGCATCGAAGCTCTTGTCCTGGACGGGCTCGCGCACGTTCGTCCGTCCGGTTTCTGCGTTGCCGTCGCGCGTCCGCCGCACGACCCAGACTGCGCTCAAAGTCGCCGCCTCGCCGAGTGCAGACTCGAAGCTTTGCACCTCGATCGCGACGCGATATGTCGCTTCAGCGTTCGGCGACTGCTGGAACAGTGAAACGCGACCCGTTCCCAGAATGACGACCAGATCCTCGGCGACCACCCGCGAGATATTGTTGTCCAAGGGCGACGCCCAGCGATTAAACTCGTCGGGCGATACCTGGTTGGGACCTGTCGTCACCACGATCTGCGGCTGGTCGACGATGTCGGGGATCGACACGGGGCCGACGACCACCGACAAGTCGGACGGCTTTGCGCTTGGCGTGCCCGACGGCGCCTCGACACGACTCAACGTGTAGAAGTGCGACGGAGTCGACGAGCATCCCGCGCCGACCACCGCGAAGCACAGGCTGGCAACGGTGGCGATCTGACGCATCACGGCTTTCCTTCGGTTTTGCCCCGGATCAGCGCATCCGGATGGCGTTGCAGATAGTCGACGAAGATCCGGATCGCACGCGCGGCACGGGTCACCTCCTGCAGCGTGTCGCGCAGGTCCTGCGGCGCTGGCGAATCCTTGCTCAAGAATGCCGCATCGGCATTGTTGAGGGTCCGATCGGCGGTGGAGATAGCCTTGCGCAGCTCCTGGAGCGTCTTCGTCCCCTCGGGCACCCACTGCGCATCGACGCGACCGACCAGCACGTCCGCGTCCTTCAGCGTCTGGTTGAGCGTCGCGATTGCATCCTTGACGTCGCTGGCGATCGCGTTGAGCGGCATGTTGTCGATCTTGCCGAGAATGCTATTGAGCTTGGCCTCGAGGTTTGCGAGCCCGCCCGGAACCACGGGCAGCTCCAGCGGTTCCTGGTTCCAATCCAGCTTGGGTTTTGGCGCGTCGGGAAAATATTCGAACGCGACGTAAAGCTCGCCGGTCAGGTAGTTGCCGGTCTTCAACTGCGCGCGCAAACCGCGCTCCTCCACGATGCGGCGCAACGTGCGCAGGCGATCCTTTTCGGGGATCTCGGTGATCGCCTTGCCGGTCGTTGCCTGCGCGCGCTGGGACATGAGCCCCACCAGCCGATCGGGGAAGAACGTGATCAGGACACGTGGGCGAAAGATGAGCTTCTGTGGTTCCAGCGACAGTCCGACTTCGGCGACTTCTCCGACCCGCAGCCCGTACAGCGTGACCGGCGCACCGACCGACAGCCCGCGCACCGACTCGTTGAAATAAAGCACGAAGCGGCGCTCGACGGGGTCGGGCTGCTTCATCGCGGTCGCACGATTGCGATACAGCGTGAACTCGCTGTTCTCGGCCGCTGGGTGCACTCCCGCAGTCACGAAGTCAGGCGTCGCGAAGGCAAGCCCGCCCGCCAGCAGCGCCGTGACCGACTCGGTGTGAACATCGACGCCGTCCGCTCCGACCGTCACGTCGATGCCGCTCGCACTCCAGAAACGCGATTCATTGGTGACGAAATTGTCGTAAGGCGCCTCGACGAACACGACGATCTCGACGGACTTCCCATCCGCGTTGAGGTTGTACGCGATGACCTGCCCGACCGGAATGCGCCGGTAGTAAACCGGGGCACCGACGCCCAGCGAGCCCAGGCTGTTGGATTTGAGCACGAATTGCTTGCCGCGCTGGTCGGTGATCGGCGGAGGCTCGTCGAGGCCGACGAAATCGCGCCGGTCCTCATCCGAGACGCCGGCATGGAACCCGATGTAGTTTCCCGACAGCAGCGTGTTGAGTCCCGACACGCCGCTCAGCGTGATGCGAGGCTCAACGACCCAGAACTTCGCGTCGTCGACCATCAGGCCGGCCGCATGCTTGGCGATCTTGGCCTTGACCACCACCTTCGAGTAGTCCTCGGACAGTTCCACGGCCGTCACCAGGCCGATGCGCACGTCCTTGTACTTGATGAATGTCTTGCCGGCTTCGATGCCCTGCGCGGCCTTGAAGGAAATGGTAATGCTGGGACCCTCGCTGCGGATGCGCTGAATGGCGATGCCGGCAGCGATGAGCGCCGCGAGGATCGGGATGATCCATACGATCGACACGCGCAGGCGTCTCTTGGGCGCCACGACCGCCTGCGGAAGATTCTCGAGATCCGGTTCTTCAGCCATTCGGCACGGGGGTGGGTGTCGCCGAGTCCCAGATCAGCCTCGGATCGAAGGATTCGGCGGCGAGCATGGTGAGCACGACCACGGCGGCAAAAAAAAGCACGCCGGTGCCGGGAGCCACCGACATAAGCGGCTGTAACTGAACGAGCGCCACCGTGAAGGTGTCGACGAACACGTCGAGCATCGACCAGCGTCCGATGAATTCCACCATGCGGTAAAGGCGCGTGCGGTCGTGGTTGTTTTTTACCGAGCCCTTCTGGACAGTGATCAGCAGGTAGGCTAGCGCGACTAGCTTGCCGAGCGGAATCATGACGCTCGCGATCAGCACGATCAGCGCGAGCGGCCACGAGCCCGAGGTGTACAGGAACGCCACGCCGCCGAGAATGGTGTCGGCCTCGGTTGTTCCGAGCTGCGTGGTGTTGAGCACGGGCAGCACGTTGGCGGGGATGTAGCAGACCGCCGCCGCGATGATCAGCGCCCAAGTGATCTGGATCGATGCGTGGCGACGGAATTCGAGCTTCTCGCCGCAGCGGCGGCAATACCCCGGCTCCTCGGGGTTGGCGGGGCGCGCGAGCAGCTGACACGCCTCGCACGACACCAGTCCCGCCTGAGCGGCAGTGAGCGCGGCGCCCGTCATCGTGGCCGCTCCGTGACAACCGCTCCTTCGGGCGCTCGCGGCGTCGCATCGTCGTCAGCCCACACGACCCGGTTCCATATTTCGCGGGGATCAAAGGTCACGATGATCGCCGGGAATAGCACCAGCAGGGCGCCGACGGCGTACATGCCGATCCCCGCACTCACGGTGGCGAGCTCGGCGATCTTGATCAGGGCGACGAGGATGCCCAGCATCATGACCTCGAGCATCGACCACACCTGGAAATGGTTCGCCCAGCGCAGCAGCTCGCCAGCCCAGTGCGGCACCGGTGAGCGTCGGGTGGCGAGCAGGATCGTCAGCATGAAGGCAATGTAGCCACCGGGAGCGATGACCGCGCAAAACGTGACGAGCGCGCCGGTAATGCGTTCGTCCTCAAGCCACATCTGGTATGCACCACCGACGATCGTCGTGCTTGCAGTGCGGCCGACGACCGAGAGATCCATGAGGGGCACGGCGTTGGCGAGGATGAAGGTGACTGCCGCTGCGAACGCGAGCGCCAGCGGGAGGTCCTTCGGGCCCGACGGCCGCTTCGCAACCACGCATCCGCAGCGGGGACAGCGCGCCTTCGCCCCGGGCGACAGTGGCGGAACGTGCTGCAACAGATCGCAGTCGGCGCAAGCGATCATCTGTGGTGCTTGCGATGAGCTCACGATCCCACCCCGATCAAGCGCTTGTGGCGCATCGAACGCCCTCCCGGGCAATGCGTCAGAATGCTCGATTGTAATCGGCTTCGATGGGCAAGTTGCCGTCGGGACAGGCGCGAACCCGGTCCTCACGCACCGCGTCGTCGAAAAGGCGTGCGTTCAAGGCGTCGGAACCACCTGATAGTAGACGCCATTGGCACCGTACGCGGGCTGGAACCAGGTGTTGCCGCTGAGGTAGTACGTCGTGCCGTTCTTGTTGATCATTGCGGCGCCCGCCGGGACGGCCGCGTAGTTGACGCCCATGGTGTAATTCCCGGGTGGCGCCCCGGCTGCCGCAGCGACGCCGGTGGCAACGCCGGCGTTGTACGCGTTCGCCGTCGCCGCTGCGGTGTTGGCGCTGCCCGTGGCAACTCCCGCTGCGTAGGCATTCGAAGTCGCTGCTGAGCTGTTGGCCGACGCGACCGCGGCGCCCGCCGCCACGCCGACGACCGCGCCGGCGGCGGCGGCGCAGCCCGCGCAGGTGGTTGCGTAATAAGGCACGGCGACCGGTGGGTGATACGCGGGATACGTCGGATAGGCCGCCGGATACCCCGGCGGGTGATACGCCGTCGCGCCGCTCGGATAGGTATGCACGGCGCCGGTGCCGTACGCGCCCGCGGTCGTTCCACCGTAGACGTTGGTGTGCTCGGTGCCGCCGCCCTCCGCGTGCGCCGTGCTGCCCCCGTAGGCATTGGTGTGCTCGGTGCCCTCGCCGGCCTCGTGCGTGGAGCTCCCGCCGTAGCGGTTCTCGTGGCTGGTCGAGCCGTACGAGTGAGATGTACTGCCGCCCGCGCGATTGGCCGATGCCCACCCGGCCGCCGGACCGCTCCCGAGGGCGACCGAACCGGCGATCAGCGCGGCCGTGACGTTGACGATCGTTTTCATTCGTAAACCTCCGATCAGGGGGACTTCGGCTGCGGCTTCGGCGCCGGGGACATCTTGACCAGCGGCTTGATGTTCGACGGGAGTTTCGAGGTCGGGCTCTTCATGGCAATCCGCGGCGCCGCGAGCGCCTTTGGCGACGTAAACGCGTCTGCGGCGATCGTCGAATCGAGTTGCCAGTTCGAGAGTTCGAGATCGTTGCGCAATTGCAACGGGTCGGCTGCATAGACGGCGCGAACCCTTCGCGGGAGCTTGTCGTCGACGCCGATCCAGACCTGCAGGAATACGTCCTTGTTGGCCCACGCCACCATATCCGTCTTCGCACCACCTACCACACCGGACAGTCCGA
Source organism: Casimicrobiaceae bacterium (assembly GCA_036491555.1). GTDB lineage: Bacteria > Pseudomonadota > Gammaproteobacteria > Burkholderiales > Casimicrobiaceae > PALSA-1003. The sequence continues at coordinate 7,685 of DASXBS010000252.1, forward strand.
TGTAGAAGGCCAGGACCGTGCCGTCGTTGAGTACGACGGAAGGATCGCTTACGAGCAGATCGGTGAACGGGAAGAAGATCGCTGCGTTGTCGTACGCAGCCATCAATGCAGCATCGACGGTCGGCGGTGCGTCCGCAACCGCAACGAGGTTCTCGGCCGGCGCATAAGCCATCATCGTCTTGCCGTCGTAGTAGAACTCGGACGCCGGCCCATCCCCGGGAATAATCACCTTAAGCTTGTCCGGCCGCTGCATCGTCACGTCGTAGCGCACCGAGTAAGCGATGGGTGGACCGAGCTTGCTGGGAAACTCGTACCCGACCGTCGCCGTGAACGACATCGACTTGGCTGCCGCCAAGCGCGCGCTCATCGCCTTGAGCAAATCCATGGCGCGCGGCTCGATCACCGGCTTGTAGGCGGCGGGCTTGGCTGACTTGGTCGCCTTGGCGGGCGCGGCCGATTTCGCCGCGGGCGCAGTCGTCTGCGCCGCGACCGCGGCGACGCCGAGGAGGCCAACCATCAGTGTCAGCGCACCGCCGCACCGGCGCCTTCGATTGCTCTGCTGCGACATGACCGGCTCTCCCACTCGGCGTTGCATCACGGAATCATCCCGCACTCGAACATCTTGTTGGCGATGGGCGCAGCCACCTTGTTGATGAAAGCCGCGCGCATTTGCGGATCGCTTTTCAACAGTCCGAGAACACGCTGCTCTTCCGGAGACTTCGGCGCGCCTTTGGCCTGCCACAACTGCTCGCACGATGAGCCCTGGTACTTCTGGATCACCTTGCCGGCGACCGCGTCGAGTATCGGATACTGCTGCGCATACGCGATGCCTGCGGCGAGGACGGCGATGACCGCCACCAACAACCATCTTTTACCCATGATTCGCTCCCGAAGTTTACATTGGACGTCATGCATGCTGCTCGAGCGCCGACACCGCGACGCGCGCGCAGGACGCGTCCTGAACAATGAATTCAACTGATCTTCCATTACGAAAGGCCCGGCGCGTGCAGGCATTCGACCCAGGGCGCCCCACCGCCGCGCCTGAAGAAGAGCAAAAAGGCGAAAGCAGGGATTCGTTCTACCCGTTGCAGCCGCCGTTGTCCATGATCTGCTGCAAATCTACAGGTACGCTGGCACCCGGCCTTTCGTGAGTCCTTCACTCCGCGGTTCGACCCCTGCTCGACCGTTGCACGATCGAAACGATAGACACCGCATTCCAGACTCCTTATATTCCAAAATCCACCGATCCTTCGGATTCGACGTCATGGCGGACAAAAAAACATCGTTCGATCTCGGCAAGAGCGGAACCATCACCTGCCACATTTCGGATGACAAAAAGCGATTGCTGATCGATTTCGAGGTCGACAAGCGCGGTCTGACCAAGACTGGCGTCAACGGATTGATCGATGTACTGGAGAAGGTGAAGAAGGACATGCAGCGGTAGCCTGAGGAGAATCGTCATGAAAAAGAATGCATCCGCATCGCGCAGGGCTTCGAAGACCAATCCGCCGAGCAGCCTGGGAGCGGAGGCACGGCGCGACATCCCGGCCGCGCTCAACGCGTTGCTCGCCGACATTTACGCTCTCTATCTGAAGACCAAGAACTTCCACTGGCACATGTCGGGGCCGCATTTCCGCGACTACCACCTCCTGCTCGACGAGCAGGCCGATCAGCTATTCGCCATGACCGATCCGATTGCCGAACGCATTCGCAAGGTCGGTGGGACGACGTTGCGCTCTATAGGTCACATTGCGCGTTTGCAACGCGTGCCCGATAACGACGCCGACTATGTCACGCCGCTGGACATGCTCGCCGAGTTGCGAGACGACAACGCCCAGCTCGGTGACCGCATGCGTTCTGCGCACGGCGTGTGCGACGAGCACGGCGACGTTGCCACCGCAAGCCTGCTCGAAGTTTGGATCGACGAGACCGAGCGGCGCGCGTGGTTCCTTTTCGAGGCGAGCCGTGCCGGCGAGGAGCCCGGCCGCTAGACGCCGCGAACCGCGGTGAGGGCGGTGCCGCTCCCGACCCCATCGACGCTGCGCAGAAAGCCATGAGCGCACAGCCCGCAGATCCGCGAGCAACGGCGTCGGCCTGGAGCCCTCTGCGGCACACGCTGTTCCGCAATCTGTGGATAGCGACCATCGTCTCGAACGTCGGCACCTGGATGCAGGACGTCGGCGCGGGGTGGCTGATGACGTCGCTTTCCTCGTCGCCGTCGATGGTGGCGCTGGTGGAGGCCGCGGACGGCATTCCGCTCATGTTGCTCGCGCTGCCCGCCGGCGCCCTCGCCGACATCATCGATCGCCGCCGCCTGCTGATCGGCATCCAGGTCTATCTGCTGGTGGTCGCGGGCGCGCTGGCCGTTTGCACGTTTTTCGAGCTGACGACCGCGTGGGGCTTGATCGGATTCATCTTCGCGCTGGGCGTCGGCGGCGCCCTGATGATGCCGGCATGGTCGGCGATCGTTCCGGACCTTGTCGGGCCCGACGAGTTGCCGACTGCGGTCGCCTTGAACAGCATTGCCATCAACGTGTCGCGGGCGATCGGACCGGCGATCGCCGGTGTTCTGGTTGCGGCGGTCGGCGCCTGGCTGGTATTCCTGCTCAACGCACTGTCGTATATCGGCATTCTGGCGGTGCTCGCGCGCTGGCAACGCGAGCATCACAAGAGCACGCTGCCCGCGGAGCGCTTTTTCAGCGCGATGCGTGTCGGAATGCGCTTTGTCATGCATACGCGTGCGCTTCAGGTCGTGCTCATCCGCGGCGCGGCATTTTTTGTGTTCGCGAGCGCGACCTGGTCTCTGTTCCCGCTGATCGTGCGTCGCGAGCTCGGACGCGGCCCCGAGACCTACGGCCTCCTGCTCACCTGCATCGGACTCGGCGCCGTCGGCGGAGCGATGCTGCTGCCGCGCGTTCGGTCGAGGGTCTCGCGCGACGCGTTGGTCGCGGGTGCAAGCGTGCTCTACGCAATCGCCGCGCTCGCGCTCGGGTACGTCCAGAACATCGGCCTGCTCGCGCTCGCCATGCTGGCGACCGGCGTCGCCTGGATCTCGATACTTTCCGCGCTGCAGGTGTCCGCTCAGACGACGCTGCCGCCATGGGTACGCGCCCGCGGGCTCGCGGCGTTCGTGGTGGTATTCATGGGCGGAATGGCCCTAGGCAGCATTCTTTGGGGACAGGTGGCGACGCACATCGGCATTCCGCGCACGCTCGCCGCGGCGGCGCTCGGAATGGTGCTCGCCGTGGTGCTCACCTGGCGCTTCAAGCTCGGAGAGCACGAGGTACTCGATTTTTCGCCTTCCATGGATTGGCCGCTCCCGGTTCTGGCCGAAGTGCCGGAGCCCGACGTGCCGGTCCTGGTCACCATCAACTATCGGGTCCAGCCGGACAAGCGCGCGGATTTTGTCACCGCGATGCAGGGCCTGCGCGAGATGCGCCGCCGCAACGGCGCGTATTTCTGGCAGCTGTTTCATGACTCGGAGGACCCGACGCGTTTCATCGAGACCTTCATGGACGAATCATGGTTGGAGCATCTTCGTCAGCACGAGCGCGTGAGCGTCGCCGACCGCGAGATCCAGCGGCGCGCGAAGCAATACCTGGTCGAAGGCACGTCGACGCATTCGTCGCACTGGCTCGCCGAACGCGAATCCTGACGCTCGGTGATCGACGTTGTTGCTATTGCGATGCCATGTCGCGCCATTCCCCGGCAACTTGAATCGGGAACGTTGCAACGGGTGCGGCGATGATGTCACACTCCACCAAGGATAGCGGCGAGTCCCACCTCCATGGCGCAATCAGCAACCTACGGTGCAGTCGGCAATCGGCTTCTGAAGCTGATGGTCGTGCTCCTTTGCTCCATCAACGCGCTGATGTGGAAGTACTACACCGAATCGACGATGATGGCGATCGTGTGGGGCGGCATCGCCGTCGCGTTCGTCCTCTGGATCGTCGACGACCTCCGGCGATAGCACTCCTGCTGCCGTAGCGCGCGAGTCAGGCGTCGACGCACACGCCACCGGCCAGCAGCGCGCCCATTTCCTCGGCGTCGACCGGCGCGCCGTAAAGAAAACCCTGGACGGCATCGCATTTGTGCTCGCGCAGGAAAGCGAGCTGCTGCGTGGTCTCGACGCCTTCGGCAACGACTTTGAGCTCGAGGCTGTGCGCGAGCGCGATGATGGCGCGTGCGATCGCGGCGTCGTCGGCATCGATCGAAAGACCATGCACGAAGCCGCGGTCGATCTTGAGGCTGTCCAGCGGAAAGTGCTTGAGATAGCTCAGACTCGAATATCCCAGCCCGAAGTCGTCGATGGCGACATGAACGCCGAGCGCCTTGAGCTTGGCAAGCACGTCGCTGGCAGCCTTCGGATCTTCGATCAGCAGTCCCTCGGTGATTTCGAGCTCGAGGCAATCGGGCGCCAGCCCGGTGTCGGCGAGCGCCGAGGCGACGGTGTCGAGCAGTCCGGCGCGAAACTGCCGCGCCGAGACGTTGACCGCCACGCGAACCGTCGGCATGCCGGCGCGTTGCCAGGCGAGATTTTGCGCGCACGCGGTGCGTAGGACCCATTTGCCGATCTGCAGGATGAGGTTGCTCTGCTCGGCAATGGGAATGAAGCGACTGGGTTCGACGAGCCCTAGCTCGGGGTGCCTCCAGCGCAGCAGCGCCTCCGCGCCGACCACCGTGTTCGTGCGCAAATCGATCTGCGGCTGGTAGAGCACGAACAGCTCGCCGCGCTCCACCGCTCTGCGCAGCTGGCCTTCGAGGCTCATGCGCTCCTGCTTGAGCGCGTTCATCTCGCTACGATAGAACTGGAAGTTGTTCTTGCCTTTGTCCTTGGCGTCGTACATCGCGACGTCGGCGTTCATGATCAGCGTCTCGATGTCGCCGGGGTTCTGCGGATACATGGTGATGCCGGCGCTCACGGTCAGGTAGTACTCCTGGTCGTCGAGCGGAAATGGCCCGGCGAGCGCCCCGACGACCTTCTCGGCGATGCGTGTGACGTTCTCCACGCTTTGCGCGTCCTCGACGATCACGGTGAATTCGTCGCCCCCCAGGCGCGCTACCGTATCGATCGTGCGCAGTATCGCGGTGAGCCGCTCGGCGACCGCTTGCAGCAGGCGATCGCCGGCGCGATGTCCAAGCGTGTCGTTGATTTCCTTGAAACGGTCGAGATCGAGCAGCATCAGCGCCAGCGGGCTGCCGCTGCGTTCGGCACGCGACATCGCCTGGCTGAGGCGATCGCGAAACAGCGTCCGGTTGGGAAGCCCGGTCAGAGAATCGAACTGCGCAACGTAGGCGAGGCGTTCCTCCGAGCGCTTGCGGCCGATGGCCGTGCCCAGTGAGGTCGCGATCGCGGTCAGGAAGCTCGCATCGTCCCTGCCGAATGCGTTGCGCGAGCGGCTGTACGCGCCGAGCACGCCGAAGGGACCGTCGGAGGTCGGGATCGCGATCTCGACCCCGCTCCTTATCCCTTCGGCGGCGAGATGCGGCACCAATGCGCTCGCCGCTGCATCGGCATCGAACACCCCTGCGCTCGCCGATCCGAGCGCCTGGCCGGTCGCGGAGTCAAGGGCCACCGTCGCCGGTGGTCCGGGCCTGAACCCTACCCCGGCGATCTGCTGCAGCGGATCGCCCGGCGTGCCCAGCCGGTAGACCGCCGAATGCGTCACGTCGAGTCCCGAGGTGATGATCGCGGCGGCGTTGGCGATGAGCTTGTCGATGTCTCGCGTTTCCAGCGCGTATTGTCCGTAAATCGCGATCGCCTCCTGGCGAAGCGCATGCGAGCGGATGGCCTCCTCGGCGTCGCGATGCGCGGTGACGTCGGTCACCAGAGCATAGCTGCCCTTCACCGCGCCATCGCGGTCGTTCTCCGGTACGAACGCAACGCGTATATAGCGTCGCTTGCCGTCAGCTCTACAATGCGAGCGCTCGTAGTTCACCGCTTCGCCGGCGAGCACGCGCTGGAAATGCGCGGCGGTCGTCTCGTAGCTCTGCGCGCCGATGACTTCGGATAGATGCTTCCCGATTATCGCGTCGACCGTGAACCCGAAAAACTGCGCGTACTGCGAGTTAGCGAAGCGGCAGATGAAATTGCGATCGTAGTAGACGATCATCGCCGGGACGCTGTCGGTGATCAGGCGCAGTTGCTGTTCGGTGGTGCGCAGCGCCTCGCGAGTGCGCTTGAGCTCGGTGCCCGGACGCTCGCGAGACGCGCTGGCGACGTAACCCGATGCGCGGGCGCGGCCCAGCACGGCACTGCCGGCGAGCCGGGAGCGGCGGCGGTCGAGCAACGCGACGAAGCCCCCTGCGGCAGCCATCAACCCGAGCAGGCAGACCGCCAGCGGCACATTGTCCGCCAGCACGGCGGCTATGTCGGAGAAGGTCATCGGCGGCCGCACAGCGTGCCGCGTGGCCGATCGGTTGCGATCATGTCACCGGCGTCGCGGGATTGTTCTAACCCCCACATCGCCAGCAAGTTCCATGCCCCGATGGCAGCGCGGGGCCGGTCTTTGCGCTACTCGACCTTGCCGATGCGACGCACGACGTCGCCCAGCTTCTTGGCGTCGGCGTCGAGAAAGCGCTGAAGGTCGGCGGCGTCCAGGTACTGGACGGGGGTGTCCACCGCCGCCAGGGCGCCGACGAAACGGGGATCGGCGGCGGCGACCTTGGCAGCCGCTGCGAGCCGGGTCAGCACGGGTTCCGGCGTTCCTGCGGGCGCGAACAACCCCGACCACTGGAAAAACACCGCGTCGTAGCCCAGTTCGACGAAGGTCGGAACCTCGGGCAGCGATGCTAGTCGTTTGTCGCCCCACGATGCGAGCACGCGGAGCTTGCCCGCCTTGACATGCTGGATCACCGTCGACGGCCCCGACGCTATCGCCTCGATGTTTCCGCTCAACAAGCCGATCACCGCCGGCCCGGCGCCGGTGTAGGGCACATGCAGCAGCTTGATGCCGGCCGCGCCCGCGAACATTTCCATCGGGACGTGCATGGTGCCGTAGTTGCCCGACGAGCCGTAGGCGATGCCGCCCGGTCTTTTCTTGGCGTCGGTGATGAAGTCGTCGAGCGTCTTCCATGGCGAATCGGCGCGTACCGTGAGCACCGTCGGATCCGCGGTCAGCCGCGCCAGCGGCGTCAGCTGATCGAGCTGGTACATCGGCGCCCGCCCGGATACCGTGTCCGATGTCGGCAGGATTGCGATCGACGACAGCGCCAGCAGCAGCGTGTAGCCGTCGGGCCTGGACTTGGCGACGTACCCCATCCCAATGCCGCCGCCGGCGCCCGGCTTGTTGTCGATCACCACCGGCGTGTTCAGCGTGCGGCTGAGCGCTTCCGCGAACGGACGCGCAACGATGTCGGCGACGCCTCCCGGCGGGAACGGCACCACCAGCGTAATCGGCTTGGAAGGATACGCATCCTGAGCCAGCGCGCAGGACACCGATGCGGCGAAGCACAGCGCGGTGCAGAAAAAGCCGACCAGCCGTCGCATCGCGATCACCCGCTCACGCCAGCAGCCACACCACGAGACCACCGAGCAGCGCCCACTTCAGAACGTAGTACGCCGTCTTGCTCTTGCGCTTGAGGGCCTTCCCCGGCAGGCGAAGGTAGTACGCGATGCCGAATATGCGATTGAGCACGCCGACGCGGTCGCCTTCCTCGTTGTTGGTCTCGCTGGCGCGAATGACCGTGTTCTTGAACCAGTGGTTGATGCGCGACATGATCTTGCTCTTCAGCGGCCGCTCGATGTCCGCGAACAGGATCACGCGCAGCGTGTCGGTCTTGTTCTCGGCCCAGTGCATGAACGTCTCATCGAACATGACGGCCTCGCCGTCGCGCCACGAATACTCCTGCCCGTCGACCCAGATCCGGCATTTGTCTGAATTCGGCGTCGACAAGCCGAGGTGGTAGCGCAGCGATCCCGCGAACGGGTCGCGATGCTTGCCGAGATCGCCTCCGGGCGGCAGCATCGCAAACATCGCGCCGTTGATGTTGGGAATCGACTGCACCAGCGCAACGGTCTTGGGGCAGAGCGCCTGCGCCGACGGCAGCGGCTGGTTGTACCACTTGACGTAGAAACGTTTCCACCCGCGGCGATAGAACGAGTTGAAGCCGAGGTCGTTGTACTTCGCTGCGCCCTTGATGTAACCCTCGTCGAAGAGCTTGAGCGCCTCGTCGCGCAGCATTTCCCAGTTGTCGGTCAGCGGCTTGAGCTCGGGGAACTGCGCGACATCGATGAACGGTTTGTTGGGCACTGCCGAGAACATGTACATGAGCACGTTGTACGGTGCCATGAACGTCGAATGGTCGGTGATCTGGCGGTAGAAGCGATGCCGCACGGTCCCGCGATAGTGCACGAACACCGCCGACGCGATGAACGCGTAGAGCACGAAGAACTTCGGCGCGAGCAGGTTGGGGATGTGGTCGAACATTGTCGGTCAGCGCAAGCGCTACGGCGGATCGCGCCAAGGCGACCGCGGCAGTGCAGCAAACATGGGATTATAGCGCCCCGCCATCGTCCGGGCCACCCGGTGCCGTGCCGCTCAGCGCATCGTTTTCCAGCGACGATGCACCCAGAACCATTGCTCGGGATGGCGCAGTACCAGCCGCTCGAGCGCAACGTTGTAGGCGCGCGTGTTCAGCCGTATCTCATCGTTGACGTTCGGGCTTTCGGCCGGTGCCAGCGGCGGCTCGAAGCGCAACACATGGCGTCCGGACGGCTCGCGCCATCCCGCCGCGGGCAGCACCGGCGCGTCGGTGCTGAGCGCTATGATCGCGAGACTCTTGAACGTCCACGCCGCATGTCCGAAGAATTCGCTCTTGATTCCGTCCGGCGGGCTGGCGTGCTGGTCGAAGGGGAAGACGACGATGTCGCCCACTGAAAGGCGCTCGAGAATCGCCTCGAGCGAGCCGCGCTTGCCGAGGACGCCGAAGCCGGCGCGCCGGAAACGGCGGTTCACCCATTCATCGAGCCAGCGCGGCTTGATCGCGCGCCGGACGAAGTGGATGCGTCCATGCATTTCCGGAAACCCGGCGAGCCCGGCCACTGTGGCGACCTCGAAATTTCCGAAATGTCCGGTGAGGATCAGTACGCCCTTCCCGCGCGCCAGCGCTCCGGCAAGGACGTCGACGTTCTCGACGCTGACCAGCTCCGCGCGCCGCCGCGCCGACAGCCAGCGAAAACGGATGAATTCACCAAGCAGCCGCCACCAGTGCGCGTAGTGCGCCTGCGCGAGGCGCTCGATCTCCTCCTCGGACACGGTTCCACCGAACACCCTGCGCAGGTTGTCGAGAATGACGCGGCGGCGAAACGGCAGCACGCGGTAGAGCAGCTTGCCGGCTAGCGGAACTTCCGTGTGCGCCGGCAGCGCAAGCGCGACCGCCGACGCCGCGGTACGGTCGTGCGTCAGCGACACGCTGATGTTGCGGATGCGATGACGATCGAGCACGGACTGGGCGCGGGGCGCCACGCGGATCTGTGGCGCGCCGTACGAGTCGCGCTCAACCGAGAAGTCCGTCGGTTCGAATTGGCCAAGCGCGAGTTCGCGGGGAAAGAGCTTCGCGCAGGCCTCCTTGGCCGCGAAGCGCGCGGCGAGGCTGGCGATACGTCCCGGCCCCTCGCTGTCGGCGAGCTCCTGCGCGGTGAACATGCGCTGCAGGTCGGCGGCCGGAGTGGCCGCGAGCAGGCGTTCCATGCGCGCGAGTTCGACGCGGTCGATGCCGCAGCGCGTCGGCTGCTTCGCTGACTCGGCCGCGGTACCGGCGGCAGCCATCGCGATCAGCCGCGCGATGCGGCGCGAACGATCAGCGCGGCGTTGGTTCCCGCGAAGCCCCGGCAGATGATGAGAGCGACCGGCGAGCGCGGCGTGCTCGCCGAGGCGCTGGCGCCGATGCCCGCACACGCCGGATCGACGTCGGCGAGCGTGGCGATTCCCGGCACGACGCCGCGTTCGAGTGCTTTCAACGCAAGAACGGTCTCGATCATGCCCGCCGCGGCGATGAGGTGCCCGATCGCCCACTTGAACGCGGTGACCGGCGGAACATCGCTGCCGAACACGGTGCGGATCGCGGCCGCTTCCGATGCATCCGACTGCTGCGTGCCGTTGCCGTGCGTGACGATCATGCCGATGTCGCTCGGCGCGAGCTCGGCCTCTTCGAGCGCCTGGCGCACCGCGCGGACGACGCCGTCGCCGTCATCGCGTATCGCGAGCAACCCGAGCGCTTCACCGGCGTAGCCGGCGCCCAGCACGGCGCCCATCACCGTCGCGCCGCGCTCGCGCGCGCCCTCTTCGGTTTCCAGCACCAGCGCCCCGGCACCCTCGCCAAAGACACTCCCACCGCGCCGCGCATCGAACGGCCGGATCGTGTCGCTGGCGAGCAACCCGCATTGATGATAGTAGAGCACCATCTGCGGCTCGATCAGCGCGTCGTGCCCGACCGCAACCGCGCGGTCGGCCTCCCCTCGGCGCAGCGCCTCGGCAGCCTCGATCACCGCCAGCGTTCCGCCGCAACTGTGGTTGGTGATGCAGGCATTGCTGCCTTTGAAGTTGTACTTGATGCCGACGTGGCAGAGCACGTTGTTGGGCAGCGTGCGTAGCAGCCACATCGGGTTGACTACGTTGGTGAGCTCGCGTCCGAAGCCGCCCAGCGCGCCGCCGGTCTCGCTCATCAGCGGAAAGTATTCGTATTGGGTGTTATACGCGCCTCCTCCGGAGCCTACGTAGAGCCCGCTTCGGTCGGAGAACTGCGCCGCCTGCGCCGGCTCCATGGCATCGCGCGCGGCAGTAACCTTCGACGCGTCGATCGCCTGGCTCGCCGCATAGATGCCGAACATGTCGGTGCGACGGATCAGCTTGTGCAGCTTGCGGTCCTCGACCAGCGCGCGCGGGTTGAAGTCGGGCACTTCGGCAGCAACCGTAACAGGCCAGCCCGTCGTGTCCCATTGCGCGATTGGCGCGATCGCCGAGCGTCCCCCGATGATCGCGTCGATGATCGCATCGGCATTCATTCCCGAGCCACAGACCGCGCCGCTCCCGGTGATGACCACGCGCGCGTCGCTCGTGTCCGCGCTCATGGTCGGCGGGCCCCGTCCAGCGCATCGACCTCGTCGGGCGCGCGCAATACCACGCAGCTGTTCGATCCGCCGAAGCCGAAGGAATTGGACAGCGCCATGCGCACGCGTTCCTTGCGCGCCTCACCGACCACCAGGTTCAGATTGCATTCCGGGTCGCGCTCGACCAGATTCGCGTTCACCGGCATCGCGCCGTGATGGATGGTCAACGCGCAGACCGCAACTTCCACCGCGCCGGCCGCCGCGATCAAATGTCCCATCGAGCTCTTGGTGGAGCTGACCGACACGTCCAGCGTACGCTCACCGAACACCGCGTGGATCGCCGCCGACTCGCTCTTGTCGTTCATCCATGTCGAGGTGCCATGCGCGTTGATGTAGTCGACGTCGGTTGGCACCGCGCCGGCGTCGGCGATGGCCGCGCGCATCGACTGGATCGGGCCGTCGCCGTCGGGCGGCGAATCGGTGATGCGATACGACGACAGCGAATTGCCGTCGCCGGCAAGCTCGGCGTAGATGCGTGCACCGCGCCGGCGCGCCGACTCCCACTCTTCGAGCACGACAAAACCGGCGCCTTCGCCGAGCACGAAGCCATTGCGCGTGACGTCGAAGGGACGACTCGCGTGCTGTGGATCGTCGTTGTCGGTCGAGACCGCGGAGAGCAGGCAGAAGCCGCCGATGCCTACCGGGCTGATCATCGAATCGAAGCCGCCCGCGAGCGCGTAGTCGACCGCACCGCGGCGAATCAGCTTCATCGCAGTGCCGATCGCCTGCCCGCCGGACGCACACGCGGTGTGCACCGAGGTCGCGTAGCCGCGGATGCCGAAGCGACGTGTCAGCAGTGCCACTCCGGCGGTCGACTGGCTGCGGCAGAACACCAGCGGGTCGTTGGCGGCATCGTCGGTCAGTAGCGCGTCGGGGTGCAGCTCGCCGTCGGCGGCAGAGTGCGTCTGCACGCGCGCGAGGTCGGCGTAGGCCACGCCCATCATGCCGGTGCCCACCGCGCAGCCCCAGCGATCGGCGCTCTCCGGGGTGGGCAGAATACCGGCGTCGGCGAACGCCTGCTCGGCCGCTCCCAGCGCAAAGCCGTGCGAGCGGTTGGCGAACTTGAGCAGCTTCCGATCGGGCTCCAGCGACCTCGGATCGAAGCCCTTGACCTCGGCGGCGATGCGGGTCGAAAACCCGCTGGCATCGAACAGCGTGATCGGTGCGGCACCGCTGCGTCCCACGAGCAGCGCGCTCCAGCTTTTCTCGACGTCATTGCCCACTGGCGTGACCATGCCGATGCCGGTGATCGCGACGCGTCTGCGTTGCCGGCTCATGCTCCATCCTCGAACTCGACGCGCGCGGTGGAAACGATCTTGCCTTCGTAACGCGCCGAAAGCGCGACCCGAAGCGGGCCTGCCTCGACCGCCGCCGCTTCCGCGCGCAGCTCGACCGACTGCCCGGGAAGCGTGAACGAGCGCACCTTGACCTTGCTCATGCGGCGCAGGGTCCATGCCGAGGATGCAGCCGTTTCCGCCGCCAGCTCGAGCGCGAGACACATCTGCGCATCGAGCATGAGCGTCGCCGGAAACACCGCGCGGCGCGGAAAGTGATCGGCAAAAAACGGCGCGTCGAGCGGCACGTCGACCCGCGCGGTCAGCGAGCGTCCGGGTTCGTGCGCGAGGTGCACAGCGGGCTGCAGCGACACGCCGCGAAAGCGCCCCGGCCGTGCGCCCTCGGCGCAAAGCAGCGCGAAACGCTCGCGCAACGCCTCCGGCGCATCGAAGTCGGCGCAAGGCAGCATCGGACCCAGGCAATGTTCGAGCTCGGTCACGAGTCGGCCGGCGATGCTCGCGGAACCGCCGTAAGCCACCGCTTCGTCATCGCAATCGTCGATGTCGACAGCGAGCTCGAGCGTCTCGCCCGGGCGCGGTACCCCGTGGAACCGCGTCTCGTCGGCGAGCGCCGCCACCGGCCGGCCGCGAAATTCAATCTTGCTCATCGCGACCCACGCCGCGAGCTGTCCGACCGCTTCGGCCACCAGCGCACGCGGAAACTCAGGGATGTCATGCGGGATCGCGAACACCGCGCGCGCCCGCCGGCCTGGCTCGAGCAGCGTGATGCGATCGACGAAGGAAAACGCGGAGAAATGGTCGCTCATGCATCCGTTGGTGGTTCAGGCTGCCGCCGCGGCTTCCTTCTGCGCTCGAACCACGAGTTTGCAGAAGGTCTCCGGAGTAAACAGTCGCGGAATGTCGGCGACCTTCATCGGCGTCTTGAAGCGCTCGGCGGGCACTTCGGAAAGGTACGAGCGGAGTTGCGCCATCCCCTTTTCGGTGACGACGCCCTTCTGCTCGAACTCCGACTCCGGGAGATCGCCGCGTGCGTTCTCGACGATCTTGCCGCGCGGGATCTTGATCTTGAAGGCGCGCTCCAGCCGGAACACCATGTCGAGAAAATCGATCGACTCGGCATCGAGGTCCTCGATCAGCGACACGTTGGGCTTGACGTCGTCGACGTCGCAGCCGAGAGCGTCGGCCATTGTTTCCGCGACCTTCGGATACACCGCCTTGATCTCTTCCTGGCTGATCTCGCTGAGTGCCATTTTTTTTCACTCCATTTTGAAGCCGCCATCGACGGCGAAAATCTGTCCGGTCACGTAGTCTGCATAGCGCGACGCGAGAAAGCCAACCGCATACGCGACTTCCTCCGCCTTCCCATAGCGCTTGAGCAGGATGCGCGAGCTCACCTCGCCCCCCGCCATGTCACGCACCGCCTCCGACATCTCGGTCTCGATCACACCCGGCGCGACCGCGTTCACCGTGATCTTGCGCGGCGCGAGCTCGACCGCGAGCGCACGCGTGAACGCGTTTACCGCCCCTTTGCTCGCAGCGTAGTTGCTTTGGCCGCGGCCGCCCTTCTCTCCCGACACCGACGACAGGTTGATGATCTTGCCGGAACGCTGCACGATCATGTGCGGCACCACCGCGCGCGCCATGTTGAACACGCCGCCGACGTTGGTATCGAGCACCAGCTCGACGTCCTCGTCGTCCATCGCGGCGAGCTGGTTGTCGCGAATGACCCCGGCGTTATTGACCAGGATGTCGACGCGGCCCGCGCGCTCGGCGACGCGCTCGACCGCGGCGGCGCACGCCGCGGCATCGCGCACGTCGACCTGCTGGTGAGCGACCGGAAGCGCACCCTCGAGGCGACTTGCGCTCGCCGAAACCTCGGCAGCGGCGGTCGCGTTGTCGCGGAAGAAGAACGTCACGTCGGCGCCTTGGGCCGCGAGCAATTCGACGATCGCGCGGCCGATGCCTCGGCTGCCGCCGGTCACCACCGCGACCTTGCCGGTCAGACCTGAGTCGTTGAGCATGGGCGTCATCGTGCTCACCCGGAGATGCAGAAGCCGCCATCGACCACCAGCGTGTGTCCGGTGATCATTGCCGCTTCCGGAAGGCACAGCAGATAGACCGCGCCCGCGACGTCATCAGGGGTGAGCACCGGTCCCGCCGGTGCGCGCGCCGCGAAGTTCGACAGGAGCTGGTCGCGATTGGGGAAGTACTGCAGCGCGTCAGTGTCGACCACTCCCGCGCTTATGGCATTGACGCGGATGTTCTTGGCTCCGAGCTCCTGCGCAAGCGTGCGCACCAGCGATTCCAGCGCCGCCTTCGAGGCGCCGATGAAGCCGTAGTCAGGCATCGCCCGCTGTGCACCTAGGCTCGACATGGCGATGATGCGTCCGCCGCCACTCATCAGCGGAACCGCGTGCTGCGCCAGCAGGTCGAGCGCGAACGCGTTGGTCTCCATGCACCAGCGCCAGTGCTTGAGCGACATCTCCATCGCCGGCTTGAGCACGCCTGACGCGGCATTGCTGACGACGATGTCGACGCGGTCGAAATGGCGGGCGATCTCGGCGAACATCTCGCTGACGCTGTCGGGCACGCCAACGCTACCCTGCACCGCAATGGCACGCCGGCCAGACGCGCGCAGCTCTGCGCAGAGCGCTTCGGCCTCGCTGTGGCTGTTGTAGTAATTCACCGCGAGATCGGCGCCCTCCGAACCCAGCTTGCGCGCGATGGCGCGGCCGATGCCGCGGGCTGCGCCGGTGACCAGCGCGACTTTTCCGGCGAGAGCGCCTGACATCGCTTTTTGGAAAGAATGGTTTGTCGAAAGCCCGGCCGGCGGGAGGGCTTTCCGGAGGACTTGCGGGCAAACCGTAATTATCGCCTGCTTCGATCTTTCGGGCAACGAGCCAGCCGATCCAAAACGACCATCGCGCTGCTCAGGCCTGCGCAAGCTGGGGATTGTCGACGCACTGCTCCTGCCATTCGGCGAGCCAGTGACGGAAGCGCGCCCTGCCGGCACTCTGACCGGCATCGCCGTGCCACAGCGCATAGACGTCGCCTTCGTCGGTAAACATGAGCACCGCATCCATGCCCCGCGAGCGCCGCAAGGTGTCGATGGCGTGCTGCGGCGTCTGCGCGATCGGTCCGGCGACGTTGAACGAGGTGTTGACCGCCACCTCGACACCGATGCGGCGCCCCAGCGCCTTCAGATATGCGTGCATGAGTGGATCGGTAGCCTGACGCACGATCTGCAGCCTTCCCGTTCCGTCGGCGTGGATCACCGCCGGAATGCGCGCGCGCGCCGAGGGCCTGGCGCGCGCCGTCAGCACCATGTAGTTGTAAGCGTTGTAATCGTCGTCGGATGCGCCGTCGGATAGCTCGAACCACAGGCGCGCCGCCTGCAGCGTCATCATCGGCGCTAGCGGCCGGATCGCCTCCCGGTACTTGACCCGGTCGTTGAGCACTTCGCGCGTGCGCGGATTGCACGGATTGGCCAGCACCGAGCGATGGCCAAGCGCGCGCGGGCCGGTCTCGGCGGCGCCCTGGAATACCGCGATGATGCCTTCACGCTCGGTGAGGAACGCCATCAGGTCGGCGATTGCGTCGCGGTGACCCGAGGCGCTGATATCGCCGAGGCGCATCCAGCGCACGTCGTGCGCAGCGGCGAGTGCGCGCTCCAAGCCGTAGCGGGTCGGGGCGGTGCCGCAGTAGAACGCATGTTGCATCGGCTCACCGACGCCCGCGCCCGCGAGGTAGGAGAACATGTACGCCGCGCCGAGCGTGACACCGGCGTCGTTCGGAACCGGCGGGATCCAGATGTGCAGCCGCGTGCGCTTGCCCAGCACGCGCTGGTAATACGCTTCGTCGAAGTGTTCGAGCAGGCGCATGTTGCCGACGGCGTTGAGCGCGGTGCCACCGGTGAGCACCAGCCGATCGCTCCCGGTGCTGCGGATGAAATGATCGACCACGTGCACCAGCGCGTCCTCGAACACGAGCTGCGTCGCCGCGGCCTTGTCCAGGCGGTCCTGCGTGTCGGGTCGATGGCGGATGTCCTCCACGCGCAGCACCCGGTCCGGGTTCCACATGTCCTTCGATGCTACCGGGGCGCCCAGAATGCTCGTCAGCGCGTCGGTATACGGCCGGTCGAACAAGTTGCGCGGCCAGTTGGCGAGGTCGCGGTTGAGCAGAACCTCGCCGTTGGCCTCGAGGCTGAGAATGTCGCGCAATCGTCCGTAGACCCGGTTGGACGCGCGGTCGGATTCGCCATAGGCCGCTGCGCCCATGTAACGGCCTTCGCTGGACAGCCACGTCCAACCGCCCTGGGTCGAGCTGATCACGCCGTAATAGGTTCCGAGCGAATCGAACACGCTGCGGTTGCAACGGACGAGGCGCATCGTCCCGGATTGCGCGACATAGAGCGATATCGCCCCGGAGTCGCCGGTGCCGTCGAGCACCGTGATCATTACCGGGGAATCGCTGCGCGCGAAGGGGGAGACGGCAAACGAGAACCAGGCGTGGTTGTCGTGATGGGGCATGCCGATGATCGGGACCG